>NZ_CP195191.1:3507500-3807500 GCF_051200875.1 Thioclava sp. FR2
CAGACCGCGCCCATGATCATCATGCCCTCAACCCCAAGGTTCAGGACGCCTGCGCGTTCCACCACCAACTCGCCAATGGCGGCAAGGATGATCGGAACCGAAGCGACGATCAGCGCCGTGATCAGAAGACTTGGATCAATACCGCCAAACATCACAGCGCCTCCCGTTTTGCGCCCAGACGGACGCGGAAATTGGTCAACAGATCGACAGCAAGCAGGAAGAACAACAGCATCCCCTGAAAGGCCTGAATGGCAGCGGCAGGTAAACCAAGCATGAACTGGGCCAATTCACCGCCGATATAGGTCAGCGCCATCAAAAGCCCTGCCAGCAGAATGCCGATCGGATTCAGCCGGCCCAGAAACGCCACGATGATCGCGGTAAAGCCATAGCCTACGTTAAAATCAATGCTGATCTGACCTGCGGGGCCCGCTACTTCGAACAGCCCGGCCAACCCGGCCAAGGCCCCGGAAATCCCCATGCACAAGACCACCAGCTTCGTCGGCGCAACCCCGGCAAAGCGGGCCGCGCGCGGTGCCTGCCCCGACAACTTTATCTGAAAGCCAAGGATGTGGCGCTGCAGCAAGACATAAGCCCCGATTACCGCCAAAAAGGCCGCAACCACGCCCCAATGCATACCAGTGCCGGGGATCAGTTCCAGATTGGCTGCTGCCGGATATTGCGAAAGATTGCGGCTTCCGGGAAACCCACCGCCTTCAGGGTTGCGCAAAAGACCAACCGCCATCGAGGCCAGAAAATTCTGAGCCACATAGACCAACAGCAGCGAAACCAGAATCTCGTTGGTGTTGAACTTGGTCTTCAAAATCGCAGGGATCATCGCCCACAACCAGCCACCCAAGGCCCCGGCAATCACCATCAGCGGAAACACGATCCACAAATCCGCCGGGTAAAAGGCAAGCCCCACAGCCGCGCCCAGAATGGCGCCCATGATGTATTGTCCTTCGGCCCCGATGTTCCAGATGCCTGCCCGAAAACCCAGTGACAGCCCAATGGCAATCAGGATCAGCGGCCCCGCTTTCACCAAGAGCTGCGGGCGCGAATAGCTTGCGAACTGGGCGTTGAACAGCGGATCCCAAAAGATGATCCGCATCGCCTCGACCGGGTTCTTGCCCAACAGCGCAAACATGATCCCGCCCGCGACCATTGTCAGCACCACGGCCAGAACCGGCGTTGCATATTGCCAGAACCGGCTGGGCGAGGGGCGTTTTTCAAGGGTCAGCATGGCAGCCCCCCTTTGCGGCAAATTCCTTCGAAGGAATTTGCAATTCTTTTGAAAAAGAATTGTGGCTCAACGCGGCTGTCATGCGCCATGATGCGCCACCTCCATGCCATGGGCCCCGCCCATCATCAGGCCGATTTCATCGACGGTCAGTCCCTTTACCGGGCGCGGCGGGGTCAACCGCCCTTCATTCAGCGCAGCAAAGGTGTCTGCAATTTCCAAAAGCTCATCCAGATCCTGACTGATCACCACCACCGCGGCACCTTCTGCCGCGCGATCAAGGATCGCCTGACGGATTGCCGCCGCCGCCGCCGCGTCCACCCCCCAAGTCGGCTGGTTGACCACGATCACCTCTGGGGCTTGGCTCAGCTCGCGCCCGACCACGAACTTCTGCAGATTGCCGCCCGACAAGGCCCGTGCCGCCACATGGGTGCCCGGCGTGCGCACGTCGAAATCCTTGACGATGCCCGCGGCGAAGTCTTCGGTCGCGGCCCAGTCGATAAACCCACTTCTGGTCAGCTTCTTGCGCACCAGACCCGACAGCAGCGCATTTTCCACCAGCGACATATCGGGTGCCGCCGCATGGCCCAAGCGTTCCTCTGGTGCCGCCACAAGACCCGCCGCGCGCCGCCCGTTTGGCCCCAGACCGCCCACGGGACGGCCATTGATCTTCACCGCCCCTTCCGGTGCCCGCAATTCCCCAGACAGGGCCAGCAGCAATTCGTCCTGCCCATTGCCTGCAACGCCGGCAATTCCCAGAACCTCCCCCTTCGCCACGGCAAGGCTCACATCCTTCAAGCTCGTTCCAAAAGGAATGGGCGAAGCCAGCGACAGCCCCCGCACCTCCAGGACCACTTCACCCTTGGGCTTGTCGGCCCGCGCTGGCGGTGTCAGCGTCGCCCCCACCATCAGTTCGGCCATTTCGCGGGCCGACACATCGCGCGGGGTGCAGGTGGCGACCACCTTGCCCCGCCGCAAGATCGTGGCTTCATCGCAAAGCTCGCGAATTTCTTCCAGCTTGTGGCTGATATACAGGATCGCCGTGCCTTCGGTCGACAATTGGCGCAGCGTCTTGAACAGGATCTGCACCTCTTGCGGTGTCAGCACGCTGGTCGGCTCATCCATGATCAACAGCTTCGGGTCTTGCAGCAGGCAGCGGATGATCTCGACCCGCTGGCGCTCTCCGGCGGACAAATCCCCCACCATCCGGCTCGGGTCCAAGGGCAGCCCGTATTCATCTGAAACCGACCGGATCTTGCTGGCCAATTCCTTCATCGGCGGCGGGTTTTCCATGCCCAAAGCCACGTTTTCGGCCACATTCAGCGCGTCGAACAGGCTGAAATGCTGGAACACCATCGCCACGCCCTTGGCCCGCGCCGCCCGCGGTTCCTCTGGCTGATAGCTTTCACCCGACAGCACCATCCGGCCGCTATCCGGCTTCACCAGCCCATAGATCATTTTGACCAGCGTCGATTTCCCGGCCCCGTTTTCCCCCAAAAGCGCATGCACCTCGCCCTTGGAAATGGCAAAAGATACATCGCTGTTGGCCACAACGCCGGGATAGGCCTTTGTCACCCCGTCGACGCGCAGCAATTCCTCGCCTTGTCCCGTCCCTGTCATCCCGCGTTCTCCTGTCGTGACGCGTGTCGTTTTCGTGGTTGCAGCACATCCTGCGCCACCCCGATGGCAATGGCCTGCGGATGCTTGCCCAATGCCGGATTGCCAATGGGGCAGTCAATCCGGTCAATGGTTTGGCTGCCGTGACCCAAAGCCATAAGCCGTGACCGGAACCGCGCCCATTTCGTTTCAGACCCAATTAGTCCGCACCGGTCAAAGCCATGGGCCAGCAATTGGTGGCAAAGTTCCAGATCCAGCGCATGGCTGTAGGTCAGGATCAGATGAGAGGCGGTTGTAGGGGCCCCGGCCACCAAATCCGGCAACCGCACTGCGACCCGCTGCGCAACGCCCTCGACCGGCCCCGGAAAACGATCCTCTGCCGTATCCGCCCAGACAAGGCGCAGACCGGGCAGGGGGCGCAACACGTCTATAATTGCCCGCCCCACATGGCCTGCCCCCCAAATCCAGATCTCTTGGCGCGCTGCCGTCAGGGGTTCGATCAGCCAGCCCTGAATCTGTTCAAAGACCAAGGCCCGCGTCCCGTTCCGCGCGGCCCTCAGTCGGTTCGCGACCTTCAACGGCATCTCGCCAGAAAACCCCGGCATCGCCCGCACCACGGGCCCAGACAGCGCGGCCAATCGCGCCGAATCCCAAACCTCGGTCAACAACGTTACGGCCCCGCCGCAGCATTGGCCAATATCCGGCCCAAGCGACACCTTATCGAAGCGATCCCCAGTCGCCAGTGCCCCCCGCGCACGAAGCGCCGCCTGCAATTCCAGGGCCCCGCCACCGATCGTGCCCGCTTGCCCGCCGTCCCAAACCAGAAACGACGTCCCCGCCTCCCGGGGTGTCGACCCCAAGGCGGAGACAACCACCACCCGCGCAACCTTTCCATGCTGCGCGACCGCGTCCTTCAGGCCCTCCCGATCAAAGCTCATGCCCGGCCCTCCACCCGCGCCACGGCGGCCAGAACAGCCTCCGCCGTCGCAGGGGCCCGCAGGTCAGGATAGCCCGGCCCGCAGGCGGCCACCGCATCGGAGAGGGCGAGGAACGCCGATATCCCCAGCATAAAGGGCGGCTCACCGACAGCCTTTGACTTGCCAACCGTATCCTCGCGATTTGGCTTGCCCCAAAGCGCCACGTTGAACACCGGCGGTCGGTCGGAACAGGCCGGGATCTTGTAGGTGCTCGGCGCGTGGGTCGAAAGCCGCCCCTTGCCATCCCAAACCAGTTCTTCGGTCGTAAGCCACCCCGCCCCCTGCACATAGGCGCCTTCGACCTGCCCGATATCCAAGGCCGGATTCAACGAAGTGCCCGTGTCATGCAGTAAATCCGCTCGCAAAATACGGTTCTCTCCCGTCAGCCGGTCAATCACCACCTCTGTCACCGCCGCCCCATAGGCGAAATACAGGAAGGGCCGCCCCCGCCCTGCCTTGCGATCCCAAGCCAACTTGGGCGTGGCATAAAACCCGGTCGAAGACAGCGACACCCGCGCCTCATAGGCCCATTGCGCGACCTTGGAGAAGGGGTAGACCTCGCCCGCGACCCGCACCATGCCGCCTTCAAACCGCACCAACGCAGGCTTCGCCTGATGCTTGCCGGCGATAAAGGCGGCCATCCGGTCCCGGATCGTCTCGCAGGCCGCCCGCGCCGCCATCCCGTTCAAATCAGACCCGGACGAGGCCGCCGTGGCACTGGTGTTCGGCACTTTCGCGGTATCGGTTGCCGTGATTTTCACCGCCAGCGGGTCAATCCCGAAAACCCCGGCCGCGACCTGCGCCACCTTCTGGAACAGACCTTGCCCCATCTCGGTGCCACCATGGTTCAGATGAACCGAGCCGTCCTGATAGACATGGACCAAGGCCCCGGCCTGATTGAGATGCGTCAGCGTAAAGGAAATCCCGAACTTTACCGGAGTCAGGGCGATCCCGCGCTTCAGGATCGGACTGGCCGCATTCCAGGCCGCGATCTCCGCCCGCCGCGCCGCGTAATCCGACCGCCCCACCAGATCGGCCACCAATTCATGGCCAATGAAATCCTCCACCTCCATGAAATAGGGCGTGCTCTGCCTGCCCATTTTCTGTCTGGAAATATCCTGGGGGGTAAGGGCCGTTGCCGCAGGCAAAAGGCCCGAGGGGGGCAAAGCCCCCCTTGCCTTGGCCGCCGCCTCAGGGTCCGCCGGGGCATAGAAATTCGCCCAACGCACCGCCAGCGGATCGCGGCCCAAGACATGGGCGATATGGTCCATCACCCGCTCGATCCCGATCATCCCCTGCGGCCCACCAAAGCCACGATAGGCGGTGGCGCTTTGGGTGTTGGTTTTCAGCCGGTGGCTCTCGATGCGAATATCGGGCAGGTGATAGGAATTGTCGGCATGCAGCATTGCCCGGTCGGCAACCGGCAGCGACAGGTCTTGCGACCAGCCGCAGCGGAACAGGTGGGTGAACTCCAGCCCCTGAACCCGCCCGTCCTCATCAAAGCCTACGCGATACAAGATCCGCAGGTCATGCCGCTTGCCGGTGATCATCATGTCATCGTCGCGGTCATAGCGCATCTTGGCCGGGCGCCCGGTCCGCGCCGCGACCAGCGCGCAAGCAATGGCCAGCGCATTGCCCTGACTTTCCTTGCCGCCAAAGCCGCCGCCCATCCGCCGCACCTCGACCCGCACCGCGCTCATCGGCAGATGCAGGGCATGGGCGACCTTGTGCTGGATCTCAGTCGGGTGCTGGGTCGAGGAATGGATCAGCATATCCCCACCCTCCAGCGGCAGCGCCGCTGCCACCTGACCTTCAAGGTAGAAATGCTCTTGCCCGCCTACCTCGAACCGGCCTTCGATCACCTGCGCCGCGCGCTCCAGCGCCCGCGCCGCATCGCCCTTGGACCAGATCACCGGCCCCTGTTCGAACCGGCTGTCCGCAGCCAAGGCGTCGTCGACAGTCAAAAGGGCAGGCAGTTCCCGATAGCTGATCTTGGCCAGCCGCGCCGCCTTGCGTGCCGCCAGATGGCTGTCCGCGGCCACCAGAAAGACCGGCATGCCAAGGTAATGCACCCGATGCACGGCCAACAGGGGCTCATCATGGGCCGAAGGGCTGCAATCGGGCATGTCGTCGAAATCCGCCGCCGACCAGACGCCCACCACACCGGGGGCCGCGCGCACGGCCGCAAGGTCCATGCTTTCAATCTCGCCATGCGCGATCGTGGACAGACCAAAGGCCAGATGCAGCGTGTTTGCGGGCAGGGGGATGTCATCGACATAACGCGCCTGACCCGTCACATGCAGCGGGGCCGCATCATGCGGCAGGGGTTTGCCCATACTCATGCCCTGACCTCCAGAACCGAAACTGGCAGGCCAGCCAGATCATGGAAATAGCGCCACAACATGTTCTGAGCGGCCTGCATCCGATAGGCGCTGCTGGCACGCATGTCGGACAAAGGCGTGAAATCCTGCGCCATCGCCGCCATGGCCTGCACGACCACGGCTTTAGACCAAACCTGACCGACCAGCGCCGCCTCGGCGGCTGCCGCGCGTTTCGGGATGCCAGCCATACCGCCAAAGGCGATGCGGGCCGAGGTGACCTTGCCGCCTTCAACCGTGACGTTGAACGCCCCGCACACCGCCGAGATATCCTGATCGAAGCGTTTCGACAGCTTGTAGATCCGCAAGGCCGGGGCCGTGGCGGGGATCGTCACCGCCTCGACGAATTCGCCGGGCTGGCGGTCTTGCTTGCGGTAGTCGAGGAAGAAATCCTCCAAGGGCAGGTCGCGCCGCGCATCGCCCCGACGCAAATGCAGGGTCGCGCCCAGCGCGATCAGCGCGGGCGGGCCATCGCCGATGGGGGAGCCATTGGCGATATTGCCGCCAATGGTCGCGGCATTTCTGACCTGCTCGCTGGCATAGCGCCGCAGCATTTCGGCAAAGGCGGGGTGGGTAACCTGCATCGCTGTGCGCAAATTCGCGATGGTCACGCCCGCACCGATGCGGATTGTTCCTTCCTCTGCCTCGATCTTTTGCATCTCGGCGATGCCGCTGAGGAAAGCCACAGAAGAAAGGTCGCGCAATTGCTTGGTGACCCAAAGCCCCACATCCGTAGCCCCGGCAATCAGCGTGGCATCGGGGTTGGCGTCGTACCACACGGCCAGTTCGTCCGTGGTCTTTGGGCGGAAGCCGGGCAGGGGGGCGCTGCCCCCCTCGGGTCTTTTGCCTTCGGCAAAAACCCTTTCCCCCCGGGATATTTCAGGACAGAAAATGGGGGATTGGGCGAGCCGGTCCTGATCTTCTGCCATCCAGTGCGGGACAGGTTGGCTGGCCGCGGCTTTGGCCGCGCGAATGATCGGGGCATAGCCGGTGCAGCGGCAGAGATTGCCCGCCAGCTGGTCATCATGGTCGCTGCGACCGTTCAGATGGGCTGTCGCCATCGAAACGACAAAGCCCGGCGTGCAAAAGCCGCATTGGCTGCCATGGTGGTCGATCATTGCCTGTTGCACAGGATGCAGAAGGCCATCGGGGCCGCTGATCCCTTCGACAGTGCGCACGGCTTTGCCATCGAGTTGAGGCAAAAACAAAATGCAGGCGTTCAGCGCCTTGCTGCCCGTGGCATCGGTGACCATCACGGTGCAGGCCCCGCAATCGCCTTCGTTGCAGCCTTCTTTTGTCCCGGTTAGCCCGCGATTTTCACGCAGCCAGTCCAGAAGGGTTCGTGTCGGCGACAGATCGTCAACACGGACAGGCGTTCCATTCAGAAGAAACGCAATCCCGGTCATCTGGTTTCAGTCCGCCGCCTTCTCCCCGTTCGAGGCCTTCTGCATCTCCGCCCGATGCGGCGTAAAGCGGAGGATGCGCCCCTGCGGGCTGTTTTCGCCCGTTTCCCTGTTTCACCATGAAGCCTGCCCGCTGACCACATGGCAAGTGCAAATAATTCGGGCAAAATTGAAGCACCCTCGCGTTTTGCCGAAGAATTGGGCAGATCTTCTCGCTCTTCCCCCGGCGCGGGTGCTTCGTTAGGCTGCGCCCATGACAGCGCCGCGATTCATTCATCTTCGGGTTCACACCGAGCACTCCCTTCTGGAAGGGGCCATTCCGGTCAAGAAACTGGTCAAGCTGGCGGCGGCGGCAGAGATGCCCGCCATCGCCGTGACCGATACCAATAACATGTTCTGTGCCTTGGAGTTTTCGGTCACGGCGCAGGGGGCGGGGGTGCAGCCGATTGTGGGGTGCCAGATCAGCCTTGCCCATGATCCGGCCCAGCCCGGCGAAAAGATCCGCCTGCCCGCGCCCATCGTTCTTCTGGCGCAGAGCGAGACGGGCTATATGAACCTGATGAAGCTGAATTCTTGCCTTTACCTTGATAAGGGCGGACAGCTGACGCAGGTGACGGTCGATGACCTTGCCACCTATTCCGAGGGGCTGATCTGCCTGACAGGGGGGCCGGACGGACCTTTGGGCCGGTTCTTGCGGCAGGGCCAAGATGCCAAGGCGCGGGCGCTGTTGAAGCGGCTGGCCGAGATTTACCCGGACCGGCTTTATGTCGAGCTGCAGCGCCACCCGGGCGAAGGCGGCCGCCTGCCCGAGGCCGAGGCGCAAAGCGAGCGCGGCCATGTCGAGATGGCTTATGAATTTGGCTTGCCCTTGGTGGCCACGAACGATGTCTATTTCCCGAAATCCGACATGTACGAGGCGCATGACGCGCTGATCTGCATTGCCGAGGGCGCCTATGTGGACCAGCAACAGCCGCGCCGCCGTCTGACCCCGCAGCACTATTTCAAATCCGAAGCCGAGATGTGCGCACTGTTCGCCGATCTGCCCGAGGCTTTGGAGAATACGGTCGAGATTGCCCGCCGCTGCGCCTTTGCCGCCTTCAAGCGCAAGCCCATTCTGCCCAAATTCGCCGATGACGAGGTGGAAGAACTGCGGCGTCAGGCCTGGGAGGGGCTGGACAAGCGACTGGCCGTGATCCCGATGGCCGCCAGCCGCGAAACCTATGAGGACCGGCTGAAGTTCGAGTTGGACATCATCGAAAAGATGGGGTTCCCCGGCTACTTCCTGATCGTGGCCGACTTTATCAAATGGGCCAAACAGCATGATATTCCGGTGGGGCCGGGACGGGGCTCGGGCGCGGGCAGCCTTGTCGCCTATGTGCTGACGATCACCGACCTTGACCCCCTGCGTTATGCGCTGCTGTTCGAACGCTTCCTGAACCCCGAACGCGTCAGCATGCCCGACTTCGACATCGACTTCTGCATGGACCGCCGCGAAGAGGTGATCCGCTATGTGCAGGAACATTACGGCCGCGAGAAGGTGGGCCAGATCATCACCTTCGGCGCGCTTCTGTCCAAGATGGCGGTGCGCGACGTGGGCCGCGTTTTGCAGCTTTCCTATGGGCAGGTCGACAAGCTGGCCAAGCTGATCCCGGTCGAAGGTGTCAAGCCGGTGTCCATCACCAAGGCCTTGGCCGATGAACCCCGCCTGCGTGAGGCCGCGAAGGAAGAGGTGGTAGGCCGCCTTCTGACCTATGCCGAACAGATCGAAGGCCTTTACCGCAGCGCGGGCACCCATGCGGCTGGCGTTGTGATCGGTGACCGCCCGCTGGACGAATTGGTGCCGCTGTATCAAGATCCCCGCGCCGATATGCCCGCCACCCAGTTCAACATGAAATGGGTCGAACAGGCGGGGCTGGTGAAGTTCGACTTTCTGGGCCTCAAGACCCTGACCGTCATCCAGAACGCCATCGGCCTGATCCTGAAAGGGGGCCGCCCCCTGCATGTCGCCCAAGACGGGCGCAAGCTTTACGACCCGCCCAAGGGGGCCGAAAATGACATCGGCCACATCCCCTTGGACGACAAGGTGACCTATGACCTTTACGCCGCCGCAAAAACCGTCGCGGTGTTTCAGGTGGAAAGCTCGGGCATGATGGATGCGCTGCGGCGCATGAAACCCACCTGTATCGAAGACATCGTGGCGCTTGTGGCGCTCTATCGTCCCGGCCCGATGGAAAACATACCCACCTATTGCGAGGTGAAGAACGGGTTGCGCGAGTTGGAATCGCTGCACCCGACCATCGACCCGATCCTGAAAGAAACCCAAGGCATCATCGTCTATCAGGAACAGGTGATGCAGATCGCTCAGGTCATGGCGGGCTATTCTCTTGGCGGCGCCGATCTTCTGCGCCGCGCCATGGGGAAAAAGATCGCCGAGGAAATGGCCAAGGAACGCCCGAAGTTCATCGAAGGCGCCAAGGCCACGCATAATATCGACGCGAAAAAGGCGGGTGAGGTTTTCGACCTGCTCGAAAAATTCGCCAATTACGGCTTCAACAAATCCCACGCCGCCGCCTATGCCGTTGTCAGCTACCAGACCGGCTGGCTGAAGGCGAACCACCCCGTCGAATTCATGGCGGGGGTGATGAACTGCGATATCCACCTGACCGACAAGCTCGCCGTCTACAAACGCGAACTTGATAAGCTGGGCATCGAAACCGTGCCGCCATGCGTCAACCGTTCGCTGGCCACCTTTGACGTGAAAGATGGCAAGGTAATTTACGCGCTGGGCGCGCTGAAAAACGTAGGCGTCGAGGCGATGCGCGCCATTGTGGACGCACGCGGGGACAAACCCTTCAAGACGCTCTTCGACGTCGCCCGCCGGGTCGATCTGAAAAAGGTTGGCAAGCGCCCCTTGGAAATGCTGGCCCGCGCCGGGGCATTCGATCAACTCGACAGCAACCGTGCAAGGGTGTTCGAGGCGCTGGATGCGCTGGTCGCCTATTCCGCGGCCATCCACGACGCGCAATCCAGCAATCAGGTCAGCCTCTTTGGTGAGGCTGGGACAGATATTCCCGAACCGCGTCTGCCCTTCCGCGATGACTGGCAGCCAATGGAACGGCTGTCCCATGAACATCAGGCCGTGGGCTTCTACCTCACCGGCCACCCGCTGGATGATTACATGGGGCCCTTGCGCAAAAAGGGCGTGAAGACCCTGACGGAACTGACCCAACAGGTGCAGGCCGGCCCGCAAATCGCAAAACTCGCAGGCTCGGTATCCTCCAAACAGGAACGCAAAAGCGCCAAGGGCAACCGCTTTGCCTTTGTCCAACTCTCTGATCCCACTGGGCTTTACGAAGTCACCGTCTTCTCTGATGTGCTCGAGGCCGCGCGCGATCATCTGGAACCGGGCCGTAATGTCGTGCTGACGGTCAAGGCTGACCCCGATGGCGATGGGGTAAAACTTCTGGCCAATGCGGTGCAGCCGATCGACGCTGTGGCAGCCGATGCCGCCGCGAGCGATCTGAAAATCCACCTCAACCGCCCCGAGGTGCTGCCCGCCTTGGCCGAGCTTCTGGACAAGGTCCAAGGCCGCAACCGCGCCGATATCTACATCTGCGTGGCCTGCGATGATGGCCAAGAGATCGACCTCAAACTCCCCAAACCCTACCCGATCACCCCCCAGATCAAGGGCGCCATCAAATCCATGCACGGCGTGATGATGCTGGAAGACATCTGATCGGACGCAGGTCGGGGCTTGCCCCGACTCCCCCATGCCCGGAACCGCCGCGCCAGCGTCCCGGGCAGCGCCCTCCCTCCCCCCCGGGAGGGCGCTCTTTCGACGCCTTCCCGCCGACCCACCGTCGAAGTAGCTGACCCATTAAACGCCCCGAACTCCGGTCACAGCGCCCACCCGAGGTCGGGCGCGGCCCTCAGGACTTGATCGGTTGTAATCGGATTTGGCGGCGGCCTTCGACGGCGGCAGACGTAGGTCGGGCTTCAGCCCGACTCTTCTTCTCTAAACCCACGGAATTCTTAAAAAACTCTGAATCCCCGCGGCTAACCATTTGATTCCGCTTATGTAAAAAAACGTCCCCGACGGGGACGCTATTTCCCGGTCAGGACAGGCACCAAAAGGCAGGCCACCACGACCCCGGTCAGGATCACCCGCAGCCGCATCCACCAGAGGGGGGCAAGGCCCTGCTTCCAGAACTGCCAGTCCAAAAGGAGCAGCCCAACAAACCCCGCCAGCAGATTGATCGCGGCATTGCCGGGGTCTCCGTTGACCATGAAGAAGGCCCATAAGGCGGGGATCACCGACAGCCCATACCCAACCCCCGCCTGCGCCCCTTCGGCGCGTGTGGCGAACCCCCACAAGACCCCGGACATGAAGGATAGGATCACGGTCCCATAGGTCAGGCTCAGATAAGTGCCGGTAAAGAGCGGCCCAAAATTCTGCGCCCCGAAATTTGCCAGAGCAGGATGCAAGACCGAGGCTGCGCCCCATAAAAACGGGATCAGCCCCGCAAGGGCAAGCAGCAGCGCAGATTTCGGGATCGGGTTCACGGGCGGCCTCTTCAAGCAGACGATTGGGGCTAGGCTTAGCTTCGCTGCAGTCTGGGTCCAGACCGTCACCGGGGAAAGCCAACCGGTGTTGCCCGCCTGCCGCGCCTTAGGGGGAGACGCGGGCAAGGACCACATCGCCCCCTTCATGCCCCGAACTCTGGATCGGCCGGTACTGCGGCTCTTGCGCCGCCCGCCCCACGGTCATGGGCAGCAGATAGCGGTCAAACAACTCGCGCACCGTGAAGGCATCTTCCTCCATCTCGGACAAACCCGTCAGCAGCGCTTGGGCAAAGACCGAATGTTTCCCCCCGCCACCATCCAGCACCGGCTCGTTCCCGCCCGAGGCCACCACAATGCGCGAGCGTTTGTCGGACAGCCGCTGCAACGCCAGCAACCGATCGCCGGTCACGCTTTCTGGCAGATCATTTCCGCCGCGCATCAGGGCACCAGAGTAACAGCTGTCTGAAATCACAAGAATGTTGTTCGCATTGATCCGCAACAAGGCATCAGTGATCGCTGTAGCGGCAAGAAAGGAAAAGGGCAGGCCCATTCTGGTATCCGAGGGTAACCAATAGGCCTTGTCCGTCGCCGCATCATAAAGCCCATGGCCCGCATAGAAGACCAAGACGGTGTCCTTCTCGCCAGCGATTTGCGACAGGTTGAACAAGGCGGTTTCAATCTCCAGCCCCGTCGCGTCGCGCAGTATCAGCGGAACAGTGGCACCGTCCAGCTTGGCCTCGTTCACAAAGCCAAAACTTTCCCGCAAGACCTGCGCCAAGGCGTCCGCATCCCCGTGAGGTGTCTTCAGATCATTCAGCCCCGACCCTTCGGGATAGTCCTGGTTCGAAATGATCAAGGCATAGCGGGTGCCCGATCCCAACAGGGCCTGCATATCGCCTTCAAAGTACAATTCGACCGTTCGCGAGATCGGACGGTTGTCTTTCGTCATGGCGACGATGTCGATCTGGTTTACCCCGGCCTGCAACACCAGAGGTGTCTCGAAACTGCCGTCCGCCTTTTACGGAACCAGTTTTCCTTCGATAATGACGATGATCGTTTCAGACGGGGCAAGAACCTGGCCGCGCAGCAGGATGTCGGCCTGATCCAGCGGGCTTGCGGCGCGGGTTTCTTCCGGCGACAGGATTTTGATGGTCCGATCCTCTGGGGTCTCTGGGCGACGCCGCTCAACAATGATGTCGCGATCCGGGTCCGTTGTTGATACCAGATAGGTCCAGCCACGCTGTTCTTCGCCAAAATCGACATTCGTCAATTCACGCCCCAAGGCCGAGGGCGTGCTGCGCTCTTGTGAGAGAATGGCCTGCGCCAACGCAAAGGAAAACGCACCATAGCGCTGGCTGTTCGGGGCGTTGGCGGGCAGCGAGAGTTCCAAGGTGATTTCACCGGCGGCGGTGCCGTAAAACACGCTAAAGGCCCCTGCGCCGGAGTTCAGCAACTGCTCTTGCGTGGGCGACACACCATCGGGGTCAAGCCGGGTGCGCCAAAGACCGTCCGGGTCAACCCGCACTTGTCTGTCTTCCAACCGCATTGCCTCGGCAATCGAGGTGTCCAGAAAGACGCTGACATCCGCCCCGCGATTGCGCAGCAGCGTGATCAAGCCAGAAAGTGCGTCGGCCGATAGCACATCGGCTTTGCCATAGGCACTTTGGTTCAGGATGAACCACGGTCCCTTCTCGACAAGGGCGTTTGCCGGTCTTCGGCCAAGGGCCATCGTGGTCCAGTCCTGCAGGGTCGCTATGTCGCCATATGACATCACGAACGGCCCGAAATCCAATTGGGCCGGAGCAAAAAAGGACGGGTCCATGACCCAGCCGGAAAAATGCAAAATCACGCTATCGCCACATTGGGTTGCATCCAGCCCTTCCTGCGCGGCTTTTGTAAATCCGACATGGGTAGCATCCAGCCCTTTTAGGCGAACGATATTCTCCGCCTTTGCGCCGCGCGCAATCAGCGCCTGCGCCAAAAGATCGGTATCATTCTCGGTTCCCAGAAGATCGTAGCTTTCTTCGCCGGACCATGCGTTCGCGCCCGTCAGCAAGGCCCGAGTTTGCGGTTCGCTTTGACCGCAAAGAGAAGGCTCGGTTGATGGTGAGAGGGCAAGGCGCACATCCATGCCGATGGCGTCCTCGGTCAATTGGTGGACAAAAGCGTGTTCTTCATCTTCAACACCCTCGGTCGCGCCAGCGGTGGCCATACCGGGTGAAATTGCCAAAAGTAGGATAAGGAAACTTGCTCGCATCATGGCGCGACAGTGCCGCTGCCCAAACGGGCTGTCACATGAAATTCGCGGTTACACCGGGCGAAGCGATCAAACCGGTTCGCGCAGAATGCGTGGCACCTTGAATTCGACGTTTTCAGTGGCGGTTTCCACCTTTTCGATCGTCGTTTCGAACCGAGCACGGAAGGCGTCGATCACTTCGTTGACCAGCACCTCGGGTGCCGATGCACCTGCCGTGATGCCAATCGAGCGGATGCCGTCCAAGGCTCGCCAATCAATGTCAGTCGCGCGTTGAATGAGCTGGGCATAAGCGCATCCAGCGCCGCGACCGACCTCGACCAAGCGTTTGGAATTCGACGAATTCGGCGCACCGATCACCAGCAAGGCATCAATGCGCGGAGCCATGGCCTTGACGGCCATCTGCCGGTTGGTGGTGGCATAGCAGATGTCTTCATGGGCCGGGACGACAATCGCAGGAAAACGCGCAACCAAGGCTGCAGCGATTTCGGCGGTGTCATCAACCGACAAAGTGGTCTGGGTGATATAGGCCAGCTTTTGCGGATCGCGCACCTGCAATCCGGCCACATCCTCGACCGTCTCAACCAGAAGAACTTCCCCCTCGGGCAACTGCCCCATCGTGCCGACGGTTTCCGGATGGCCGGCATGGCCGATCATGATCATCTGAAGCCCATTTTCAGAATGACGCGCGGCTTCGTTATGGACCTTGGTCACCAAGGGACAGGTCGCATCCACCGCGATCATCTCGCGCCGCGCTGCCTCGGCAGGAACGGCCTTGGGCACGCCATGCGCGGAAAACACAACGGGGCGATCCGGGGGACATTCATCCAGCTCTTCGACAAAGACTGCGCCTTTTTCGCGCAAGGCATCTACGACAAATTTGTTATGGACGATCTCGTGGCGCACATAGACAGGCGCGCCCCACTTTTCCAAGGCCAGCTCGACGATCTTGATGGCGCGGTCGACTCCGGCACAGAATCCGCGCGGAGCAGCAAGCAAGAGGTTCAGGGCAGGGCGGCTGGACATGAGGACTCCTGTTTCTTCCCAGCGACCTAGCGCATTCTGAAAAGACATCAAAGTGTCAACTGGCAACTGACCTGCCGAACCATTGCCCAATACTTAAGAGAACGGGTAATCTCGCCGTTCGCTTGTATAATAGAGACAAGTCCATTGATTGTATCACCGCTTGGAGACGGTTCATTGACACTTGTCCAGTTCTTTACTGACCGGATTGAGTCGTACGTCCGGCAGGGCGAGGATTTTCGGACACGGGCGACCCGGCTTCTCAGCCTTGTGGCTGTTGCAATCGGCGTCCTGTGGCTGGTCGCCGGCGTGGTGTCAGGCGAATATGTCATTATTGCAGGTGCTGCCGCTTTGGTGGCGGTATCGTTTCTTGGGACGCATCTGGCAGCAAACAATTACAAAATTCTTGGCCGAATGGTCTGGTTTGCTGGTGCCAGCGCGATCGTCCTGTTAACGCACCTCTTTCTGCATCCAGATTTTCATGTCGATCAGCTTTACATCGGCATCCTTGCTGCGGTGTTTCTGAATTTCTCGACACGGGACGAGCGTCACCTCGTTTACGTTTGCATCGCCATGATCACGGCATTCTGGTTCGTCGGCCTGCTTTTGGGCGCGGGATTGTTCTATGAGGGCAGCGGCAACGATCCGCATGGACATAGCCTTTTTAGCCCTCTGATCACCTTCACCACGTTTGTCTCGGTTGGGGTAAATGTTTGGATATTCGTGGTTGCGAACGATCGCTACGCGCAACGCCTTCGTCAGTCTCGGAGTCAGGCCGAGGCGGCGAACAAGGCAAAAAGTGCGTTTCTGGCCTCGGTCAGCCATGAAATCAGAACGCCGATGAACGGAATCATCGGCATGGCTGATCTGTTGCAGGCGTCTGACCTCACCCCGGTTCAGCGCCGCAACCTTGAAGTCATTCAGGAATCGTCCAATTCCTTGCTGCGCATGATCAATGACCTGCTGGACATGGCTTCGGCCGAGGCAGGAACGCTTCGCTTGGTTGAAGAAGAGGTGGACCTTCCGGCAACGATTGAGTCGGCCGTGGACGCATTGGGTGCGTTTGCCCATCAAAACCACGTCTTTGCCGAGGTGTTGATTGACGATGATGTCCCACAGCGGGTCATTGCTGATGCAGGGCGTCTTCGGCAGATCGTCACCAATATCCTCGGCAACGGGATCAAATTCTCGCGCCGGCCACGAGATGACTCCCCCGGTCACGCAAAGCTTCATGTCTCACACGATGCCGTTGGGAATGTTCGGCTTGTGTTCACCGATGACGGGATCGGAATTGATCCTGCCTTCAAGGCGTCGCTTTTCCAACCTTTCCTCAGCTTTGAGCCTGTGACGAAAAAACGGTTCAGCGGAACCGGTTTGGGTCTGTCGATCGTCCAACAGCTTGTGCTGAAGATGGGAGGAACAATCACCATCGACAGCGAACTTGGGCAGGGAACGAAAGTGACCGTTGTCGTGCCCATGCAAAAGGTTGCGGCCCCCAAAGAAGCCGTGCGCTTTAATGGTCTGACGGTCGCCATGTATGCCGTGGATCAAAGGCTTGCTGCGTTCTGGCAGTCATTGCTGAAGCCAAAAGGGGCAAATGTCGTCGTTATTCCGGCATCGGTCACAGAAGGGCAATTGGCCGATCGGGTGGCGGCAGAGAAGGCTGACCTTCTGATCTTGCCAATGTTTGACAATTTGGGCGTCGCTCATCCCGAACGCCTCCAGACTGTTCGGGCCCAAGCGCCCAAACTGCCTTTGGTCGTCATGTGTCACACGCGCAGGCGCCCATCTGGTCTTATTGACCGGTTGACCTATTGGCTGGACGCAATGCCGACGCTGCCCAGTCAGGCAATTTCGGCCATTCTGGCGATTTCGCCCATGGCAGGATCCGAAGAACGGACCATAGCCGAAGCCTCGGAACCGGCACCCGCTACAGTGGAACCTGCCGCCTCAAAGATCCGCATCCTTGTCGCTGAGGATAACGAGATCAATCAGATCGTCTTGGCGAACCAATTGGAAAAACTGGGGCACGAAGTTCATGTCGCCGCTAATGGGCTACAGGCCTTGTCGATGTGGCGGGCAAACGCTTACGACCTGTTGCTGACCGATTGCCATATGCCCGAGATGGATGGTTTCGACCTTGCGGCTTCGATCCGTGCTGATGAGAAAAAAAGCAATCTGGAACGGCTGCCAATCATCGCCATTACTGCCAATGCGCAAAAAAGCGATGCCGCCAGATGCCTTGAAGTTGGTATGGACGATGTGCTGACAAAGCCGTTTCGGTTTGCTGATCTGTCGCGTCTTTTGGCTGGCCTGGCGCCGTCCTGAACCTTCAGTCAGGGCGCGGCCGCACCGAACCAAAGCTGCATCACTCCGGCGCCTGCCAGCGCGACAGCGATATATCGAAGTGTCTTGGCCAAGGCGACCAAAGCCAAGAACCGTGTGAACGGAACGCGCAGCATCCCGGACAAGGCCACGATCACATCGCCTCCGGGCGCCCAGCTTAACAGCAGTGACCAAAGCCCCCAGCGCTGAAACCATGCTTCGGCGCGGGCCATTTGCTCGGGCGTTACTGGAAACCAGCGCGATGTCCGCGCGCCGCCCAGCCCGCGGCCAACGGCATAGGTCACGCAGGAGCCCAGCGTGTTGCCCACCGAGGCAAAAAGGACCAGAAGCCAGGGCGAAAAGTCACCGCTGGCCTGAATGGCCAGAAAGACCACTTCGGACTGAAAGGGCAGGGGAGTTGCAGCCAAAAAGGCGGCCAGAAACAGACCCAGCAACGAAGCAGATGCCATTGAACCCCCGATCAGACTGCTGCGGGGCATAGCTCAGGTGGGGTGGGGCAGCAATGAAAAGAGGCGCCTTTCGGCGCCCCTTTGTGATTACTTGTAGTCGACCATCTGCTCTTCCCGCTCCATCTGGCGCGGGTCACGAGGGGGGCGGCCGATGACATCGCGCAACTCATCCAGTTCGATGAAATTATCGGCCTGGCGGCGCAATTCGTCGGCAATCATCGGCGGCTGGCTGCGAATAGTCGACACGACCGAAACGCGGACACCCTGACGCTGAAGGCTTTCGACCAATGGGCGGAAATCCCCGTCGCCCGAGAATAGCACGATATGGTCAACGCGCGGTGCCAGTTCCATGGCATCGACGGTCAGTTCGATATCCATGTTGCCTTTCACTTTACGGCGACCTTGGCTGTCTGTGTATTCCTTGGCCGGCTTCGTCACCATGGTGAACCCGTTGTAATGCAACCAGTCCACCAGCGGGCGGATCGGCGAATACTCGTCGTTTTCCAGCAAGGCTGTGTAGTAGAATGCGCGCAGCAACTTTCCCCGACGCATGAACTCTTGACGCAGCAATTTATAGTCGATGTCAAAACCAAGTGACTTTGCTGCGGCGTAGAGATTGGACCCGTCTATGAACAGCGCGAGCCGCTCGTCTTTGTAAAACATGTATTTTCCCCTCAAAATTTTGCGCGTCTTCTGAGGTCACCGTGAGTGGTGTGAGTGGTGTAATGGCCTAAGAAAATGCGCTAGATAACAAATAAGCGTCACAGGTCTTTGCGGCAAGCGGCGCTATACGGAAGAGATGGGGCACAAATTCGAATGTCAAAGACCGTCCTAACAGCGTTCGGCGGAAACGCGCCATTCGGAGATATGCAGCCCCGTGACACGATCGTGGCGGCACTGAATATGCTTTCGCGATTCGGGGTCGAGGTCCAGCATCTTAGTCCGTTCTATCACACGACCTGCTTTCCGGTCGGCGCTGGGCCGGATTATGTGAACGCCGCTGCCGTGCTGTCGGTGCCAGACGACATGCCTCCCCACCGTCTGTTGGAAATCTTGCATCAAGTCGAGGCGGACTTGGGTCGCCTGCGAGAGAAGAGATGGGGCGCGCGCACCATCGACATCGACTTGCTGGCCGTCGATGACGTGATCTTGCCAGATGTGGCAAGCCATGCGCTTTGGCGCAATCTGCCTTTGGCAGAGCAGCAGCAGCGGGCGCCGGACACCTTGATCCTTCCTCACCCCCGCATTCAGGACCGCGCTTTTGTGCTGGTGCCCCTTGCGGACGTCGCCCCGGACTGGCGTCATCCGGTGCTTGGAACCACTGTGGCGCAGATGCTGGCTGCGCTTCCAAAGCAAGATCGCGCAGAAGTGCGGCTTTTTCCCTGAACTTGGGGTTGTCAAGTCCTTTCATCACGCGTAGATAGGCGCTTCCCTTACCCCAGACCTACTGGAGTCGCTTATGGCCCGCGTGACGGTTGAAGATTGCGTTGACAAGGTTCCGAACCGGTTCGAACTGGTTATGCTTGCTGCCCATCGGGCACGCGAAATCCAGTCGGGTTCGCCGCTGACGATCGAGCGCGACAACGACAAGAACCCGGTTGTCGCTCTGCGTGAGATTGCCGAAGAGACGCAATCGGCAGAGGTCCTGCGCGAACGCATGATCGAAAGCCACCAGACCCAGATCGAGGTGGACGAGCCGGAAGATGACCAGATGGCTCTTCTGATGTCGGGTGAGATCGACCGCCCGATGCAGGACGACATGTCAGAAGAAAAACTCCTCCGCGCGCTTATGGAAGCGCAAGGCGAGAACTGAGTTCAGGGGTCGGCCAAGGGCGAACATGATCGACGTCGAAGACCTGATCGCCCTTGTTCGGAATTATAACCCGCGTACCAATGCAGACCTGATCCGCAAGGCCTATGTCTATGGCATGGCGATGCACGAAGGCCAGTTCCGCAAGTCGGGCGAACCCTATTTCAGCCACCCGATCGCTGTTGCGGCCATTCTGACCGAGCAACGGCTTGATGATGCGTCGATCATCACGGCGCTGCTGCATGATACGATCGAAGACACCCGGTCTACCTATTCCGATATCGTAGAGAAGTTTGGTGAAGAAATCGCCGAACTGGTCGATGGCGTGACCAAGCTGACCAATCTTCAGCTTTCCTCGACCGAGGCCGTTCAGGCCGAAAACTTCCGCAAGCTCTTTATGGCCATGTCCAAAGACCTTCGTGTGATCTTGGTCAAGCTGGCCGACCGTCTGCACAACATGCGCACAATCAAATCGATGCGGGTGGAAAAGCAGGCGCAAAAGGCGCGCGAGACAATGGAAATCTATGCGCCGCTTGCGGGCCGCATGGGTATGCAATGGATGCGCGAAGAGCTGGAAGACCTTTCCTTTAAGGTGCTGAATTCCGAGGCGCGCAATTCCATCATCCGCCGTTTCCTGACCTTGCAACGGGAATCAGGCGATGTGGTCCACAAGATCACCGCCGATATCCGCGCCGAGTTGGACAAGGTCGATATAGACGCAACGGTCTATGGTCGCGCGAAAAAGCCCTATTCGATCTGGCGTAAGATGCAGGAGAAAGACCTCGCTTTCTCGCGTCTCTCAGACATTTACGGCTTTCGCGTGATCTGCGAGTCGGTCGCTGATTGCTACCGCATTCTTGGCGTCATCCACCAACGCTGGCGGGCGGTGCCGGGCCGGTTCAAGGATTATATCAGCCAGCCAAAATCCAACGGGTATCGCTCGATCCACACCACGGTTTCAGGCCGTGATGGCAAGCGTGTCGAGGTGCAGATCCGGACCCGTGAAATGCACGAAGTGGCCGAAGCCGGGGTTGCCGCGCATTGGTCCTATCGCGAAGGTGTGCGCGCGCAAAACCCGTTTGCGGTTGATCCGGCACGCTGGATTGCTGGCCTGACCGAACGCTTTGACGAAACCGACCATGACGAGTTTCTTGAGCATGTGAAGCTCGAGATGTATTCGGATCAGGTCTTCTGCTTCACACCGAAGGGCGATGTGATCCAGTTGCCGCGGGGCGCGACGCCTTTGGATTTCGCCTATGCGATCCACACCCGAATCGGCAATTCAACCGTGTCGGCCAAGGTCGATGGCATCCGCGTGCCACTTTGGACCCGGTTGAAAAACGGTCAGTCGGTCGAAATCATCACCGCCGAAGGCCAGCTTCCGCAATCCAGTTGGACCGACATTGTCACGACAGGTCGCGCCAAGGCCGCGATCCGCAAATCGCTGCGCGAAGAAGACCGCACCCGGTTCATCAAGCTGGGTCAGGAATTGGCGCGCGCGTCCTTTGACCATGTTGGCAAGAAATGCACGGACAAGGCGCTGCGGACCGCTGCCAAGATGATGGGGCTGAATGACGAGCAGGATCTGTTGGCGCGGCTTGGCTCTGCGGAACTGACGGCCCGGCGCGTTGTGGAAACGCTCTACCCCGAACTCGCGCGCTCGGACCTGCCCGAGGTCGATGGCGCCCGGCCGGTCGTTGGCCTGTCCGACAACCAGACCTTCCGGCGTGCGCCCTGCTGCCAGCCGTTGCCGGGAGAGCGCATTGTCGGCATTACCTATCGTGGCAAAGGCATTGTCGCCCACACCATCGACTGCCCCGCCTTGGCCGAATTCGAAGACCAGACCGAACGCTGGGTCGATCTGTCATGGCATTCCGGGCGTCATGCGGCGGTGAACACCGTGACAATCGAATTGACGATTGCGAACGACGCCGGTGTGCTGGGCCGCATCTGCACCCTGATCGGCGAACAAAAAGCCAATATCTCGGATCTGACTTTCACCGACAGAAAGCCAGATTTTTACAGGCTTTACATTGACGCCGACCTAAGGGATGTCGAACATCTGCATATGGTCATGACCGCGTTGGAGGCAGAGACGGACGTCGCTCAGGTGTCGCGTCACCGGGATATGACACGAAAGCCCTAAACGGGGGCAAACCCAAGGGGGAAGGGGAGGGGCCGAGGTGGTCTTCAGGCGGCGCAACAAGCGCACGATCCTTGAATGGCTTTACCCGCGGGGCGGATGGCTTCGTGCGGCCAATTATGTGTGGCACCGTCTGACGCGATTGCCCGACCCGCCACACCGGATTGCACGCGGAGTCTGGGCCGGGGTCTTCATCTCCTTCACACCCCTGTTCGGATTTCATTTCTTCGGCGCGGCGCTCATCGCCTTTCTGATGCGGGGCAATATCCTTGCCTCGATCCTTGCCACCTTCTTTGGCAACCCCGTGACCTTTCCCTTGATCGCCTTTGGGTCGGTCGAACTGGGGCATATCCTTCTTGGCACCGGTCAAGAGGCCGTGCCGCCCAGCCAGATTTTGTCGGCCTTTGCCTATGCGGGCGGCGAGGTCTGGAACAACATCCTTGCCATATTTACCGCGGACCACGCAAAATGGTCGCATCTGCGCCATTTCTACTATGGCCTTTTCAAGCCCTATCTGATCGGCGGGATCATCCCCGGCATCATTGCGGCCACCGTTTGCTATTACATCAGCCTGCCCATGATCTCGGCCTATCAGGCCCTGCGGCAGAAACGCCGTCGGGCGCGGGTGGAAAAACTGCGCCACCTTGCCGCGCAACGTCTGCGCAATGCGCGCCCGACCCAAGCCGATGAGGAAGCGGGCCAAGGTTAGTCCACAGCCTGTATCAGGCACAATTCAAGGGCTGGCGGAGCCTGCCAAATCCCGTAAACTCATGCAGCGTTAAGAAATTTGGGGATTTCACGATGTCCAACGGTAAACTCCGCCTAGGGGTCAACATTGACCATGTCGCCACCCTGCGGAATGCGCGGGGTAGCGCGTGGCCAGACCCCTTGCGCGCAGCGCTTCTGGCCGAAGCGGCTGGGGCCGATGGCATCACCGCCCATCTGCGCGAAGACCGCCGCCACATCCGCGATGCTGACATGGTGGCGCTGAAGGCGGGCATCGGCATTCCGCTGAATTTTGAATGCGCCGCGACCGACGAGATGGCCAAGATCGTGCTGCAAACCCGTCCCCATGCGGTGTGTCTTGTCCCTGAACGGCGCGAAGAGCGCACGACGGAGGGCGGGCTTGATGTTGCGGGCGATCTGCCGCGCCTGACCGAATATCTGAAACCGCTGCGGGACGCAGGCTGCCGGGTCAGCATGTTCATCGGCCATGATCCGCGCCAGATCGAGGCTTCGGCCAAGATGGGGGCCGCTGTGGTTGAGTTGCACACAGGCCATTACAGCGACCTTCATGCCGAAGGCCGCGACGCCGAAGCTGAGGCCGAACTGGAAGCGCTGCGCCGCGGGGCCGCAATGGCAGATCAGCTTGGGCTAGAGGTCCATGCGGGCCATGGCCTGACCTTTGAGAACGTGGCCCCTGTGGCCGCAATCCCGCAGGTGATGGAGTTGAATATCGGCCATTTCCTGATAGGTGAGGCAGTCTTCATGGGCCTTGGCCGCGCGATCGAAGAGATGCGGCGTCGGATGGATGCGGCTCGGGCCGGGTAAGGTCCCAATAATGCCCCCCGTAAGCGCCTCCCACCCGCCCACCCCGGCACTTTCGGTGGGCGGCAGCCGCAGTCTTGAAAGCCCCTGCTGAAAGCCGTTACCCTGCCGCAATATCCGCAAGGTTGCCCCGATGCTTCGTACTGCCCTCTTTGCTGTTCTTATGGCGCCTCTCTGGCCCGCCGCTCTTGCCGCACAAGAGGTGGGGGAATGTGACTGGCGCGCCTCTGCGGCCAATCTGGCCGAGCCTTGGGAAGAGAACACCCGCGTCTACGCCAATGGCGCGGTGCGTCTTGCCGTGATCGACACGGTGGAACCTGCCGCCGCTGCGTTTCATCTGTTGATCCTGTCGCCCCCGCTTGACGAATTGGGTCTGCCTCAATGCCGCCTGCTTTCTGCCGCAGGCGGCAGTGGTTTTGCCGCGCTGTCCCTCGACGGCATGGAAGCGGGCTATGATCCCGCCACAGGGCTGAACTTTGTCTTGGCCTCCGGGCGTTACACGGCGGAAGGTCTGGTTGTGCCAACCACGCTTTCCGTCACGCTCAATCAGGCCACTGGCCAGATCACCGGCCAGTTGGATTGATCCGATGATCCTTGGCATCGGTTCGGATCTTGCGAATATCGAACGGATCGAGGCCGTTCTGGCCCGCCATGGCCAGCGGTTCAAGGACCGCGTCTTTACCGAACGCGAACAGAAAAAGGCCGAGGGTCGCCCCCGCGCCATTGCCGCCACCTATGCCAAACGCTGGGCCGCGAAAGAAGCCTGCTCCAAGGCGCTTGGCACCGGGTTGCGGATGGGCATTTCATGGAAAGACATGGCGGTCTCAAACTTGCGTACGGGACAGCCGGTAATGGCGGTCACCGGATGGGCCGCCGAGCGCCTGAAGTCGATGACGCCCGAAGGTCATGAGGCGGTGATTCATGTCACTTTGACAGACGACCATCCTTGGGCGCAGGCTTTTGTCGTGATCGAGGCGCGTCCGATCCCAAAAGGGTGAGCCTCGCTCGCTTGACTCGCGGGGCAAGCGGGCGCATGTAGCGGCGCGGCCCAAGGGCCGGGGAAAAGGCAAGGAAACGGGCAAATATGGCTAGCAAGGCAAAGAACGAAGGCGGGCTTGTCGAAACCGTCAAGACCATCGTCTATGCGCTTTTGATCGCGGGCGTTTTCCGTACCCTGTTCTTCCAGCCCTTCTGGATCCCTTCGGGCAGCATGAAGGACACGCTGCTGATCGGCGATTTCCTGTTTGTGAACAAGATGGCCTACGGCTATTCGCAGTTCTCTTGCCCCTTCGGCATCTGCCCCTTCTCGGGCCGCATCCTGTTTTCCGAACCAGAGCGCGGCGATGTCGTGGTGTTCCGTCATCCCGTCAACGGGTCAGATTTCATCAAGCGCCTGATCGGCTTGCCGGGCGATACCGTTCAGATGAAGAATGGCGTCCTCTATCTGAACGGCGAAGAGGTCAAACAAGAGTCGGCGGGCGTGTTCGAGGAAGTGTTCGACCAGCAAGGCCCGATGCGGAACCTGCCGCGGTGTGAAAATGGCCCCGTCGGCCAGGGCGAGATTTGCAAGAAGTCGCGGGCTCGCGAAACCCTTCCGGGCGGGCGCACCCATGACATCCTGAATATCGACACCAATGGTTCGGGCGACAACACCGATGTCTTTACTGTGCCAGCGGGCCATTACTTCTTCATGGGCGACAACCGCGACAACTCGATGGACAGCCGCTTTGCACAAGCCGCAGGTGGTGTAGGCTTTGTCCCTGCTGATCACCTGATCGGCCGCGCCGACCGGATCATGTTCTCCTCGGCCGGCAAGTCGATGCTGTTCTTCTGGACATGGCGTTCAGATCGCTTCTTCAAGGCGGTGGATTGATCGGGACATGCGGCTTTCGGCGGATCTCAAGTCATTCGAGACGCGCATCGGACATGTGTTCGGGCGCAGCGAACTTCTGATACGCGCCGTTACCCATTCCTCCATCGGCACCGCGACCCGGCCTGACAACCAGCGGCTGGAATTCCTAGGCGACCGGGTGCTGGGTCTGGTCATGGCCGAGGCCATGCTGGCCCAAGATCGCGAAGCCAGCGAAGGCCAGTTGGCTCCGCGTTTCAACGCGCTTGTGCGCAAGGAAACCTGTGCCGAGGTGGCCCGCGAAATCGGCTTGGGCGATGTGCTGAAACTGGGCCGCAGCGAAATGCTAACCGGCGGACGTCGCAAGGAAACCCTGCTGGGGGACGCGATGGAAGCCCTGATCGCGGCCGTCTATCTGGATGCAGGTTTCGAGAAGGCGAAAGCCTTTGTCCTGAAACTTTGGGGTGATCGCGTCTATCAGGCGGAATCCCGCATCCACAATCCAAAATCGGCACTTCAGGAAAAGACGCAAGGTCTGGGCCTGGGCCTGCCAATCTACACCGAGGTCGGACGTTCCGGCCCGGATCACCAACCGATGTTCACGGTCGAGGTCCGCTTGGACAACGGCATGACGGCGCGCGCCAAAGCGGCCGGCAAACGCGCGGCAGAAGCCGCCGCCGCCGAAGCCCTGCTGGCGCAGATGGAGAAAGAAGAATGACCGAAGACATGACCCGCGCGGGCTTTGTGGCCCTGATCGGTGAACCCAACGCGGGCAAGTCGACGCTGCTCAATCGCATGGTCGGGGCCAAGGTCTCGATCGTGACGCATAAGGTTCAGACCACCCGCGCCCGTATCCGCGGTGTGGCGATGGAAGGCCAAAGCCAGATCGTCTTTGTCGACACGCCGGGCCTCTTTCGCCCGCGCAGGCGTCTGGACCGTGCCATGGTCAAGGCGGCGTGGGGCGGGGCAGCAGATGCCGATATCGTGGTGCTGTTGATCGAGGCGCATCGCGGGCTGACCGAGGGCGTGCAGGCGATCATCGACCGCATCGCCGAGGAAATGCCAAAGGGCAAGCCGGTGGCGCTCGCCATCAACAAGATCGACCGTGTAAAGGCCGAAGTCCTGCTCGCGCTGACGCAAAAGATGAACGAAGCCTTCCCCTTTGTGAAAACCTTCCTGATCTCGGCGGAGCGGGGCCATGGCGTGCAGGACTTGCGCGAATGGCTGGCCTCTGAACTGCCCGAAGGCCCGTGGTATTACCCCGAAGACCAGATCGCCGATCTTCCGATGCGGATGATCGCGGCGGAAATGACCCGCGAAAAGCTGACCCTGCGCCTGCATGAGGAATTGCCCTATCAGCTGACGGTCGAGACCGAGAAATGGGAAGACCGCCCCGATGGCTCGACCCGGATCGACCAGATCGTCTATGTCGCCCGCGATGGCCACAAGGGTATCGTCCTTGGCCATAAGGGCGAGACGATCAAGCAGATCGGCCAGCAGGCGCGCGCAGAGATTGCCACCTTCCTTGACCGTCCGGTGCATCTGTTCCTGACCGTGAAAGTGCGCGAAAACTGGCTGGACGAGGCCGAGCGCTATTCGGAAATGGGCCTAGATTTCAAAGACGGCGATGCCTGAGGCGTTTTGCCGACGGGGCGGGCGACCTCGGGGGGCATCGAGCCCCCTCTCGGTCGCGTTGCCACGGAAGGCTGACAGGGCGGCGCGCATATGGCACGGCTGACCACGCGGTTCTGGGTGGATGCCTATCTGGCCCGTCTTCGCCTTGCCGATATCCCGGCCTTTGTCGTGGCGCATGGCGATGACACCGCAGGGGCCGTTCTGGTGAAACTGGCGACCCTGGACGGCCAAGCCTGCCTTTACCAACGCAGCTATGACCTTTCGACCGGCGACCGGGTTTGGACGACCCTGACCAAAGGGGCCGAACCAGAGGTCGACGCGGCCATCACCCGTCAACGCGGCTTTGACCCCGATCTTTGGGTCATCGAGGTCGAAGACCGCCACGGACGCAGCTTGCTGGACCAAGAGGGCTTGTCGGCCTGAAAACCTAACCTTTGGCGTTCTCTGCAACCTGTCTTTTGCGGATCACATCCATCTTGTATTGATACCGCGCCACCAAATGCCAAAGAATGCCGATGCCGACCAAGCCTGCCCCCGCAAGCAGGAGTTCCAGCGCATTTGGCACATCGAACAGATCCAGCATGGTCAGCGCAGCGGGCACCATCCCGACAACAAGCAAAAGAAGCGCGCCTTTCGGCATGACATAGCCTTGGGTCATGAAAATCACCTTTCGTCAAATCCTGCGCAAGCTACGCCTTGCCGTCGTCTTTTCAACTGAAAAGGGCTGTCATCCGGCGGTCAGCGACGCGATCCCAAAATCCGCGCCATTCCGCAAAGCAATGTTCCGAAAAGTGCAAAAACAATAACCAGCCCGGCAATATTCAGGGCAACCTGACCTGCACCGAATTTCGCGACATCCAGAAAGAAATAGGGATAGCGGGTTTCGGCCAAGCCGCGCAGCATCGCGACGACACAGTAAATCACTGGCCAGATCAGCCAATAGGGGATGTCCGCCAACCGCACGGTTCGCGGCGCATAGGCCAGCCACCACAGAACCATCGCCACCGGCACAAAGGCGTGCATCAGGAAATCCGTCAGCCATGACGCGCCTTGCAGCGGCACTTCGGGGGCCAGCAGGATTTGATAGACCAGACCCACCATCGCGATGTTCAGGGCCGCTGTTCCCAGCCAACCCAGCCCCACGCGCCGCCCGCCAGCCTCGGCCAGCATCAAGACGGCCACCAGAAGGTTGGTCCAGATCGTGAAATAGCGCAGCAGGTCCCAAGCGCGTGGCAGCCAAGGCTCCAGACCCGGCTTGTCGCCATTCAGCGCGAATTGACCAAAGACCCCGGCCATGGCGGCAAGGGCAAGACTCAAGGAAAGGATGCGGCGCAGGGTCATGCAGTGATCAGGCACATTGCAGACCACTCTGGCAACACCGTCCTTGCGTCACTTGCCAAATCCAGCCGCCAAGGGCATCGTCCGCGCATGGAATGGCGCGACGAAGGGGTGCTTCTCGCCACGCGCCCGCATGGCGAAAGCTCGGCAATCATCGAAGTCCTGACCGCCTCGCATGGGCGGCACCTCGGCGTTGTCCGGGGCGGTGCCTCACGCCGGATGGCGCCCAACCTGCAACCGGGCACCCAACTCGCCGTGACATGGCGGGCAAGGCTTGATGAACATATCGGGGCCTTCTCGGTTGAACCCGTCCGGTCTCGTGCCGCTGTTCTGGAAGACCCGCTTGCGCTTGCGGGCCTGACTTCGGTCTGCGCGCTCTTGCATCTCACGCTGCCCGAGCGCGATCCGCACCCCGGCCTTTATGGCCAGACCATTTCTCTCTTGGATGATGTCGCCAAAGGGGAACCGTGGCTTGGCCCCTATCTGCGGTGGGAACTCGCGCTGCTGGAAGAGATCGGCTTTGGCCTTGACCTCTCCTCCTGCGCCGTCACCGGCTCACGCGAGGATCTGGCCTATGTCAGCCCGCGCACCGGTCGCGCCGTCAGTCGGCAGGGCGCGGGTGACTGGGCGCCGAAACTTTTGCCTCTGCCACTGGCCTTGATGGGGCAGGGGCCTGTCAGCCATGCCGAGGCTGCGCAAGCACTCGACCTGACGGGCCATTTTCTTCTGCGGGAACTGTCCGACCGGTTGCCCGCAGGCGCTTTGCCCGAGGCGCGGGCGCGCCTGCTGGCCCGCTTGCGCCGGGCCAGTCCGGATCGGTCTGGCGCGCAATAAATCCATATGCGACGCAGAATGTCGCCCTTGGCCCAGACGGCACGGATGGCTGGGGTCCAGATAAGCCCATGGCTACTCGATACATTCCGCTTTTTCTCAAGCATTCTCCTACTCCCCGCGTCCAGAGTTTCGCGCTTCTCGCCGGGATGGAGGCAACCGTCCGGGGTACCCTGATCTCGGCTATGCCGCTGGCCGTCTACGACGCGCTGGGCAGCGCCGAAGGCACATCAGCTGCCTATTTCGCGGCAGGCCTTGTGTCGCTGATCTGGGGGCTTTTCGTGCCTTGGGGCACGCGGTTCATCCCCCGGCGCTGGATGTATTCCTTGGGCTGCGGGCTTTATCTGGGCGGCATGGTGCTCGCGATCCTTGGCCAGACCTGGTCGCTGCCCTTGGCCCTGATGATGCTGGCCATGGCCACGGCCACCACATTCGTCTGCCTCAACGCCTACGTTCTGGATTACATCGACCGCCAGAACCTTGGCCGCAACCAGTCGATGCAGATGGTCTTTGCCGCCGGGCCTTGGGCCGTAGGGCCGCTGTTCGGGGTCTGGCTGCGCTCGGTCTGGGCGCCCTTGCCCTTCCTCGTCGCCGGAGCTTTCGCCATCGCGCTTCTGACCGTTTTCTGGATCCTGCGCCTTGGCAATGGCAAGCAGATCACCCGCGCCAAAGGCCCCGCCGCCAACCCGCTGGCCTATCTGGGCCGCTTCTTCCGCCAACCCCGCCTGATCGCGGGCTGGCTCTTCGCCGTGGTCCGCTCCTGCGGCTGGTGGGTCTATGTCGTCTATCTGCCCATCTTTTGCGTCGAATCCGGGCTGGGCGACAAGGTCGGCGGCATGGCCCTGTCGGTCTCGAACTCCTTGCTCTTTGCCTCACCCTTCATCCTGCGCCTTGTCCGCCGCCATTCCGTCCGCACCGGCGTCCGCACCGCCTTTGCCGCCTGCTCCGCCCTTTTCCTCGCCGCGGCCCTCGTCTCGCCGCTGCCATGGCTCACGGTGGCGGCCTGCATGGCGGCCTCGGTCCTCCTCGTCACGCTCGACGTCGTCGGCGGTCTGCCCTTCCTCATGGCCGTCAAACCCTCGGAACGCACCGAAATGTCGGCGGTCTATTCCAGCTTCCGCGATGTCTCGGGCATCCTGACGCCGGGGGCCGCATGGATGGTCTTGCTGATCGCCCCGCTGCCCGGCATCTTTGCCGCCGCCGCGGCGGCAATGGGCGCCTGCTGGTATATTGCCGGACGGCTTCACCCGCGCCTTGGCGTCATGCGCCCGTCCCGCGGTAAGCCCTAGGACAACGCGCCAAATTGACAGCCGCGCGCCCATCTGATCCAAGGCCCCCAACCACAGCCTGACCGGAGCCAAAGCCATGTCGACACGCATCGTTCTGTCCAGCGACCACGCCGCCATTCCGCTGCGCCAAGCCATTGCGGCCCATCTCTCGGCCAAGGGCTTTGCGGTGCAAGACATCGGCCCTACCACCCCGGAAAGCACCCATTATCCCAAGCATGGCGAAGCCGCCGCCCGCATCGTGGCCAATGGCGAGGCGGATCTGGGCATCATCGTTTGCGGCACGGGCCAAGGCATCATGATGGCCGCGAACAAGGTAAAGGGCATCCGCTGCGGCGTTTGTTCTGATACGTTCTCGGCCCGCATGATCCGCCAGCACAACAACGCCAACATGCTGTCGCTGGGCGCCCGCGTCGTCGCCGAAGGTCTGGCGCTCGACATCGTCGACGCCTTCACGGGCGCCGAGTTCGAAGGCGGCCGCCACGCCGACCGCGTGAACATGATCACCGCGATCGAAGGCTAAGGCAGGCCCGCCAGCCCCAGCACAAGTGGAATGGTCACCAGCGCGGCCAAGGTCTGTGCGGTGATCAAACCCGCCATGAACGGCCCGTCGCCACCCAATTGCCGCGTCAGAATATAGGCTGTCGGCGCGGTTGGAATCGCGGAAAACAAGACCAGCACCAGCGTTTCTGCCGGGGGCAGACCCATGACCCCGGCACAAAGGGCCGCCAGTCCCGGCATCAGCAGCAGCCGCGCGAAAGACGTGGCAAACAATGCCACGAAATCCCGACGTGAGACCACGGGCTGCAAGGCGGCGCCCACACTCAAAAGCCCCAGAGGCAAACTGCCTTGCGCCATCAGGGTAAAGAACTGTTGGCTGCCAAAAGGCAGGCCGATACCCGTCACAGCAAGAAATGCCCCAACGATACACCCCAGAACCAACGGGTTCAGCGCAACCTGTCGCACCATGACCATTGGTCGCCGCCACGCGCCTTCTTCACTCAGTGCAAGGATGGCCAGCACATTCACCATTGGCACCGCAATCGCCAGATAAACGGCGGCGCGCTCAATCGCCTCGGTTCCCCCAAGTGCCGCCAAGATCGCCATGCCCAGATAGGTGTTGAACCGCAAGACGCCCTGTAGAACGGGGCCGAACCGGGCGGCTGGCATCGGGCGCAACGCCTTGGCCAAGTACAAAAGCCCCGCGCCAATAAGCAGCACAAGGATCGCAGCCAGCCCAAGGCGCAGCAATGTGGGGTCATGCAAAGGGGCGCGGGCAAGGCTGGAAATCAGCAGGGCAGGGAACAGCACGAAGTAGTTCAGCCGTTCTGCCGCCGACCAGAACTCGGCGGAAAATATCCCGATGCGTCGCAACCCAAAACCCAGACAAATCAGGGCAAAGATCGGCCAAATCACAACCAGCATCGAAACCCACTCCGAAACGTACCTTGGCCTCGGGGCCGAAAATTAACGCTCACAATGACAGGCTCAGGGCCTCGGCAATCGCCTTGGCCAATCCTTTGGGGTTTTCCCCTGCCATCGAATGCCCTGCCTGCGGAACCGTCAAAATCCGCACATCGCTGCCCCGCAACACATCTTCGGCCGCGTCGGGCAGGCTGTTCTCTCCAAAAATAAAGGATTTTATCCCCTTGCGTGCCTTCAGCCTTGTGCCCCAATCCGGATCACGCCCCTGAACCAAAGAGGCCGCGCTGCGATAGACGGCCAAGGGCAGGGCGTGGCGCATCATCGTGGCCCAATCCAGATTGCCACCCCGCTCTGCAATGGAGATAACCCGCTCATGCCCCGCGGTCAGATAGGTGTCTTCGCCCATTTCTGCGATGGCACGGCTAAATTGCCCCCCGCCGCTGTTCAGGTTGGCCTCTGACAGGATCAGGTTTTCAACGCGCTCGCCCAGCAAATCGGCAATTTCAATTGCAATACTGCCACCCATGCTATGGCCGTAAAGGCAGATGCGGGGCAGGTTCAGCCTGTCGACCAAGGCCGCAACGGTCTTGGCATGGGACAAGATGGCATAGTCAAAGGCTTCTGGCTGGTCGCTATAGCCAAAGCCCAAAAAGTCGATCAGCAGGCAACGCCGTCCTGCAAGGGTTGGGTCATTCGCGATGGCCGGGTATTGAAAACTGCTGGCACATCCCAGGCCGTGCAGCATGACCAAAGGCGCGCCGCCGCCCTGCCCAATATCCAGATAACGCAGCCGCGCACCTGCCACGCTCGTTTCAAATGAAAGCACGGTAAAGCCTGCCAGTTTCATCACGATACAGGGCACAGGGGCATCCCATGCCCGCATTGTCAATCGCCGAAACGCGGGGAAGTGTTAAAGCCCGGTAAATTTGAAACCGGAACCCATTGATTTTATTGTAAATAAAAAGCGTCCCCGACGGGGACGCTCTGATTTTCGCTTAGTCCAGCAAGCGGCGGGCGATGACTTGGGCCTGAATTTCGGCCGCGCCCTCAAAAATGTTCAAGATGCGGGCATCGCACAAAATGCGGCTGATCTGATATTCAAGGGCAAAGCCATTGCCGCCATGAATCTGCAGCGCATTATCCGCACAAGCCCAGGCGACGCGCGCGCCCAGCAGCTTCGCCATCCCCGCTTCCAGATCGCAACGCTTGTCATGGTCTTTTTGCCAGGCGCTGAAATAGGTCAGCTGCCGCGCCACCATGATCTCAACCGCCATCATCGCCAGCTTCCCGGCAACGCGCGGGAATTCGATCAGCGATTTGCCGAACTGCTTGCGATCCTCGGCATAATCCATCCCCACATCCAACGCCGACTGGGCAACCCCAATCGCGCGGGCCGCGGTTTGAATACGGGCCGATTCAAAGGTCTGCATCAACTGCTTGAAGCCCTGACCCTCGACGCCGCCAAGCAGGTTTTCACCTTTCACTTTGAAGTCGTCGAAATTGACCGTGTATTCTTTCATGCCGCGATAGCCCAGCACTTCGATCTCACCGCCGGAAAGGCCAGGATCAACGAAAGGCGTCTCATCCGTGCCGGGGGTTTTCTCGGCCAAGAACATCGACAGGCCACGGTAATCAGTGGTGTCCGGAACCGTGCGCGCAAGAACGGTCATCACATGGGTCCGGGCGGCATGGGTGATCCAAGTCTTATTGCCCGAGATGATCCACTCATCCCCTTCTTTGCGACCACGGGTCCGCAAGCTGCCCAAGTCCGACCCGGTGTTCGGCTCGGTGAACACGGCTGTCGGCAGGATCTCCCCGCTGGCCAGTTTCGGCAGCCACTGTGCCTTTTGCTCGGGCGTTCCTCCGCACAAGATCAGCTCTGCGGCGATCTCAGAACGTGTGCCCAAGGAACCTACGCCGATATAGCCACGAGAGAGTTCTTCAGACACGACAACCATGCTGGCTTTGGACAGACCAAAGCCGCCGAATTCCTCAGGAATAGTCAGACCAAAAACACCCATCTCAGCCAATTGGGTGATGATCTCCATCGGGATCAACTCATCCTTCAGGTGCCATTCATGGGCATGGGGTTTGACCTGATCTTCGGCAAAACGGCGGAACTGCTCGCGGATCATTTCCAGTTCGTCTTCCAGCCCCGTCGCGCCAAAGGTCGCATTGGCGCGGCTGTCGCGCATCAGGGCAACCAAGCGGGCGCGGGCGGCGGCGGTGTTCCCTTGGGCCATAAGGGTTTCCACCGCCGCGCCACGGGTGCCAGAGGACAGGCCAAGATCCTGCAAGCGCGCGACCTCTCCCTGGCTCATGGGGATGCCCCCATGGATCTGGTTCAGATATTCCCCGAAAGCGATTTGCAGGATCAGGGCCTCGGTTTCGCCAAACTTGCCTTCGGCCGCCAAGCGATCCGCCCAGGCCTGAATCTGGACAAGCGATTCACGATAAGTTGCCAACCAGGAAAGGGCATGAGCCGCGAACTGATGTTCCTCCATCGCCGCAGCAGAGACCTTTCCGCCGACGGTGACCGCCGCGCGCAGGTTTTCACGGCCTTGCGTGAAAAGCGCCTCGACCTCTGGCAAGGCGGCGGTTGTCAGTGTGGTCAGGTCCGCCAAAAGCGGCGTTGCGAGCGTTTGTCCATCATGGGCCATTGCGCGATTCCTATTCTTGGATTCTGCGGGTGCATTGTGGCTAACCCTTTTGCAGCTGCAGCGCAACATAATTTCAAAGAAGTTACCACCAAGGTTCTAAAGTGTCGCAACCAGATTTTTCCCGGCAGGTCGATTTTGCTTCTTTCCTTTGCCGCCCGGGACGGCGAAAAAACGAGGATGATCGAAACCTTTGCTTCATTTGTTGGGCTACCTGTCCAGTTCATTCTGATCAGTCTTGCTGTCACTCTTTTCGCGGGTTTCGTGAAAGGTGCCGTCGGATTTGCGATGCCTTTGATCATGATCTCAGCTTTTTCCAGCTTTCTGCCGCCAGAACATGCGCTGGCTGGGCTGATCTTGCCGACGCTGATTACAAATCTTAGCCAAGCCTTTCGTCAGGGTATCGCTGCGGCGAAGGATACGGCGCTAGAATTTCATCGCTTTATCATCGGCACAGTGGTCTTCATTCTGATTTCCGCACAGATATTCGAGCATATCCCAAGACTGGCGTATCTCTTGTTGTTGGGCATTCCGGTGACCGCCTTTGCTGCGTTGCAGCTGGCCGGGTTGCCCTTGGCCCTGCGATTGGAGCACCGCAACCGGGCCGAATGGGCCTTGGGGATCGTTGGGGGGCTTTATGGCGGTGTTTCTGGCATTTGGGGGCCGCCCTTGCTGGTCTATCTTTTGTCGACGGGTGTCGAGAAGCAAAAGATGATCCGGGCGCAGGGCGTGATCTTTCTGATCGGGTCGATCGCTCTGCTGTCCGCACATCTTGGAACTGGGTTGATGGCCGACGGCCGTTTGGTGTTCTCGGCGCTGTTGGTCATTCCCGCGCAGATCGGTATGGCCATAGGGTTCCGCTTGCAGGATCGCTTGCCGCAGAACCGGTTTCGCAAAATCACGCAAGCGTTGCTGGTGGTTTCCGGGCTGAACCTTGTTCGTCAGGCTCTTTTTGGATAGCGCACAAAAAAAAGCCCCCGCGCCGGGACGCAGGGGCCATTGATCTTGTTCTGCCGGGCTTAGCCGATGGCAGCAGCCTTTACGTCATCATTGATGAAGGGCACGTACTGGCCGAAATTGTCGGCAAACATCGAGACCAGCTTGGCGGCCTGCGCATCGTAGGCAGCCGGATCGGCCCAAGTGCTGCGCGGGTTCAACAGGGCGGTGTCAACGCCATGTGCTGCCACTGGAACCTCGAACCCGAAGTTTGCGTCCTTGCGGAATTCGGCGTTGTTCAGCGAGCCATCCAGAGCGGCAGTCAGCAAAGCGCGGGTTGCCTTGATCGGCATACGCTTGCCCGTGCCATAGGCCCCACCCGTCCAGCCGGTGTTGACCAGCCAGCAGGTGGCACCCGTTTTAAGGATCTTTTCCTGCAACAGCTTGCCATAGACTTCCGGGCGGCGAGGCATGAATGGCGCACCAAAGCAGGTCGAGAAGGTCGGCTGCGGCTCGGTAATGCCACGCTCGGTTCCAGCGACTTTCGAGGTGAAACCGGACAGGAAGTGGTACATCGCCTGTGCAGGCGACAGTCTGGCGATCGGGGGCAGAACACCGAAGGCGTCACAGGTCAACATGACAACATGCTTGGGGTTGCCGCCAAGCGCCGTCGCCGATGCGTTGGAGATTGCTTCCAACGGATAGGCGCAACGGGTGTTGTCGGTCAGGCTGTTGTCGGTGAAGTCGAGTTCCAGCGTTTCCGGATCATAGACCATGTTTTCGATGACCGTGCCAAAACGCGAAGTGGTCGCGTAGATCTCAGGCTCGGCCTCTGCGTTCAGATTGATGGTCTTGGCATAGCAGCCACCTTCGAAGTTGAAGATGCCGCGATCTGACCAGCCGTGTTCATCGTCGCCGATCAACGTGCGGTCAGGGCTTGCCGACAGCGTGGTTTTGCCAGTGCCAGAGAGGCCGAAGAAGACAGCTGCATCAACCGGGTTGCCGATGGCGTGGTTGGCCGAGCAATGCATGGCCATGACGCCTTTGCCGGGCAGGATATAGTTCAGGATGGTAAAGACCGACTTCTTGTTTTCACCAGCATAGGCGGTGTTGCCGATCAGAACGGTCTTTTCATCAAAGTTCAGGGCGATCACTGTTTCCGTGCGGCAGCCGTGCTTGGCCGGATCGGCCTTGAACGACGGGCAGTTGATGATCGTCCATTCAGGGTCGAAGCTGTCCAATTCTGCGCGGTCGGGGCGGCGGAGAAGGTGCCGGATGAAAAGACCGTGCCACGCCAGTTCGGTGACAACCCGCACGTCCAGACGATGGACGGGGTCGGCGCCGGCATAAAGGTCTTGGACATAGTAGTCGCGACCTTTCATGTGCTCCAGCATGTCAGCTTTCAGTCGGGCAAAGGCATCTGGCGCCATCGGCGCGTTGTTTTCCCACCAGATCGTGTCTTCGACGGCTTTGGTGCGAACCACGAACTTGTCTTTGGGAGAACGGCCTGTGAATTGGCCTGTTGTGCAAAGGAAAGCGCCTCCCTTGCCCAGACGGCCCTCACCGCGCGAAACGGCGGCTTCCACCAATGCAGGTTCAATGAAGTTGTAATAGACGTTGCCCAGTCCGGTAATGCCTTGAGTGTCGAGGGTGCGGTTTGGGTTCACGCGTCCGTTGGTCATCCTGCAAGCTCCCGATGCCGCGCCTGTTCGTGCGCGGATGTTGTCGGTCAGAATTCGGTATGCCCCTCAAAGGGATACCGGAAGCGGCCCCGGGCCAATGGGGTGCCTCAATGGCCCTATAGCACAGCGAAGTCAGATCGGAACAGGACGCTTTGGCACAGTTAGCGCAACCAATGTCAGTTTAGCGCAATCAAGTTTCGCCAAGACCAGAATGTGAGGCAAATTAGCCATTGCTTGGCAGTTTTATTGCGACATTCGGGGTGGAATCGAACTGATTCGCACTTCTCTGTTGATTCTCTGGCGCGGAAACCTGACAATTGTGGCAAAAATTGTGAGTATGGGCAGATATAAGGAAACTCACCATGGCAAGGATCGCCCTTGTTGACGACGACAGGAATATCCTGACGTCAGTGTCAATGACTCTCGAGGCCGAAGGGTTCGAGGTTGAAACCTATAATGACGGTCAGTCGGCCTATGATGCGTTTACGCGCCGTATGCCTGATATGGCTGTGCTGGATATCAAGATGCCGCGTATGGACGGTATGGATCTGCTGCAGCGCATTCGGCAGAAAACCTCGATGCCGGTGATCTTCCTGACCTCGAAAGATGATGAAATCGACGAGGTTCTGGGGCTGCGTATGGGCGCCGACGACTATGTGAAAAAGCCGTTCAGTCAGCGGCTTTTGGTCGAGCGTATCAGGGCATTGTTGCGCCGTCAGGACGCGATCGCAACCGGTGAGGTGGCCGTTACCGAAGAGACTAAGATCATGGAGCGCGGGCATCTTCGGATGGACCCTCTGCGCCACTCGGTCACTTGGAAAGGGCAGGATGTATCACTGACCGTCACCGAGTTCATGCTGCTTCAGGCATTGGCGCAGCGTCCCGGTTTCGTCAAAAGCCGCGACCAGCTTATGGATGTGGCCTATGATGATCAGGTCTACGTCGATGACCGGACTATCGACAGCCACATCAAACGCTTGCGTAAGAAGATGCGGTCTGCGGACGATGAATTCTCTGCGATCGAGACGCTTTACGGCATCGGCTATCGTTACAACGAAACATGACAACCATGCCGCAGATTGGCGGAGCTGACAGCCAAAAGACACAAGGCAGCGGCCTGATCCTCGGTGAGGATTGGGTCTCGTCCAAGGGACAATCTGACCATGCGGAACGCGCGGCCATCGGTCGGCGCGGCTTGGTCTCTTTGAAACGGTCACCATTGGCCCGCAAGATCATCGTGTTCAACCTGATGGCTCTGGTTGTGCTTGTTGCGGGTGTGCTGTTTCTGAACCCGTTTCGCGACAGTCTTGTGACGCAACGAGAGCAGGGTTTTGTGACCGAAGCCCGTTTGCTGTCGGGGGTGGTAGAGGCGCGACTGTCCGCACCGCAGACGGCGACAACGAATAAGGTTCTGGACCGGGTGAGTATCAGCCCGGGTGCGAAGGCCATCGTTTTTAACCCCTCCGGCGTCATTGTTGATGAGATTGCGAGCCCAGCCAGCGGTCAGGCTGAGAAGGACCGCTCGACCGTGATTACGGGCTTTCTCAACTTCTTGTGGTCCAAAGCGTCCCAACTTTTTTCAAGTGATGGCGCACAGGGTGGGCCTGTTGACGCGGAAACCTTGGCGCGGGCTTTGTTCGAGCGCGCGCTGCGGGGGGAAACTGTCGTCAACTTGGGCAATGGTCCTTCTGGTGGCGCGCTTTTCTCTGTAGCAACGCCGGTGGTGCGCGATGGGGCTGTTCTGGGCGTTGTTGCCCTGATCAGCGCCGAAGGTGAAATCGACGCTCTGGTTCGCAACGAGCGGGAACAGATACTTCAGATGTTCCTGCTGGCACTTATGGTGTCTATCGGCCTCAGCTTGGTTCTGGCTTCGACCATCGCGAACCCGCTTTCGGACCTCGCAGCTGCGGCCGAGATTGGGCAAGATCCTGAGACGCGCAAAATGCAGCCCGGACGTGTTCGTATTCCTGACCTAACCGCCCGGCCTGACGAAATTGGCCGCCTTTCCGTTGCCCTGCGCGGCATGGTTGCAGCCCTTTACGATCGCATTGACGCGAACGAACAGTTCGCAGCCGACGTTGCTCATGAAATCAAGAACCCCCTTGCCAGTCTGCGGTCTGCAGTCGCCTCTATGCATGTGGCCAAGCGTGACGATCAGCGCATCCGCCTGCTAGAGGTGATTGACCATGACGTGCGCCGGCTTGACCGCCTTGTCAGTGACATCTCGAATGCGTCCCGTCTGGATAGTGAACTGGTCAAAGAGCAGGAGGAAGAGTTTAACCTCACCAAGACCTTGACCAATCTTTGCGAATATCTGGGCCAGCAAGCGAGTGAAAAGGGCGTTGAACTGATCACCGATTTCCCGACAGACCCTATTCGTATCAATGGTCTTGAGGCCCGGTTGGCGCAGGTTTTCGTTAACCTGATTACCAATGCTGTCTCATTCTGCGAAGATGGTGATGCCGTTCGGGTTTGGACACGCAAGCGCGATAACCGCGTTCTTGTCGTTGTTGAAGATACCGGACCTGGCATTCCTGAGCAGGCTTTGACCAAGATCTTCAAGCGGTTCTATTCGGAACGACCAAAGAATGATTTTGGCAACAATTCTGGCTTGGGCCTGTCCATTTCCAAGCAGATCATCGAGGCGCATGGCGGTGTGATCTGGGCAGAAAACATCCGTCCGACAAATGCAGACGCCACGTCAGAACCTCTGGGAGCCCGCTTCGTGGTCGGTCTGCCGGTCTAAGCGGGGAAGACCTTGATGGAACAGCTTTTTCACGCTTCGACTGTCTCGATTGACGGTCGGGGCGTGATGATTTGTGGGGCCTCGGGTTCGGGGAAGTCTTCCTTGGCGCTGCGCCTGATGTCTATCGGTGCGCGCCTTGTCGCGGATGACCAAACCATGATCGAACAGCGTAATGATGGGCTTTGGGCAATGGCGCCAGGGCCTTTGCAAGGGATGATTGAGGCCCGCGGTGTCGGGCTCTTGAATGCACCCTTTCAAGAAGAGGTGCGGTTGTCTTTGGTTGTCGACTTGGACCTGCGTGAATCTGATCGGTTGCCGCCAAGGCGTGAACGGTGCCTTGCGGGCGTCAACCTGCCCCTTGTGCTGGGTCAGGGAACAGACCATTTTCCTTCGGCGATCCTTCATTTTGCGAGGCATGGAAGACGTGAGTGAAAGTGCCGTCATGACAAGTGCCGAAACCGATCGGGGCGACGGGACCAGTCTGGTTCTTGTGACCGGGCCTTCCGGAGCTGGGCGATCGACAGCTATCAAAGCCTTTGAAGACATTGGCTACGAAGTGATCGACAACCTTCCCATTAGCCTCGTGACACGGCTTGTCGAGGGGCAACCGGCGTCTCGACCAATCGCCCTTGGCATCGATGTTCGAAACCGTGATTTCAATGCGTCGACACTGATTGAACTCATAGACACGCTGACCCGCAATCCGAAGATCCATGTCGATGTTCTTTATCTTGATTGCCAGCCGTCAATCCTCATCCGTCGGTACAATGAGACGCGCCGTCGCCACCCTCTTGCGCCCGAGCAAAGCCCGGAAGAAGGGGTGGAGCGTGAGATCGACCTGTTGGGCCCGATCCGGGTGCGGGCTGACCATCTGATCGACACAACGGAATTGACTGTTCATGGATTGAAAGAGCAGGTCACCCGCTGGTTCGCACGCAGCAAGGGGCCAGGTCTTGCCGTATCCGTCGAAAGTTTCAGTTATAAACGCGGCTTGCCGCGCGGGTTGGATATGGTCTTTGACTGCCGGTTTCTTCGAAACCCGCATTGGGATGAAATGTTGCGTCCGCTGAACGGCAAGGATGCTGCGGTTGCCGAATACATTCAGAAAGACGCGAGATTCGCGGAATTCTGCCAAAGGGTGAAGGAAATACTGTTGTTTCTACTTCCAGCCCATAAGGAGGAAGGCAAGTCGCACCTTTCCATCGGATTTGGTTGTACCGGAGGGCAACACAGATCTGTGCTTATGGCGGAATTGATCGCCAATGCACTTGCAGAAAAAGGCTGGGCGGTGTCAAAACGTCATCGGGAAATGGAACGGCGCGCTCAGGCCTTGCCAAGTGCAGGGGCCTTCGCCAGCGGGGTAGGACACGCGTGATCGGCATCGTGATCGTGGCTCATGGGGGACTTGCCCGCGAATATCTCGCGGCAGTTGAGCATGTGGTGGGCCCGCAAACCCATATGCGCGCAATAGCTATAGAAGACGATCATGACAGGTCTGCGAAGCAGGCCGAGATTTGTGCCGCGGCCGATGCCGTCGACGGCGGCAAGGGTGTCGTGGTCGTGACGGATATGTTCGGCGGCTCGCCCTCCAATTTGTCCTTGATGGCCTGCTGCGGGCCAGAAAGAAGAATTGTCTACGGCGCCAATCTGCCGATGTTGATCAAGCTGACAAAGTCGCGCGAATTGCCGATTGCTGATGCGGTTGCAGTGGCCTTGGACGCCGGGCGCAAATACATCAATTGCTTGGATCTGGGCGAAGGAAGCTAAGGTTTGGCTGAAAAAACGCTTAAAATCGTCAATGAGAAAGGCCTGCACGCAAGAGCCAGCGCAAAGTTCGTGGAAGTGGTCGAACGGCATGATGCTCAGGCTCGCGTTACGAAAGATGGTATGACGGTCTCGGGTGACTCGATCATGGGTCTTTTGATGTTGGCAGGGTCGCGCGGAACCTCTATTGAAGTTCAGACAACCGGAGCGGAAGCCGATAAGCTGGCAGATGCACTGGAAAAGCTTGTTGCCGATCGTTTCGGGGAAGATTTCTGATCCCGCTGGTCGGATTTGAAGGGCCCAAACCAACGTGAACGAGCCATCGCGGGCAGAGAACGAGACTTCAACGTCTAGGGCCGTAGCCAAGGTCGACAAGCCCTATGACATGCGGCGTCTATCCTATGCCGGTACGTTCACCAATCCCGTCAAAGCTGGCACCATCCGATCCATCGAATGGGTGACTGCAAAGATCACCCTGCTGCGGATGATTCGTGAATTTGAACGTTCAGGTGCGCCATTTGGGGCGCCGTTCTGGCCAAAGGCGCTGCGCCAGATGGGGATTGATATTCAGACCCCGCCTGAGGAAGTGGCGAATATCCCTGCAACTGGACCAGTCGTGATCGTTGCTAACCACCCTCATGGGCTGGTTGACGGTATGGTACTGGCGGAAATTGTTACCCGTGTGCGGTCTGACTTCAAAATCCTGACGCGATCCTTGCTTACAGGGATTCCCGAGATTGAAGAATTCATGATCCCCGTTCCGTTCCCGCACGAAGAGAACGCGCGTGAAGCGGGGCTTGAAATGCGGCAGAAGGCGATGGATCAGCTAAAGCAGGGTGGGGTAATTATCCTTTTCCCAGCCGGCAAGGTGGCCAGTTCAGAGACCCTCTTCGGTCCGGCAATTGAGGCCGAATGGAATCCCTTTACGCATAAAATGATCATGCGGTCGAATGCGACAGTGGTGCCCGTGCGCTTTACCGGGCAGAACACGCGCGCCTATCAGATTGCAAACAAGCTTTCTGCGACCCTGCGTCAGGGCCTTTTGCTCTATGAAATCAAGAAGGCGTTGTTCAAACCGCAACGGCCTATTATTGGCAGGCCTTTGACTCCGGACGATCTGAAAGAATGGCAAGCCAACCCGCGCGGTTTTCTAGCTTGGCTTCGGGATCAGACGCTTAGCCTGAAACCCTGACCGGTTTAGCGGGTCGGAACCGGAACTTCGCCGCGATAGTCATAGAAGCCGCGCTGTGTCTTTCGGCCCAGCCAACCGGCTTCGACGTACTTGGTCAACAATGGGCAAGGCCGATACTTGGTGTCGGCCAAACCGTCATGCAGGACGTTCATGATCGCAAGGCAGGTGTCCAGTCCGATGAAGTCGGCCAACTCCAACGGCCCCATCGGATGATTTGCGCCCAACTTCAGCGATTGGTCGATGGATTTCACCGATCCAACTCCTTCGTAAAGCGTATAGACCGCCTCGTTGATCATCGGCATCAGAATGCGGTTCACGATAAACGCCGGAAAATCCTCGGCACTGGCAGCAGTTTTCCCAAGCTTTTGCACGACGCCGTGCAAGGTGTCCCAGGTGTCTTGATCCGTCGCGATTCCGCGGATCAATTCGACCAACTGCATCACAGGCACCGGATTCATGAAGTGAAAGCCCATGAACTTCTCTGGGCGGTCTGTTCGGCTGGCTAGACGTGTGATCGAGATCGACGACGTGTTTGACGTCAGGATCGTCGACGGCTTCAAATGTGGTAGCAGGTCTTCGAAGATGGCCTGTTTCACGGTTTCGCGTTCCGTCGCCGCCTCTATGATCAGATCGGACGGCCCGATTTCCGCCAAGATCCGCGTCGTCGAGATGCGCCCCATGGCAACAGCCTTTTCTTCGGCTGAAATCTTACCGCGGCTGACCTGCCGCTCCAGATTCTTGTCGATGGTCGCGATAGCCTTGCTCAAGGCTTCTTCACTAATATCCGTCAGCTTTACGTCATAGCCTGCAAGCGCGAACACATGGGCAATACCATTGCCCATCTGACCTGCACCGACCACGCCTACGCTGCGGATATCCATGTCCGTTTCTCCATTCTTTTTGCGTCGCAACCTTATGCGTCGGGGTGGGGCGGGGCAAGGGCGCAGAACAACGCAAAGCAATTGAGTTAAAATCAGAGCTTAGCCCTTTGGTAATTGGAATCGGCCAGCCTGCGAGATGGGTGTAAGAAAATCAGGTGGGTGTGATGGCCTTTGAATATCCGGGCGACGGGTCGCTCGACTATTATCCATGCCGCTACGGTACCTCGCGTTTACTGTTTCGGGGACCTCGGCGCGACCTTTCTCGACCATACATTGCCGTTCTGGGTGGGACGGAGACTTACGGGAAATTCGTGGCCGAACCTTTCCCGGCTTTGGTTGAGGCCAAGACAGATTGGCGGATGGTTAATCTGGGCGTGGTCAATGGCGGGCCTGATGCGTTTCTGAAAGATCCGGAAACGCTTCATATCCTTGCCAATGCCTGCGCCACTGTCGTCCAGATCATGGGGGCGCAGAATCTTTCCAACCGGTATTTTACGGTGCATCCTCGGCGGAATGACCGTTTCGTTTCGGCCTCGCCGCTGTTGCGTTCGATGTATCGCGAAGTGGACTTTACCGAATTCCACTTCACTCGGCACCTTTTGGGGCACCTGCAAGCCCGCTCTCCTGATAGATTTGAGGTTGTGGCGGAAGAACTACGTGCCACTTGGGTGCAACAGATGCGGGCCCTGTTGCGAGCCTGCCGCGGCCGAATATTGCTGCTTTGGCTTGCCGAAAAGTCTCCCCCTGATCCTGATCGGCGGGCAAATCTGCATCGTGAACCCTTGATCGTGGACCGAGAGATGATTGCAGCGGTTCGGCCGCTTGCGACGGGATATCTGGAGTTTCGCCCAAGCGCTGCGGCGATAGCGGCTGGTGCTGATGGTATGGTCTTGGGGCCTATGGACGCCCCTTTGGCGGCCGGGTTGCCGGGACCGCGTATGCATGAAGAAGTTGCCGACGCGCTGATTCAGGCGTTGCACGCGACGGAAGATTAAAAAAAGGGCGCCAGAGGCGCCCTTTACGATCCGATCAGTGTTGGGAGATCAGAGCTTTTCGGTCATTTCCGGCACGGCCTGGAAAAGGTCGGCGACCAGTCCATAATCCGCGACCTGAAAGATCGGGGCTTCTTCGTCTTTGTTGATCGCGACAATGACCTTCGAGTCCTTCATGCCAGCGAGGTGCTGGATGGCACCCGAAATGCCGACAGCGACATACAGCGTCGGGGCCACGACCTTGCCGGTCTGGCCAACCTGCCAGTCATTCGGGGCGTAGCCTGAGTCAACAGCAGCGCGGGACGCACCAACGGCGGCGCCCAGCTTGTCGGCGAGCTTTTCGATCAGCGCGAAGTCGGCTTCCGAGCCCACGCCACGGCCGCCAGAGACGACGATGCCAGCCGAAGTGAGTTCCGGACGGTCGCTTGCGGCAACCTTGTCTTCGACCCAAGCCGACAGGCCCGCATCAGCACCTGCAGCGACGGCCTCAACAGCAGCCGAACCATCTTTGCCAGCAGCCTCGAAGGTTGCCGTACGAATGGTCGCGACTTTTTTCGCATCCGCCGATTTGACGGTCTGGATCGCGTTACCCGCATAGATCGGACGCTCGAACGTATCGGCGTCAATCACGGCGGTGACTTCAGAAATCACCATCACGTCCAAAAGGGCGGCTACACGGGGCAGCACGTTTTTCGACGAGGCCGTCGACGGCGCAAAAATATGGCTGTAGTTGCCAGCCAGACCAACAATCAGGTCGGCCAGAGGTTCGGCCAGTCCCTTGCCATAGGCAGCGGCATCGGCGCTCAGCACCTTGGACACGCCAGCCAGCTGTGCAGCTTGTGCTGCAGCGCCGGCAACACCTTCGCCCGCCACCAAAACATGCACATCGCCCAGTTTCGCAGCTGCAGTCAGGGCTTTGGCAGTGGCATCGGCGCCCAGAGTGGCACCATTCACATCAGCAATCAGAAGAACGGCCATCTCAGATCACCCCTGCTTCGTCTTTGAGTTTCGCAATCAGTTCGTCAACCGAGCCAACCTTGACGCCTGCCTTGCGGCCAGCCGGTTCAGTGGTCTTGATGACCGAAAGCCGTGGCGCAACATCCACGCCGTAATCGGCGGGTGTCTTTGTTGCCAGCGGCTTTGCCTTCGCCTTCATGATGTTCGGCAGCGACGCATAACGCGGTTCGTTCAGACGCAGGTCGACCGAAACGATTGTCGGCATTTTCACCGAAATGGTTTGCAGACCGCCATCAACTTCGCGGGTGACAACAGCCTTATCGCCCTCAATCGCCAATTCGCTGGCGAAAGTAGCCTGCGACCAGCCAAGCAGAGCCGAGAGCATCTGGCCCGTGGCGTTCATGTCATTGTCGATGGCTTGCTTGCCGCACAGAACCAGACCGGGGGCCTCTTCCTTGACCACGGCGGCCAGCAGCTTTGCCACGGCCAGCGGCTCAATGTCCGTGTGAACATCGGCGGCGGCTTCGATCAGAATGGCGCGATCTGCACCCATGGCCAAAGCATTGCGCAGCGTTTCCTGTGCTTGCTTTACACCCACCGACACGACAACCACCTCGGTCGCCACGCCCTTTTCCTTCAGACGGATCGCCTCTTCCACGGCAATCTCGTCAAAGGGGTTCATCGACATTTTCACGTTTGCCAGATCAACACCCGATCCGTCCGCCTTAACACGAACCTTCACGTTGTAGTCGATCACACGTTTGACAGGCACCAGGACCTTCATCGGCGTCATTCTCCCGTTAACTCAAGCTCTCGGCACGTTCCTACCGAGTCTTTCGCAGGTGCAACAGTGTAAAATCGACGCGGGAGGTCGTTGGAACGCCACGTTCTGCGGGTAAACAGCTGTCAGGCTTTCGCCTGAGCGCCTGAAATGGCAATAAGCGTATACACATCCAACGCCTTTTCATTGCCATCCATGGCCGCCTTCTCCATGCGTGACAGCAATGCCTTTGATACATACCAGTTGCGAGCAAAACTGATCCCCGGTTCTTGCGACCAGAAGTGGTTCTGCGGGATGACACCCCAGCCATGGTAAAACCAGTTCTTGTGCAGCAGGGTGGCCAGATCGTCGTCTGAAAGCGCGTTTAGGCGGTCCAAAAGCGGACCCAAGTCAATCCCGCCCTCGCCAAACATACAAAGGACACGGTCAAGGTCGTCATCGGAATGCGGGCTTTCCTTACTGACAACAAGATCAAGGTAGGCAACCGCAAAGCAGTTTATCGCAGCCACTTGTCGGTCCGGCCAGCGCACGGGAAAACCCGTTCGCCTTAACCGCTGAAAGGCCACTTCATTGCCGACGGCAGCGACTTCGGCACATTCAGCGAGAAGCTCGAAGATGCGCGGCAAAAGCCAAGCGACCTGGGCGTAAGTTGGCTCAGAGGCAAATGCTGCCCCATACCACTGCCTGACCTGCAAGGCCGTTAAATCCCGAGCAGGCGTAGCGAGGATTTCCGCCTCCGTCTTCGGATCCATACAGCAGGACGTGCACAGTCCCAAGTCATCGGGCGGCGGCATTTTAAAAGCCAACCATGCCGCATCAATTGCGGCCTTCACCGTGTCAGGCCCGGAACCCAAAGCACATCATCCTTGCCATCGTTATTGGCTATGCGGCCCATGACAAAGAACCAGTCAGACAGGCGGTTCAGGTATTTCACCGCCTCCGCATTGACCTCTTCCATCGTCGCCAGTTCTACGGCCAAACGCTCGGCACGGCGGCAAACAGTCCGGCATAGGTGCAACTGCGCGGCCAAGCGCGACCCGCCGGGCAAAATGAAACTGCGAAGGGGCTGCAGCTTTGCGTTCTGCTCGTCTATCTCTCGCTCCAGCCGGGAAACCTGAGACTCAATCATCCGCAAAGGCGTGTAGGGCAGGTCTTTGTCCTTATGCATGTCGGGTGTGGCCAAATCGGCACCCAGATCGAACAAATCGTTCGAGACTCTTGCGAGTGCCTCGTCCATCCAACCTTCGGCGAACTGCCGGGCCAATCCCACCGTCGCATTGACTTCGTCGACCGTGCCATAAGCGTTCACGCGGGTGGAATGCTTGGCTACGCGGGCGCCATTTCCAAGGGCGGTTTCGCCGGCGTCGCCGGTTTTGGTGTAGATCTTGGACAGAACGACCATCAGTTCGCCCCCCGGCTGCGCAACCACGCAAAGGCGACAATCAGCACAACCGCCAATGCCTGAGCTGCGATTCTATATCTCATCAGTCGATTGGCATGCTTTCGGTTGAAATCGCCACCTTTGGCAAAACCGCCAACCCCGATCATCAGAATGATCAGAACGCCGAAACAGGCAATGGCGGCAAGAATGAACAGCGGATCGTTCAGCATGACAGCTCCCTAGGCTTGTTGCGGCACATCTAGGCGCTTCGGACGCAAAAGCGAAGGAAATTTCCGAAAATCGACGGCCAATGGGCGGCGATGCCGCAGGTGTCAGCCCTTGGAAATCACCCAGTCCAATGCGCGCGTGGGCAAAATCCGACGGGCAAATCCCATCAAATAGGTGGGGGTCGTGACGTAGTAGCGCGCCTTTGGGCGAGGGCTTTCCAGCGCATGGATGAGTTTTTTCGTCACTGCCGAAGCCGGAAGTTCAAACCGATCAGGACCCCGATCTTCATAAAGCCTCGATCGCAAGGAACGATATTCCTCGCTCCGTGCCGAGTTTTCCCAATCGATCCATTTTTCGAAATGGGGAATGGCGTTCTTGCGGATGCTGCTGGTAATTGGACCGGGTTCGATCAGGATGACATGGATGCCCGTGCCCTGCATTTCGATGCGCAAAACATCGGTAAGGCCTTCCATGGCGAATTTTGTCGAGACGTAAGCCCCACGCCATTTTAATCCGACCAGCCCCAACACCGACGAGCAATTGATGATGCGGCCGTGGCCCTGACTGCGAAAGGTTGGAATCAGGCGCCGGGTCAGGTCATGATAGCCAAACAGGTTGGTCTCATAAATCTCGCGCAGCGCCCCACGGGGCAGGTCTTCTACTGCACCGGGGCAAGCAAAAGCGCCGTTGTTATAGACCGCATCCAGCGTGCCACCCGTCCGTGAGAGGGTTTCTTCGACCGCTGCGGCGATGCTGGCTTCGTCTGCATAATCCAGAACAAAACTTTCCAGCCCATCCTCACGTAGTCGGACACAATCCGCCTCTTGCCGGCAGGTTGCAAAGACGCGCCAGCCTCGGGCTTTCAAGCCATGGGCTGCGTCCAGCCCAATACCCGAGGAGGAACCGGTGATCAGAATTGTTTTTGCCATGAGACTGCCCGTTTGTTTTTCCCCTGATTACGGGCAAACGGGCAGAAGTCAAAGCACAAGTCTGGTAAATGATGATCAGTTCGCAGGGTCGGCTTCGGTCAGAAAGTCCAACGACATATAGCCGTCGATGCCGTCACCCTCGACACGGATGCGGGCCCAACCATTGTCTTCTGCCCAGACCACAAGGACGGCGTCACCTTTCGACAACTTGCCGACAACGGGGGTGCGCGTTGATGGACCGCCACGAACATTAACAGAGCGACCCGATACAAACATCAACGTGCCTTCCTTATCTGTCGCGGCAGTTGAGGCTTCAATCAGTTCGGCGTGCGCCTGCGGTACGATAGCGGGCTGGACTGCCGGTTTCGGGCTGACAAGCGTTGCCGAATTGGCAAAAGCAACCTCTACAACCGGGGTTACTGGTGTGCTGGGGCTGGTCGATGCTTTCGAAGCGACTTCCACAGCGGCCAAGTCGGCAGCCTTTTGTGCGTCTGCCAATGCATCAAGTTCGCCTTCGATCAGACCAAGGCGTTTTTGCCCTCGATCTTCTCCGGCAATTTGCAAGGTCAAAAAAAGCCCAAGGCAAAGAACAATTGTCCAACGTATCATCACGACAGCACCTGATTCACTCTTGATTTACAATCTTTATCACAGCTCTCTAACTTTTGTTGGGGAAAAGGTTCTGGTTTTTTCCCCCTAAACTCGGTCTGAATTTCCGGCTGGACCGTGCCGCTTGCCCGCATTACACAACATCCATGTCCGACGAAGATGATGACAACAAGATCGGGGCGATGACCTCGGCCGAACCGCTCTCGCGTGCGATTGGCGAGCGCTATTTGACCTATGCGCTTTCCACGATCATGCACCGGGCGCTGCCCGATGCGCGGGATGGTCTGAAGCCTGTTCATCGCCGAATCCTCTACGCTATGCGAGAGTTAAGGCTTTCAAGCACCGGTGGGTTCCGTAAGTCGGCAAAAATTTCTGGCGACGTGATGGGGAACTACCACCCACATGGCGATGCCGCGATCTATGATGCAATGGCGCGCTTGGCGCAGGACTTCAACGTCCGTTACCCGTTGGTCGATGGTCAGGGCAACTTTGGCAATATCGACGGCGACAACCCCGCAGCAAGCCGCTATACCGAAGCGCGACTGACTGCGATTGCCGAAACGCTGATGGAAGGGTTGACCGAAAACGCCGTCGACTTCCGCCCCAATTATGACGGCACGCTGGAAGAACCTGTCGTCATGCCGGCGGCCTTCCCGAACCTTTTGGCAAATGGTTCCAGTGGCATCGCCGTGGGTATGGCGACCAACATTCCGCCGCACAATCTGGATGAGCTGATTCAGGGCTGTCATGCGATGCTGAAGACGCCCGAGATCACAACGGCGGAACTGGTCAACCTGATCCCGGGCCCAGACTTCCCCACGGGCGGCGTGATTGTCGAAGAAAAGTCGACGATCATCGAGGCCTATGAAACAGGGCGTGGGTCTTTCCGCACGCGCGCCAAATGGGAAGTTGAAGATCTGGGCCGCGGGACTTGGCAGATCGTCGTCACCGAAATTCCCTATCAGGTGCAAAAGTCTAAGCTGATCGAAAAGCTGGCGGAACTGATCCAAACCAAGAAGATCCCGCTTTTGGCTGACGTGCGCGACGAATCTGCCGACGATATCCGAATTGTGCTGGAGCCGCGGTCACGCACGGTGGAACCCGAAGTTCTCATGGGAACGCTTTTCAAGAACAGCGATCTGGAAAGCCGCTTCAGCCTGAACATGAACGTGCTGATCGACGGCAAGGTGCCGAAGGTTTGCTCGCTTAAAGAAGTGCTTCGGGCCTTTCTTGATCACCGCCGCGATGTGTTGCGCCGCCGGTCGGAACACCGCGTCGAAAAGATCGACCATCGGCTGGAAATTCTGGAAGGGTTCATCATCACCTTCCTGAACCTTGACCGCGTGATCGACATCATCCGCTATGACGATGATCCAAAGCGCGCTTTGATGGCCGAAAACTGGGGAATTCCCCACAAGCGCGCCACAAGCGAAAAGGATTATGTTTCCCCTCCTGCAGGTCAAGAAGGTGAACTGACCGAGATTCAGGCCGAAGCCATCCTGAACATGCGTTTGCGGTCTTTGCGCCGTCTTGAAGAGCTTGAACTGGTTCGTGAACGTGATGCCTTGATGGAAGAACGCGCTGGCTTGGCCGATCTTCTGGACAGTGAGCGTCTGCAATGGAAGCAGATCGGTAAGGAATTGGAAGACATCCGCAAGAAGTTTGGGAAAGGCACCGCCATCGGCGATCGCCGCACAAACTTTGGCAATGCAGGGGCTGTCGAGGACGTTCCGTTCGAGGCGATGATCGAGCGTGAACCGATTACCGTCATTTGCTCGAAAATGGGCTGGATCCGGGCGATGAAGGGGCATGTCGATCTGACTGCCGAACAAAAGTTCAAGGATGGTGACGGCCCACGCTTTGCCTTCCATTCTGAAACGACCGACAAGATCATTCTCGTGGCTGCGAATGGCCGTTTCTATACGCTTTTGGGCGCGAACCTTCCCGGCGGGCGTGGAATGGGGGAACCCGTGCGCCTGATGATTGATCTTCCGAATGATACAGAGATCGTCGATTTCCTGCTGTTCCGCCCGGGTGAAAAGCTGCTGATTGCTTCGACGGCGGGCGACGGGTTTGTTGTGCCGTCCGACGAGGTTCTGGCCCAAACCAAATCAGGTAAGCAGGTGCTGACGGTCAAGGACGGCGTGTCCGCCGCTGTGGCCCGCTATGTGACCGGCGACCATGTCGCCGTGGTCGGCCAGAACCGCAAGCTTCTGGTGTTCCCCCTTGCGGAACTGCCCGAGATGGCCAAGGGCAAGGGCGTCCGTCTGCAAAAATACAAGGACGGTGGCCTGACAGATGCCATCACCTTTGTTCTCGCCGAGGGACTAAGCTGGAAAGACCCAGCTGGCCGGACCCGCCTTGAAACCGATCTGACTGAATGGCTGGGTGCCCGTGCCGGAACCGGCAAAATGGCCCCGCGTGGCTTCCCCAGGGACAATCGCTTTACCTGACCGCTCTTGTACCGGTGACAAAGCAGGGCTTGCCCTTCCACTCGTCGCATGGTGAACCTTCCCGCAAACAGGGGGGGCACCATGCGGGTCTTCATCAATGGGTTTGGACGGATCGGCCGTTCTGTCCTGCGGGCTTGGGCCAAGGCACCGAGCCATTGGCCGGGGCTTGAAATCGTCGGGATCAACGACATCGCCGCAGCCGAGATGTGTGCTTATTTGTTCGAATATGACAGCACCTTTGGCCCTTGGGGCGGGTCCGTGGCTCTGACCGAAGGTGCTTTGGTTGTAAACGGTAAAGCACTGCCCCTGCGCCGTGTGTCCGACATTTCTTCGCTTGATCTGTCCGGTGTCGATGTTGTGCTGGAATGCACTGGCCGTGCCGAAGATCGCGCAGTGGCCGAACGGGGCCTGCGCGCCGGGGCAAGGCGTGTGCTGATTTCCGGCCCGTCTAAATCGACTGACCTGACGGTGGTCTTGGGAGCTAATGAGCATGAGCTGGAAGATCAGGCGGTTGTCTCGAATGCGTCTTGTACCACAAATGCCTTGGCGCCACTTGTCCGGCTTTTGAACGACAACTTCGGTGTGGTTACAGGGTCCATGACCACCATCCATTGCTATACTGGCAGCCAGCCCACCGTTGACGCACCTGCCGCCGATTATGCCCGGTCGCGCGCGGCGGCGCTTTCGATGGTGCCCACAACGACCAGCGCCTCGCGCCTGTTGGACAAGGTTCTGCCGGATATTTCCGGGCGGATCGAGGGGTCAGCCGTGCGTGTACCTGTGGCTTCTGTCTCTTGCGTCGATCTCTGTGTGATGCTCAACCGCACCCCAACGACAGCCGAGGTCAACGAAACCTTCCAGAACGCTGGCGGTGTGATCGGATACACCGACCGCCCCCTTGTCAGCTCTGATCTTCGTGCGCGGCCTGAAAGCATCGTGATGGCCCTGCCCGAAACCCGGATTACCGCTGGCGGGATGGTCAGGGTCTTTGGCTGGTACGATAACGAATGGGGGTTTTCGAACCGGATGCTGGACGTCGCCGCCCGGATGGGATGACCCCGCCAAAAAGGATGATCGTATGAAAACGCGTTTGCCACGACCAGAAGACCGCGCCGCATGGGGCCAACTTTATGCGGGCTATGCGGGTTTTTACAAGGTGGAGCAATCTGAGGCGATGCGTGATCGGGTCTGGGGCTGGATCCATGACCCGGCGCATGAGGTGCGGTGCTTCGTTGCCGAAGGCGACGATGGCACGCTTTTGGGCCTTGCGCATTTCCGTCCATTCGCGCGCCCGCTTTCCGCCAGCACGGGGGGCTTCCTTGACGATCTTTTCGTCGATCCAGCGGCGCGCGGGGCAGGGGCTGTAGAGGCGCTGATCGCGGCGGTCAAGGCCGAAGGACAGGCACGAGGCTGGTCTGTGATCCGCTGGATCACGGCCGAGGACAATTATCGCGCCCGCAATGTCTATGACAAACTGGCTGACCGAACCAAATGGGTCACCTACGACATCAAAATCTAGGCTGTCAGCCGTTCCAGCCCCGATACCATTCGACGAACTTTGCCACGCCGTCGCGAATATCTGTCCGGGGCAGACGGCCGACCAAGGCCTCGATCAGCGAAGCATCAGCCCATGTCGCGGGCACGTCGCCGGGCTGCATCGGCATCAGGTTTCGAATGGCCTCGCGCCCCGTTGCGGCCTCGATTGCCGCGATGAAATCGGTCAGTTGAACTGGGTTGCCATTGCCGATGTTGACCACACGCCAAGGCGCAACAGGCGAAAGACTGTCCATCGGCCCCGCCGGCGCAGACCCCGGCACGGCATCAACCAGTCGAACAATCCCCTCCACCAAGTCGTCGATATACGTGAAGTCGCGCTTCATGTCGCCGTGGTTATAGACGTCAATCGGTTCGCCATTCAGGATCGCCTTGGTAAACTTGAACAGTGCCATGTCTGGCCGGCCCCAGGTGCCGTACACAGTGAAGAAACGAAACATCGTCACCGGCAGCCCAAAAAGATGCGCGTAAGAATGCGCCATCGCCTCGTTCGCGATTTTGGTGGCGGCATAAAAGCTCATCGGATGCGCGGCTTTATGCGCCTCGGCATAGGGCATGACCGTATTCGCACCATAGGCGGAACTGGTCGAGGCCATCATCAGATGTTTTGGCGGGTGGGCGCGGGCGGCCTCCAAAACCTCATGCGTGCCAATCAAATTTGACCGCACATAGCTGCGTGGTGCCTCAATCGAATAGCGCACCCCGGCTTGGGCAGCCAAGTGGATGATCACATCGGGCTGCATCTCGGCGGTCAAACTGGTCAGCAGACCTTCTTCCTCCAGCATTCCCTGATGGAAGTGGAAACCCGGCTGCGCCTGAAGAATACCCAAACGCGCCTCTTTCAGTTTTGGGTCGTAATAGGGCGTCATCCCGTCAAATCCGGTGACTTGCCAGCCATCAGCCAACATGCGGCGGGCCATATGAAAGCCGATAAACCCCGCAGCACCCGTAATCAGAACTTTGCCACTCATGACCGCCCCTTCGTTTTCCCCTTGCTTAACCGGGGCAGGGCGCAAGTCAAAGCCCGAAACGCGTAGCCCTTGTCGCGTGAATATCCCGTTCAGGCTGTCGGCCAGCGACAAGGTCGGCCACCAGTCGCGCGGTGATCGGGGCCAAGGTCAGGCCAATATGACCATGCCCATAGGCATGAATGACATCCGCGCCGCCGCGCGAAGGCCCGATGACGGGCAAGCTGTCGGGCAGGCTGGGGCGAAAGCCCATCCAGTCGCGGCTGGGCTCGCCGAGATCGGGGAATATCGCCCTTGCGCCTTCGACCAGCTTTGCAACCCGATGCGGTGAGGGGGGCGCGGTCAGCCCTCCCAATTCGACCGTGCCCGCCACCCGCAACCGCCCCGACATCGGGCAGAGGTAAAACCCGCGAGAAGTCGGGCAGGTCGGGCGCGTCAGGCGTGGCGCGTCCATATCCCATTCGACATGATAACCACGCTCCGTGTCTAACGGGATGCTGTCGCCCGCCATCCTTGCAAACCGCCGTGAATGTGCGCCCGCTGCCAGAACGACCTTGCGCGCAGTGATCGTCACCCCTTCTCCGGAAACGACCACGCCGCCCTTGTCGCGCTTCAGGCTTTCCACCCGGTGCGGCAAGACTGGCACGTCAATCGCTGCGGCGAGTTGTTTCACCATCCGGGCGGGATCAGACATGAAGACAGCGTTCGGAAAAAACGCCGCGCCGCCCTCAACCTCTGGAAGCCCCGGTTCCAGTTGCCGCAGTTCGCCCGGGCCAATCAGATCGACCGAAATGCCAAGGCTGCGGCGAAAGGCCATGTCGCGATCCGCCGCGCGATAGGCTGCGGCGGTTTCATACATATAAAGACAGCCGCGCTTTTGCAGAATATCTGCTGCTCCGATCCGTTCCGCCAAACCCTGCCAAAGCGGGGCGGCATCGGCCAACAAGGCTGCAATCGCAGCCGCATTCCGGCGTGCGGGGCCGGGCAGGGACTGATAGGCAAAGCGCAGCAGCCAAGGCGCAAGCGACGGCAGTGCGGCCCGCCGGATCGACAGGGGCGAGTTCCGGTCAAACAGCAACGAAGGCAGGTTTTTCAGGACATCCGGCGTGCCAACAGGCAAAACCGCATAATCCGCGATGGTGCCAGCATTTCCATAAGAGGCACCCGAACCCGCTGGGTTAGGGTCGATCAAAACCACCTCACGACCCTCGGCCGCAAGCCGTTCTGCAATGGCCAGACCCACCACCCCGGCACCGATGATTGCGACTTCGGTTTGGTGGGTCGTCATGGCTTACATGCAGGCGTCAAACAGCGCGCGGGTGTTTTCGCGCGTCATTTCAATCGGATTGCCGCCGCAGGACGGGTCTTCCAAGGCCATATCGGTCAGCATGTCCAGATCACCGAACTGCACACCCATGGCGGACAGATTTTTCGGGATAGCGAGCTTGGCCCGCAGTTCCATAACCGCATCATGGAAGCCCGCAAAGCCACCCTCAACGCCCAGATAGGCCGCGGCGGCCTTGATCCGGTCTTCGATGGCCGGGCGGTTGAATTCCAGCACCATCGGCATCACAACGGCATTCGTGGTGCCATGATGGGTGTTATAAACCGCACCAATCGGGTGGCTCAGCGAGTGGATCGCGCCCAAACCTTTCTGGAAGGCGACAGCGCCCATGGCTGCCGCGCTCATCATATGGGCGCGGGCATCCAGATCATTCGGGTTGTCATAGACCTTGGGCAGGTTTTCAAAGACCAGCCGCATTCCTTCCAGCGCGATACCCTGCGACATCGGGTGGTAGAACGGCGAGCAATAGGCCTCAAGGCAATGGGCAAGCGCATCCATACCCGTGCCTGCGGTGATGAACTTCGGCATCCCCACCGTCAGGGCCGGATCGCAGATGGTGACCACGGGCATCAGTTTCGGGTGGAAGATGATCTTTTTCTTATGCGTGACGCTGTTCGTCAGAACGCCCGCGCGGCCCACCTCTGACCCGGTTCCTGCGGTCGTCGGAACGGCGATCACCGGCGCGATCTTTTCGCCATCGGCGCGGGTGTACCAGTCGTCGATATCTTCCAGATCCCAGACACTCAGATCAGCGCGCTGACCGGCCATCAGGGCGATCATCTTGCCCAGATCCAGCGCCGATCCGCCGCCAAAGCAGATCACGCCATCATGTCCGCCCGCTTTGTAGACAGAGATGCCAGCGGCCATGTTGCCTTCGTTCGGGTTCGGGTCCACTTCGGAAAAGACCGCGCGGCCAAGGCCGGCCTGTTCCAGCACATCCAGCGCGCCCGCCGTAATGGGCAGGCTGGCCAGTGCCTTGTCTGTCACAAGCAGCGGTTTGGAAATGCCGCTGGCCTTGCAATGATCGGCCAGTTCAGCAATGCGGCCCACGCCGAATTTGATGGCCGTGGGGTAAGACCAGTTCCGGTTGGGAACGTTGTGGGTCATGGGTTCAGACCTTCTTCAGATGGTAAGATTTCGGGCGGGTCACCGAATGGAACCCGAGGTAGGACAGCGATGTGCCGCGTCCGGTGTCCTTGCAGCCAGTCCAGCACAGGGCGGGGTCCAGATAATCGGCGCGGTTCATGAAAATCGTGCCGGTTTCAATCCGCGCCCCGATGGCGGCGGCGGTGTCATAATCATTGGTCCAGATGCTGGCAGTCAGACCATAGGGGCTGTCGTTCATCAGCGCGATGGCTTCTTCGTCATCCTTGACCTTCATGATCCCCACCACGGGACCAAAGCTTTCCTCCATCATCACCCGCATGGAGTGATCGACATTGACCAGCACCTGCGGGGCCAGATAGGCGCCGCCATCATCGGCGGGGAAATCCTTCGGGTCGATCAATGGCTTCGCGCCCGCGGCCACGGCCTCGGCGATCTGGTCGCGCACCACTTTTGCGAAACGCTTGTTCGCCATCGGGCCAAGCGTGCTGTCAGCGTCGAACGGATTGCCCAGCTTCAAAGCCTTGGCCCAAGCCACGGCCTTTTCAACAAAGGCGTCATACAGGCTTTCATGGACATAAATCCGCTCGATCCCGCAGCAGCATTGGCCAGCATTGTAAAGCGCGCCGTCCATCAGCGTATCAACGGCCGCATCAAGGTTGGCATCGGCGCGGACATAGCCCGGATCCTTGCCGCCCAGTTCCAGCCCCAGCCCGGTGAACGTCCCCGCTGCGGCGCGTTCGATCGCCGCCCCGCCTGCGACCGATCCGGTAAAGTTGATGAACCCGAAAGACCGCGCCCCAATCAGGGTTTCGGTCGTTGCATGATCCAGCACCACATTCTGGAACACATCGGCCGGAATCCCGGCGGCATGGAAGGCTTCGGCCAGACGTTCGCCCACCAACAGGGTCTGGCTGGCATGTTTCAGCACCACCGAATTGCCCGCAATCAGCGCCGGAACCAGCGTGTTGATCGTCGTCAGGTAGGGGTAGTTCCAGGGCGCGATGATGAACACCACGCCCACAGGCTCACGCGCAAGGTAGCGACGGAAGGCGGGGCCATCTTCAACCATCGTAGGTGAAAGGGTCTTTTCCGCGATTTCCGACATGTAGTCGGTCCGCGCATTTACCCCACCGAACTCACCGCCAAAGCGCGTCGGGCGGCCCATCTGCCAAGCCAGCTCCTCGACGATGACATCCTTCATCTCGTTCAGCTTGGCCACACCCGCCTTGACCAGCGCAATCCGCTCGGCCAAGGGCCGTGCGGCCCAAGCCTTTTGTGCCGCCTTGGCACGGGCGACAGCCTCTGTCGCGGCCTCCAGCGTCAGGGGCGTGCGCTCGGCATAGACACTGCCATCGACGGGGGAAATCAGTTGTATCGGTTTCATTTCATCCTCGCAGACCGGGCATATCCCGGATCCTGAACTGTTGTATCCGGGGCCGGCTCACGCCCGCTCCAAAAGCCGCTGACGTTCGAAATCGGTCACCACGCGGTCGGTCTCGGAAATTTCCCACTGTGCGGCATGGTGGTAATGTTCCACCACATCGTCTCCGAAGGCTGCCCGAAGCATGGCCGAACCATGCAGCGCTTCAGCCGCCGCGCGCAGCGTTGTCGGGATTTCACGCGCCTCTTTCGCCGCGTACATGTCGCCCTTCAATTCCGGCTCCAATTCCATCTTCTTTTCGATGCCGTCCAAGCCTGCGGCCAGCAACGCAGCACAGGCGAGATAGGGGTTCACATCGGCGCCCGGAATGCGGCATTCCACCCGTACGCCCTTCGTATGCTCCCCACAGACGCGAAAGCCTGCCGTGCGGTTGTCGGCGCTCCACACGGCCTTGGTGGGGGCAAACATCCCCACGCAGAACCGCTTGTAGCTGTTGACATAAGGCGCAAGGAACGCGGTGATTTCGGTCGCATGGGCCAATTGGCCTGCAAGGAAATGCTTCATCACCTCGGACATGCCATGAACATCGGACGGATCGGCAAAGGCAGGCTTGCCGTCCTTGGTCCACAGGCTTTGGTGGATATGGGCCGATGATCCCGCACGGCGATGGTCATACTTGGCCATGAAGGTCACGGACTTGCCCGCATTATGGGCCATTTCCTTGACACCGTTCTTGATGATGACGTGATTGTCAGCGGTATCCAGCGCGTCGGAATATTTGTAGTTCACCTCGGCCTGCCCGGTCTCGGCCTCGCCCTTGGTGTTTTCAACCACGATCCCGGCGCCATAAAGACCGTTGCGGATCGCGCGCATCACATCCTCTTCTTTCGATGTCTGGAAGATGTGGTAATCCTCGTTATAGCTGCCCACGGTCCGCAGGTTTTCCGTGCCCTGATCGCGCAACTGTTCATAGCTGTTTTCAAACAGATAGAATTCCAGTTCGGTCGCCATCATCGGCTCGAACCCCATGGCGCGGGCGCGGGCGACCTGCTTTTTCAGGATGCTGCGCGGCGCAATCGACACTTCCTCATGCGTATGATGGTCCAGATAATCGCCCAGAACCAACGCGGTTGAAGGCAGCCACGGAATCCGGCGCAGCGTCGCCATGTCGGGCTTCAGCACATAGTCGCCATAGCCCTGCGACCAGCTTGCCGATTTGTAGCCCGGTACCGTGTACATTTCCATGTCAACGGTCAGCAGATAATTGCAGCAATGCGTCTCGGTATGGCCACCATCGACAAAGAACCGCGCATGAAACCGCTTGCCCATCAAGCGTCCTTGCATGTCGATGCCCGCGACGACGACCGTGTCGATCTCGCCCTTGTCCACAAGGCCTTTGAGTTCTTCCAGCGTCAGATTGCCCGGCATTTTCTGGTCCCCGTCGGTGAGTCTGTAATTTGATCATATTATTGAGATCAGGGGTGCGCAATCGCGGCGCACCCCCATTTTTGCAGCGGGTTTCCCCGCCCTGATGCCTTAGCGATACGGACGGCCCGCCTTGGTCATCGTCTCGTTGTATTGCTTGAAGATCGACACGACCTTGGCCTTGGTCTCTGATTCTGCGGCAATCTCGTCCCAGAACTTGACGGCAGCGGCTTCGACCGTTGCCCATTCTTCGTCAGGGATCGTGGTCAGCTGCATCTTGCCGCCGTTCAGGCGCAGATCGGCCTCGCCGCCCCAGTACCAGTGCTGACGGTAGTAGTGGGACTGTTCAAAGCAGACAGCCAGAAGTTCCTGCAGATGCGGCGGCAGGGCGTTCCAACGCTCCATATTGGCAAAGAAATGGCCAATCCAAGCGCCCGAGATGTTGTTCGTCAGGAAGTAGTTGGTCACATTCGACCAGCCCACCGTGTAAACTTCGGTGATGCCCGACCATGCGATGCCGTCCAGTTCGCCCGTCTGTACCGCAACCTCGATGTCTTCCCACGGCAGGGTGACCGGCACCACGCCGAACTGTGACAGGAAGCGTCCAGCCGTCGGGAAGGTAAAGACGCGCTTGCCCTGAAGGTCGGCAAGGCTGTTGATCGGGTCTTTGGTCGAGAAGTGACAAGGATCCCACGATCCGGCCGAGATGTGCTTGACGCCCACCTTGGCATATTCTTCTTCCCAGATCTGCTTCAGGCCGTATTTGTTGAACAACACCGGCACATCCAGTGAATAGCGCAGCGCCAGCGGGAAGTAGCCGCCGAACACGGTTACTTCGGTGGGCGAGGCCATCGAGTCATCGTCCGATTGCACACAGTCAATCGTGCCAGCCTGCATGGCCTGGAACAACTCACCCGTCGGCACCAGCTGATCAGCGGTGAAAAGCTCGATCTCCATTTGCCCAGCCGCGATGCGGTTGAACATATCGACAGCGGGTTTCACCACTTCTTCGGCCAATGCCGCCCCGGCATAGGTCTGCATCCGCCACTTGATCACGTCTTGCGCCCGCAGAACGGCAGGAGCCGCGAGTGTCGCTGCGCCGGCAAGGGCGCCTTTGGTCAGGAAAGAACGTCTTGAAGTCATCGTCAAACCTCCATGTTGCAAGGAAAGGGCCCGGTTCGTCCGGTCCTCAGGGATAGATCATATTGGGCAGCCAAAGCGCCAATTCCGGGAAAATCATGATCAGTGCCAAGGCTGCGACCATCACCAGCACAAAGGGCCAGACCGAGGAATAGATATCGCCCATCGTGATCTCTGGCGGTGCAAAGGCCCGCATCAGGAACAGGTTATAGCCGAAGGGCGGCGTCAGATAGGCGATCTGACAAGTGATCGTGTAAAGCACCCCGTACCAGATCAGCACGTCGCCCCGAGGCATCCCAAAATCAAGGCCCGCGACCAGTGGCACATAAAGCGGCGCAACGATCACCAGCATGGCGGTATCGTCCAGAAACATGCCCATCAGCAGGAACGAAAGCTGCATCAGGATCAAGATGGTCCACGGACCCATATGCAGTTGGTCGATGAACAGGTTTTCCACGGCCTTCACCGCGCCAAGCCCGTCAAACACCGCGCCAAAGGAAAGGGCGGCAAGGATCACCCACATGAACATGGCCGAAATGCCCAACGTGCTGCGGGTCGCCACTTCGAAAACCGCACGGTTCATCCGGCCTTTGATCACCGCACCTGCAACAGTCATCACCACACCCACGACCGAACTTTCGACCAGCGAGGTATAGCCATAGATAAAGGGCACCATCATTCCGCCAAAAATGGCAAAGGGCAGAAGACCGGCCTTCAGCGACCCCCACTTTTCGGCAGCCGTGATCGAAACGCGCTCGTCGTCGCTCAGAGCCGGGCCCAGTTCCGGCTGAACACGGCAGCGGATCAGGATCAACAGGATGAAAAGCGCCGCCATCAACAGCCCGGGAACAATCCCGGCCAGCCAGAGTTCCGAAACCGGGGCCCGTGCGATCATCGCATAAAGCACCAGAACGACCGAGGGCGGGATCAGAATGCCAAGGCTGGAGCCTGCCTGAATAACACCAGTCACCATGCGCTTGTCGTAGCCGCGGCGCAAAAGTTCTGGCAGGGCAATCGTTGACCCAATCGCCATGCCCGCAACCGAAAGCCCGTTCATGGCCGAGATCAGAACCATCAACAGGATCGTCCCGATCGCCAAGCCGCCCCGCACCCGGCCGAACCAGATATGGAACATACGGTAAAGGTCATCGGCCAGCCGCGCCTCGCTCATCACATAGCCCATGAAAACGAACATCGGCAGCGACAGCAGCGGATACCATTTCATCAGCTTCATGCTGGCGGAAAAGCCCATTCGCTCGCCCCCCGTGCCCCACAGCATCAAGGCCGAGAACACCGCGACGAAGCCGATCACCGCAAAAACCCGCTGCCCCGTCATCATCAACAGCAGCATGGTCGAGAACATCAGAAGCGCGATCATCTCGTAAGACATCAGATAGTCTCCCCGCGGATCGTCGCGATGTCTTTGATGAGTGCGGAAATGGACTGCAACAGCATCAACGTAAAGCCAACGCACAAGACGATCTTGATGGGCCACATATAAGGCCGCCACGCGGTCGGACTGCGCTCATTGTAAGTGAAGGAATAGATCGTCGAGTCGATTGCGCCGTACAGCATGACACAGAGATAAAACATCAACGCAAAAACTGTGAACCCGTCCCACCATGCCCGCCGGACCGGGGATTGCTTGGCATAAAACAGGTCCATACGCACATGGCCTTCCATCTGCATCGCGTAAGGCCCGCCCAGAATGTAATAGGCCACCATCACGAACTGGGCCATTTCCAGGGTCCAGAGCGACGGGTTGAAGAAAGCCTTGGAAATCGTCGACCACATCAGAATGGCCATCAGGACGAACAGCAGGTACATCGCGAACCTGCCCACCCCGTAATTCATCTTGTCCACCAATCGGACAAAGGCAATTGCGGCGCGCGGCATCAGGGTCTCCCGTTCATCAAGTCATCTAGTGCCGCAGAAAGGCACGGGGCCAGACGGTCCGCCATCGCCTCGGCCGCGTCCTGCGTTCCGATCAGATCGTTGCGAACTTCCAGCATGACATTCGGCAAGCGGTAGGGGTTGGCCTGCAAACGCAAGGTATGGGTGACGCCATCTTCCGCTGAATAGGGCTCGTTCATCATCGACCGCAGACCTTCGGGTGCATGGGCCAGAACCAGTTTGGCCATACGGTCGTCGGCATCGTGGATGATCCCGAACTCTACCTCGCGCTGGGCGCCATGATAGATCGGCGTAAAGCTGTGAATGGTCACGATCACGGGTGCCAGACCAAGCGCCATACGGCGGGCAATCTCGATATGCACATCGTCATGGAACGGCACATAAACAGCCTGTGTCCGCTTTGCCCGCTCTTCCTTGGTGATCGCGGCATTTCCCGGAATGTCGTAGACTTCAGACCGGGCCGGCATCGCTCCCTCTTGGTCGGGGGCACGGTTCAGATCATAGATCAGACGGCTGACCGGGGCGTGCACAAGGCAGGCATCCAACCGCTTTGACAGGCCGCGCGCCAGATCCAGCGCACCCGGATCCCACGCGATGTGGGCCATGCGCGCTGCGCCCGTCAGGCCCAGTTCGGCCCAAGCTGCGGGTATGTGGTGCGAGGCATGTTCACAGACCAGAACGATACGCCCCATCGACCCGCGGTTCTCGAAAACCGCGTGAAAGGACGCTGTGCTTCCGGCAGGCGTTGTGCCCTTTTCCGGCGCTGACATGGCGCGAGTCATCTCCCTGTTTTCTTCAGCGTCCCTTGTCTCCCCTCATTCTGTCAAGAATTTTTCTGACAAAAAATTTCTGTTACAAAATTTTCTAAAGCCAGTGCAGAATGCTTTCTATAGATGCTTGAAAACTGTGCGAGGCCGAGTCGGTCTGAGAGGCCGTAAGGGGTTCAGGATGGATATTGCGACGACCATCGAAGACCGGATGCGCGCAGCCCTGTCAGATTTGACACGGGCCGAACGCCAGTTGGCGACCCATATTCTGCGGCATTATCCCGTCGCGGCACTGGGGTCGATTACGGCCTTGGCCAAAGCGGCCGAGGTCTCGACGCCGACGGTCGTCCGGCTTTGCCAAAAGCTTGGGTTCAAAGGTTATCCAGATTATCAGGGCGCGTTGCGCGGCGAGGTCGAGGCCATGCTCGTTTCTCCCATCGCCAAGCATGACCGCTGGGCCGGCGGCGCGCCTGACACCCATATGCTGAACCGGTTCGCCGACGCTGTGGTGGCCAACCTTCAGGCCACGCTCGGCCAGATCGACCATGCAGAATTTGACGCCGCCGCGGCGCTGTTGGCCGACAATGGGCGGCGCGTATTTGCAATGGGCGGGCGCATCACCCATGCCATGGCCGACTATTTCGTGACCCTGATGAAGGTTGTCCGCCCCGATGTGACCTTGTTGTCAGACATGTCGAACACATGGCCCCCAGCCCTTTTGGACATGCGGCAAGGCGATGTCCTTCTGGTCTTTGACATCCGCCGCTATGAAAACTCGGTCCTGCAACTGGTGGAACTGGCGGTGGAACAAGGGGCCGAGGTGATCCTCATTACCGACCGTTGGGTCAGCCCTGCGGCAGCCCACGCGCGGTTCACCCTGTCCTGTGATATCGAGGCGCCAAGCGCATGGGATTCGACCGTGTCGATCCTTGTGTTGGTGGAAACGCTGCTGGCCGCAGTTCAGGACTTGACCTGGACCCGCACCGAAGAGCGGATGAAGCGGTTGGAGACGCTTTACGACCGCAGCAGGTTCTTCCGCCGCTATCGCTAGGGGATGATGGGCGCCACAGGTTTGCGCCGCGCACCAGATAGCGCGTTAAAAGCGACGGCGGCCAACAGGATCGCACCGCCAACAAAGGTGCCGGAACTGGCGGTCTCTCCCAGAAACAGCCAAACCCAAATCGGTGCCAACAAGACCTCGACCATCGACAAAAGCGTCAGTTCCGCCGCCGGAATCACGGTGCTTCCCGTGGTGTAAAGCGCCATGCCGAAGGCAAGGATCACCGCGCCCATGGCCATTGAAATGGCGATGTCCTTGGCGGGAACAATGACGCCCGTGCCAATTGCAGTTGAAACCACCCCTGCAGCGATGATCGAAAACAGGGCCCCCAGAACGACGGCAGGCATCATGTCCGCCATCTTTCCCCAGCGCAGCGCAATGGTGAAGCCGGCAAAGCCCAGTGCCGACAACAGGGCCGCAACATTGCCCGCCAAGGCCCCGGCTGCCAGACCTTCACGCACCATGATATACATGCCCACCCCGGCCAGCAGGATGGCAAACCACGTTGCCCTCCGGACCGGCTCTTTCAGCAAAAGCCAGCCCAGCACAGCGGCAAGAAAGGGCGAGGCCGAAAAGAGAAACACGGCATTGGCGACAGTGGTGGCCTGAATGGCAAAGATCGCGCCGCCAAAGGCCAGCACCAATCCGATGCCGCCAATGACCCCCGGCCAGCCAACGCCAAGCAACCTGCTCCAAAGCTGCCCGCCCGAGCGCCACCAGATCAAAGCCAGCAGCACCGGAATCACTCCGATCGAGCGCCAGAACAGGACCGCCCAAGTGCCTGCAACCTCGATCTGGCGGATCATCAAGCCCATCAAGGACCAAAGAACGCCAGCAGCAAGAACAAGGATAACTCCGGTGGCGTATTTCATGGGGGACTTCCTGAATTTTCTGGCATCAGAGACTCTGGCCGAACCGGGGTCTATCCCATTCCCGACGCTTTTGCGTCGCGCCTACCCCCGCTGGCGTGATCTGTCGGCACGGCCTTTCGGCCGCATTCCTTTTGGTAAGGGAAGGGGGCGCTGCCCCCTTGCCCTGCTTTTGCACGGCAAAAGCCCTGACCCCCGGGATATTTCAGGCCAAGATAAAGGTGAGTTAGTAGCCCAGGGTGCGGTCGACCAAGTGAAGGAACGGCTCGCCGGCCTCGCCACGCCGGATGTTTTCGGCGATCACGCGTGCGGCGGAAGGTGCCCGGGTATCAGCGGCAATATGGGGGGTGACGGTGACCTGTGGATGGGACCAGAACGGGTGGTCTTTCGGCAAAGGTTCGGTGCGGAAGACATCAAGCGTCGCATGGCCGATCTGACCGCTGTCCAGTGCCGCCAATAGCGCCTCATCGTCGATCAGCGCCCCCCGGCCGGGGTTCAGGATCACAGCGCCGCGCCTGGGAAGAGCCAGCGTGCGAGCATTCAGGACGTTTTCCGTGCCTTGGGTTTTCGGCAATAGAGTGATGACGATCTGCGCGTCGGTCAGGGCGGCGTCCAAACCTTCGTCGCCCGAGAGGCACCGGATGCCGGGCACGGTTTTCGGGCTGCGGCTCCATCCCGTCACGGGGAAGTTCAGCGCCGCCAAGGCACGGGCGCAGGCGGTGCCAAGTTCGCCCAAGCCCAGCAGCGTGACGGGCCGCTCTCGCGCCAAGGGGGGGCAGGCCGGATCCCAGTTCCGGTTCGGGTTAACGATATGCCGATCCATGCCCAGATGATGGCGCAGGCTGTGACCCACGACCCATTCAACCATGCCCTCTGCCAAGGCCGGGTCGACCATCCGGCACAGCGGTTGGGTCAGGGTCTGATTTCCGACAATGCGTTCCACCCCGGCCCAGAGCGAGAGCACGGCCTTGCAGCGGGTAAAGGGCGTGAAAACCTGCAACGGCGCCGAGGGCGCATAGACGATGTAATCGACCTCTTCGGGCCTTGCCTCCAGCACCAGATCTGCGGTTACTCCGGCCTCGGTCAGTGCTTTGGGCAAGACATCGCGATACTCGTCCCAAAGGCTTGGGGCGGCGAACAGGACAGTGGTCATAAGCGGGCCTCGGATATTAGCGGGGGCGGTGGATATGGGCGCTTTGAATCAAGCCCACGGCCACCAGAAGCACCAGCATTGCCGATCCGCCATAGGAAAGGAAGGGCAGGGGAACGCCCACCACCGGGGCAAGCCCCATCACCATCGACAGGTTGATGGCGAGATAGAGGAAGAAGTTCACCGCGATGCCCATGATCAGAAGGGTCGAGAAGCGGTCTTTGTTCTGCAGCGCCGAGACATACATGAAAATCAGGATCAGTGCATACAGCATCAGGATCGTGAACGCCCCGACAAAGCCGAATTCTTCGCCCAGCACGGTGAAGATGAAGTCGGTCTCTTTTTCGGGCAGGAAATTGAGCCGGCTTTGAGTGCCCTGCATAAAGCCCTTGCCGCTCCAGCCTCCGGAACCCAACGCAATCTGGGCCTGAATGATGTTATAGCCCGCGCCCAAAGGATCGGCGGTGGGGTCAAGGAACGTGTCGATCCGCCGGAACTGATAGTCGTGCAACAGTTGCCATTCGGTGCCGCGGCTGGCGAAAACCGCCCAGACCGTGCCGACGACGCCTGATATCACCACCGCGAAATACCACCAGCTGACCCCAGCCATCAGCATGACGGCGCCACCGATCATCAGGATGATCAGGGCCGTCCCAAGGTTCGGCTGCATCAACACCAAGATCACGGGAATGACAGTCAACAGAACAGGGGCGGCGACCCATAAGGGATGCGAGACCTTTTTCGTGTCCAGCCAGTCGTAATAGGCCGCCAGCATCATCACCAGCGTAACCTTCATCAGTTCCGAGGGTTGCAGGCGAAAGCCCCCGAATTCGATCCAGCGCTGGGCGCCCATGCCGATCGAGCCAAAGAATTCGACCAGCAACAAAAGCCCAATCGAGACCAGATAGGCCAGAAGGCTAAGGTTGCGCCAGAACCAGATTGGCACAAAGGCGATGAAGAACATCGCCACCAGACCGACGCCATAAATTTTCATCTGCCGTCCGGCCCAAATGTCCATCCGACCCCCGGCAATCGAGTAAAGCGCCAGCCAGCCGATGGCCGCAACGGCCGTGACCAGAACGATCAGCGGCCAGTTCAGGTACAAGACCTTGCGCAAGCCGGTGGGGACGAATTTGACGCGATACTCAAGAAAGCTCATCGCCGCGCCTCATGCCTTCGTTGCTTCGGGGGCGCGGCCATCGGCATCACGCAGCGGCAGCTTTTGCAGCATGGATTCGATACGATTGCGCTGCGAGGCCGGATAGGCCGAAAGCGGCGGCAGCCCGTCGCTCAGCGCCCGCAGGATGGCATCGCGGGCGATCGGGGCCGCGGCTGTCGACCCGCCACCACCATGTTCGACCACAACCGCCACGGCGTAGCGCGGGTTGTCATAGGGGGCAAAGCCCACGAACAGCGCATGGTCGCGACGGTTCCACGGCAATTGATCGTTGGAAATAACCCCCCGCGCGCGTTCTGCGGCGGTGATGTTGCGCACCTGACTGGTGCCGGTCTTGCCCGCCCAGACAAGGGTTTCTTCCACGATGCGCGACCCTTTCGCCGTGCCGCGTTCGCTGTTCACCACCGCGTACATCCCGGCCCGGATCTTTCGCAGCGCCGATTCCTCGATCCCCAAGGGCTCTGCCACTGGCACTTCGACGTCGCGCCCGTCGATGGCGCGCACCAGACGCGGCACCACGGCGCGCCCGGTGGCAAGCCGCGCGGTCATCACAGCCAGTTGCAGGGGCGAGGTCAGCACATAGCCTTGGCCGATAGAGGCGTTGATCGTGTCCCCGATCCGCCATTCCTGCTTATGCTGCTCCAACTTCCACTGCTTGTTGGGCATGATGCCCTCGGCAATGGCAGACATCGGAATGTCATGGCGTTGGCCAAGGCCAAGCTTGCGGCCCATTTCGGCAATCTTGTCGATGCCAACCTTTTGCGCCACGTCGTAATAAAAGACGTCGCAGCTTTGCTCGAGCGACTTCTCAAGGTTCACCGCGCCATGTCCGCCACGGTTCCAGCAGTGGAACTTGCGCCCGCCCACTTCCAGATGCCCGGGGCAACGCACCGTTGTATCAACGCCAATCACGCCCTCTTGCAGCGCGGCCAGTGCGGTAACCATCTTGAAAGTCGACCCCGGTGGATAGACGCCTTGGACGGTCTTGTTCGCCAAGGGGCGGTGGTCGTTTTCGGTCAGCGCATTGTAATCGGTATGGCTGATCCCGCGCACAAACAGGTTGGGGTCAAAAGACGGTGACGAGGCGATGGCAATAATATCGCCGTTCGTCACGTCCATCACTACGACCGCGGCGGATTCGTCCCCCAACCGCGCCTGCACGAAATTCTGCACATCGGCGTCGATCGTCAGCCGGATATCGGCCCCCGGATCGCCCTCTTGCCGTTCCAGTTCGCGCATCACGCGGCCCACGGCATTCACTTCGATCCGCCGCGTTCCGGCAGAACCGCGCAAATAGTCTTCCATCCAGCGCTCGACCCCGATTTTGCCGATCTGGAATTTGGGAATGGTCAACAGCGGGTCCGGGGTTTCCAAGGCTTGCAGATCGCGCTCTGACACCGGGCCGACATAGCCCACCACATGCGCGAAATCGGTATCGCGCGGATAGATGCGGCTCAGCCCGAACTCAGGGGACACCCCGGGCAAAGAGGGCGAATTCAATGCCACCTTGGAAAGATCATCCCATGTCAGGCGGTCAGCGACAGTGACCGGCGCAAAGGGCGAGGTCCGCTTCATCTCTTTCGCGGTCCGTTCCAGATCTTCGGCACTCAGTGGAATGACATGCGCCAACTTTGTCAGCACCGCATCCACGTCGCCCGCATCTTCGCGGGTAATCACCACCCGGTAATTCTGTTCGTTTCCGGCAATCAGCTTGCCATTGCGGTCCTGAATCAGCCCGCGTGCCGGCGGGATAAGGCGAATGGAAATCCGGTTTTCTTCTGCCAGCAGCTTGAACTGGTCGGCCTGTTCCACCGACAGATACCGCATCCGCCCGCCCAAAACCGCAAACATCGCCGTCATCGCCCCGCCCAAAAGCAGGGCCCGGCGATGCGTCACGCGCGCGGCGTCATCGGTTTCTTTCGGGCTTCGTCTCACGGCTCTCTCTCAGGCCCCGCTGTCACAATCAATCACAGTCGGCGTCCATAACTGTCGACTTCACCGGTCGCAGGCTTGCGAAGGTCAAAGGCAAAACGGCTGGCGCCGACCACAAGGGGATAGCACAGGATGGACCACAAAACCTGCATCATGGCAAAGCCGAATCCGCCCTGCGGCAGGAACGAAAGCGTGAACACCAACCGATAGGCCAACAGGCAAGAGACCATCAACGCTGCCACCAAGGCCCATTCCACGGTAAAGGTCAGCTCGCGTGTCAGCGCAATCCGGCTCCGGACGAATTCGACCGCAACCACGACAAGGGCGGTCCAAAGCCCCGGCGGGCGCATCAGAATGATGTCCTCAACCAGCAAGGCCCCCGCCAAGAGCCAAACCGGCAAGTAGTCCGGGCGCCGCGTGGCCCAGGCGAAAATCACGCAAAGCAGGATGTCGGGCCCCGGCCAGCTTCCCGCCTGATCGCCCAAAGGCAACAGGCGGGCAAACAGCAAAACCAAGGCGATCACGATGAACAGGCCCCGGTATAGCCAAACCCCCGAGCGGACCGGTTCAATCATTGCCGCTATCCGTTTCGGTCGTGGCATCGGCCTCGGGCGCCGCATCCGGCTGCGTGCCGCGGGCAGGGATGGCATCGGTGTTCAACGCGTCGCTTGTGTCCGGCCCATCGGGCAAAAGGGGCGGCGCGATCAGGGCGCCGGCATCGGTGATCGGCGCCAGTTCATGGCTGCGCAGCACGCGCAGGAATTCCAGCCGCTGATAATCGGCGCTGAGCGAAACCCGTAGCCGCCGATCATTGCCCATCACCACCTGACCGACCAAAAGACCCGCCGGGAACATGCCGCCATCGCCAGAACTCACCACCCGGTCGCCCGGTCGCACTTCGTCGGCGTCTTCGAGAAAGTCCAACGGTGGCAGGGTCGAGTTATCACCCGATAAAAGCGCTTTCTGCCCCGAAGGCTGCACGGTCACAGGCACACGGCTGTTGGTATCAGTCAGCAGGATCACCCGGCTGGTCCGTTGTCCCACGCCGGAAATCCGGCCCACCACGCCGATCCCGTCCATCGTGGCCCAGCCATCGCGAATGCCATCGCGCTCGCCCACATTGATCAGGACAGATTGCCGGAACGGGCTGCCGCTGTCGGCCAGCACTTGCCCCGTCACATGGGTCAATTGCGGGTCAAGCCGCACCTTGTTCAAATCCAGCAGCCGCGCGTTTTGCTGTTCCAGTTGCAGCGCGGCTTCTTTCCAAGCCTTCATCTGCTGCAATTCACGCCGCAACTCTTGGTTCTGTTCGTAAAGGCTTGCATAGCTTTGGAACTGGTCGACCATATCGGTCGCCTTGCTGACCGGCACCAAGGCCCAATCGAAGGACGGTACGATCCGGTCAATCAGCGCTGCCCGGAACCGTTCGACCCTTGGGCTGTCAATCCGCCACAAAAGGAAAATGCCGAAAAGGACCAGCACCAATATGCCAACCAGCACCCGACGCAGCGGGCGCGAAAACTCTTCGGGGTCGGTACGCGTCTTTGCCATGGCCGTCCCAATCTGCCCGACACAGGATCGGCCCGTAAAGACCGATCAGATGCCGTGGATCAGCTGTCGTAGTCGATCACATGACGCAGTTGCTTTTCATATTCCAGCGCCTTGCCAGTGCCCAAAGCCACACAATTCAGTGACTCGTTGGCGACGCTGATCGAAAGCCCGGTCTGTTCCCGCAAGCTCAGATCCAGATCGCCCAACAGCGCACCGCCACCGGTCAGCATCACGCCGCGGTCAACGATATCGGCGGCAAGGTCCGGGGGCGTCGCTTCCAAGGCCTGCATCACCGCATCACAAATCGCCTGCACCGGTTCGGCCAAAGCCTCGGCCACCTGCGCCTGATTGATCTCGGTTTCCTTCGGCACGCCGTTCAGCAGGTCGCGCCCGCGAATTTGCATCGCAGCGCCGCGCCCGTCATCGGGCATCCGCGCCGTACCGATGCTGGTCTTGATCCGCTCTGCCGTCGATTCCCCGATCAACAGGTTCTGATGGCGGCGCAGATAGCTGATGATCGCCTCGTCCATCCGGTCGCCGCCGACGCGGACCGACCGCGCATAAACGATGTCACCCAGCGACAGGACGGCCACTTCGGTCGTACCACCGCCAATATCGACCACCATGTTCCCCGTCGGGTCGGTGATCGGCATGCCTGCGCCAATCGCCGCCGCAATCGGCTCCGCAATCAGACCCGCGCGCCGTGCACCTGCCGACAGAACCGACTGGCGGATTGCCCGCTTTTCCACCGGCGTCGCCCCGTGCGGCACGCAGACGATGATCTTGGGCTTTGAAAACGTCGTGCGCTTGTGCACCTTGCGGATGAAATGCTTGATCATCTCTTCCGCACTGTCGAAATCGGCAATAACCCCATCCCGCATCGGGCGGATCGCCTCGATCGTGCCGGGGGTCCGGCCCAGCATCAGCTTGGCATCTTCCCCCACGGCCAGAACCTGCTTCTTGCCGTCCTTGACGTGATAGGCCACCACCGAAGGCTCGTTCAAAACGATCCCCTTGCCCCGGATATAGACCAGTGTATTCGCGGTTCCGAGGTCAATCGCCATATCCGACGAGAAGAGGCCAGAGAGCGCCATGGGGTGTCCTTTGCAAACGTCAATGGTCCCGCGACTCGGCGCAGGCCGGGCGGGCGCCTCCATATAAGGATGTGGGCAAATAAGCGAAACCCCCATGCGAAAAACCGCGCGCACATCCGCGTGTTTGACCTTTTCCAACCTTTCGGCCTGTTGAAGGCCCACATTTGCAGCCCGGCTTGCAGGATTGAAACCTGCGCCCCATGATAGCCTTGCCAAAAGCGGCAGGAGGAACGGATGGCAGGGGTAAAAGATCGTGTGGCATTGGTCACCGGAGCGGGTTCTGCCGGGGGAATCGGCTTCGCCATCGCCCGTTCGCTGATCGCTGCGGGCGCGCGCGTCTGCGTCACTGCAACCTCAGATCGCGTCCATGATCGCGGGCGCGAACTGGGGTGCCTGTCGCTGACGGCTGACCTGACCAAGCCCGATCAGGTGGCCGCGCTCTTTGCCGAGGTTACGGCCAAGCTGGGCCCGGTCGAGCTTTTGGTGAACAATGCAGGCATGGTCCAGACCGGACACGACATCCCCCGCCAACGCCTTGCGGGCTGGTCCGATACCGATTGGGCGCATCACATGGCGCTGAACATCAACACCACCTTCCATTGCTGCCGCGCGGCACTGCCCGGCATGGCCGCCCGTGGCTTTGGCCGCATCGTCAACATCTCCTCCGTCACCGGCCCGGTCGTCACCATCGACGGCTCCTCCGCCTATGCAACAGCCAAGGCCGCCATCACCGGCATGACCCGCTCCATCGCGCTGGAATATGGAAGGCAAGGCATCACCTGCAACGCCATCCTGCCGGGCTGGATCGAAACCGCCTCCAGCAGCGCGGAAGAAATCGAGGCCGGAAAACGCACCCCCGCTGGCCGCCCCGGCACCCCCGCCGAAATCGCCGCCGCCGCGCTCTTTCTCGCCTCGGAAGAGGCCTCTTATGTCACCGGCACCATGTTGGTGGTTGACGGCGGCAACACGCTGCAAGAGATGAAGGGCGCGTGATCCGCCGCGCGCCTCAAAAAGGATATCGCCGTGACTGACCCCGAATTTCTTCCCGGCGTTCCCGGCGATCTGGTCCTTGCCGCTCTGCGCCGCTCTCCCGGCAACGAACTGGCCAGCGGCAAATTCTCCAGCCCTGAATCCTCCGCAGCCCTTGCCGCCAATGCCTTTGGCTGGTTCCTGGAACGACCAACCCAGCTACCTGCCCTCCCGTCTGTGCCCATGGGCGCCCCGCTGGAGGTCCAGATTGAGGCCGAAATGCATTTTCCGTGGCGCGGCGGGCGTCACCCTTGGCTAGATGCCGCCATCACCACCGCCACCACGCTGGTCGGCGTCGAAAGCAAGCGCTACGAACCTTTCCGCCCGAAAAAGGCAACCAGCTTTACCGAGGCTTACGGTAGCCGTGATTGGGGGCAGGGCATGGCCCCCTGGAACGACATGCGCCTCGCCTTGGAAAAGGGCGCGCAGACCTATTCCAATCTCGATGCCGTCCAGCTTGTGAAACATGCCTATGGCCTGAAAACGCAGGCGGCAAAACGCGGCTTGGGCGCAGTGCTTGTCTACCTTCATGCCGCCCCCGCTCAATGGGCAAATGGCAAACCGGTCTCCCCAACGGCGATTGCCCAGCACGAGGCCGAGATTGCGTCCTTCGCCCAATCTGTCCGCGGCGCAGACGTAACCTTCGTTGCCTTGCGCTGGGCCGATCTCTTGGGCCAATGGGCAGCAAACCCGGCTCTGGCCGAACATTCTGCCGCCGTTTCCCAAACCTTCGGCCCGATTTGAATGCAGCGGCACAACGCCTCAGCGTTGCGCTGCTTGGCTCATCTCACAGCCCGCTTTGCAGCACGGCTCCTGCACCGTGCCCCGCCGGCGAAAGGCAATCGGAAAGCGCGCCTCTCCCATCACCCGCTGACGAAGCGATCCGCGGTCGATATCCATATCGTCCAGCAACCGGTCCGACAGACCGGCCAGCTGCACCGCCTCGCCCTGCGCCACCCACCACGCTTTCAACTCCGTCCACATAATCGCCTCCGTCTTCACGCAGGCCTTGTTTTGCCTCAAAAGACATTCTGTGATAATCCGGCATTATCTTCATGTCCTTTTAAGTGTGGCTAAACAATGCGCCCCTCCGACTTCGCTGAACTCCGCGCCTTCGCCGCCGTCCTCCGGCACGGCACCTTTACCCGTGCCGCCGCCTATCTGGGCGTCTCTCCCTCTGCCCTCAGCCAGTCCGTCTCGGCCCTCGAAGACCGCCTCGGCCAAAGACTTCTGAACCGCACGACGCGGTCAGTCGCCCCCAGCGATGCCGGTCAAAGGCTTGCCGAACGCCTGCTTCCCGTGCTCGACGATCTCGACAACGTCATTGATGCCAGCTTTTCGGCAGGTGGAGAGGTCGCAGGCCGTCTGCGGCTCGATGTGGTCTCCATCGCGCTGCCACATCTGGAGCGGCTGGTGCCGGCCTTCCTGAAGAAATACCCGCATGTCCGGCTTGAAATCGCCTCGAATGACCGTCTCGTCGACATTGTCGCCGAAGGCTTTGATGCCGGGATCCGTCTGGCCGAACGGCTTGAGGCCGATATGATCGCCCTCCCGCTGGGCGGCGATCTGCGCATGGCCTGCGTGGCCTCCCCAGACTATCTCGCCCGCAACCCGGCCCCCCGCCACCCGCGCGATCTGGCCGATCACAAATGCCTTGTGACCGTCAGCCCCTCGACAGGCAGCCCCTATCGCTGGGAATTCGACCGCCAGACCACCACCGGGCCCGAGATGCTTCAGATCGCCGTCGATGGCCCGCTAATCACCCGCTGGGTGCCGATCCGCCTCGCCGCCGCCGAGGCCGGGGTCGGCATCGGCTATTTCTTCGAAGACGAGGTGGCCGAGGCCATCACCGCCGGACGACTTGTCCGCCTGCTGGCTGATTGGACGCCGCCTTTTCCGGGCTGCTTCCTCTACTATCCCAGCCGCCGCAATCCACCGCTGCCGCTCCGGGCCTTCATCGACCACCTGAAATCCGCGCCTCTTCCTTCGTCAGATCCCCCTTTATCTTGGTGAAAATATCCCGGGGGTCAGCGGCTTGGGCCTGCCCAAGACGCGAAAAGGGGGCAGCGCCCCCTTGGCCTTTCACCCGGCGCCTGGCGGGATCAGCACGATCTTTCCCAAATGCCGCTTTTCCTCAAACAGCTTCTGCGCCTCGACGATCCGCTCCAACGGCATCTCCGCCGCGACCAAGGGCGCAATCTCCCCCCGCTCCACATAGCCAATCAGGTTCGGAAAAACCTCCGCCGCCCAAGCCGTGCAGCCCATCAGCGTCAGGTCGTTCAGATACATCACCCGCAGGTCCAGCGGCACCACGGGCCCCGCAATCGCGCCCGAGGTCACATAGCGCCCCCCACGTCGCAGCAACGCCAACAGCGTGCCAAAGCCCGGCCCGCCCACATTGTCGACCACCACATCCACAGCCTTCGTCCCCAGCACCGCCACAGGATCATCGCCCCGCACCAAGACCTTTGCAGCCCCAAGCGCCTGCACTTGCGCGCGCTTGTCTGCCGAGGTGATGGCAATCACCTCCGCCCCCCGCCGCCGCGCCAATTGCACCACCGCCGACCCCACACCGCCCGAGGCCCCCGGCACCAAGACCCGCATCCCGGCAGCGACTCCCGCCCGGTGCAGCATGTTTTCCGCCGTGCCACAGGCACAGGGCAGGCTCGCCAATTCCGCATCGCGCCAGCCAGATCGAACGACGAACACCTCCCGCGCTGGCACGGTCACATATTGCGCAAAGGCGCCGTCGATGTTCGACCCCAGCCAAACGGCCCCGGGCACCCCCGTTTCCGGGTCGTCCATGCAGGGCCGCACCAAGACGCGCTGCCCCAGCAACTCCGCTGATGCGCCCGCGCCCAGCTGCACCACCCGGCCACAGCAGTCCGTGCCTTGGATCAAGGGAAAAGGCGTGGCCCCATCCCAGCCGCCCGCAGCCACCGGGTCATCTCCACGCGTCTCTGCCGTGCCCCCGGTCACCTCGGGCGCATACCAGCCCAGACGGGTGTTCAGATCGGTATTATTCACCGCCGCCGCCAAGACCTGCACCAGCACACTGCCCGGCCCCGGGTCTGGCCGCGGCACCTCGCGCCAGATCAGCCGGTCAAAGCCGCCGGTTCCGGTTGTCACCACCGCCCACATGCTGTTGCCCATCGCCCGCCCCATTTTCTGTTGAAAAATATCCCGGGGGAGAGCGGTTTTCACCGAAAACCGCGAGGGGGCAGCGCCCCCTCGCCAACCGTTCGGCTGCGTCCCCCGGCCTATTCGCCGTGGTAGGTCACCGTTTTCACATCATCGCCCGGGGCCGATTTCTGCCGCCGCACGATCAGTTTGTTCAGGGCGTTCACATAGGCCTTCGTGCTCGCCACAATCGTGTCGGTATCCGCCGAAGACCCGGTCACGATCCGCCCGTCTTCCTGCAACCGCACCGAAACCGTGGCCTGGGCATCCGTGCCTTCGGTCACTGCATGCACCTGATAAAGCTCCAGCCGCGCATGATGCGGGAACAGCATCTTGACGCAGTTGAAGGCCGCATCCACAGGCCCGTCGCCGGTAGCGTCGATGGTATGATCCACCCCGTCAATGGTCAGCGTCAGTTCGGCCTCTTGCGGGCCTTCGGTGCCACAGACCACGCGCAGGCGTTTGACCTGCATGTAATCATGCTCTTCATTCGTCGCCTGATCGGCCACCAGCGCGATCAGATCGTCGTCATAGACTTCCTTCTTGCGGTCAGCCAAGGCCTTGAACCGCACGAAAACATCGTTCAGCTGATTGTCCGCCAGATCATAGCCCAGCTCTTTCAGCTTCGCCCGCAGCGCAGCGCGGCCCGAATGCTTGCCCATGGCGATGTTCTTCTGAACAAGGCCGATATCCTCGGGCCGCATGATCTCAAAGGTCTCGACATTCTTCAGCACGCCATCCTGGTGAATGCCGCTTTCATGCAAGAAGGCGTTCTTCCCGACGATGGCCTTGTTGAACTGCACGTTAAAGCCCGAAACGCTGGCCACACGGCGGCTCAGGTTCATGATCTTCGTGGTGTCGATCCGCGTCTCGAAGGGCAGGATGTCATGGCGCACCTTCATCGCCATCACAACCTCTTCCAACGCGGTGTTGCCCGCGCGCTCGCCCAGGCCATTGATCGTGCATTCGATCTGCCGGGCACCGGCCTCAACAGCGGCCAGCGAATTCGCCGTCGCCATGCCCAAATCGTTGTGGCAATGGGTGGCAAAGGTGATCGTGTCCGCCCCCGGCACCCGCTCCAGAAGCATGCGGATGATATCGGCGCTTTCGCGCGGATAGGTATAGCCCACAGTGTCGGGAATGTTGATCGTCGTGGCCCCCGCCTTGATCGCGATCTCGACCACCCGGCACAGGTAATCGCTTTCGGTCCGAGTCGCGTCCATCGGCGACCACTGCACGTTGTCGCACAGGTTGCGCGCATGCGTCACGGTCTCATGGATGCGCTCGGCCATCTGGTCCATGTCCAGGTTCGGAATGGCGCGGTGCAGCGGCGAGGTGCCGATAAAGGTGTGAATGCGCGGGCTTTTCGCGTGCTTCACGGCCTCCCAGCAGCGGTCGATGTCCTTGAAATTCGCCCGTGCCAGCCCGCAAATGGTCGAATTGCGCGACCGCTTGGCAATCTCGCTCACCGCCGCGAAATCGCCTTCACTGGCAATCGGGAAACCGGCCTCGATGATATCGACGCCCATCTCATCCAGAAGGCTGGCAATCTCCAGCTTCTCTTCATGGGTCATCGTCGCCCCGGGCGACTGCTCGCCATCGCGCAGCGTGGTATCGAAAATCAGAACGCGGTTCTGCTTGGTCATGTCGGTAATCCTTGTCTCTTAGCCTTGGTGCGTGTCGGGGGCGCTGTTCACCTCTGAGCGGTCGCGCCCGTAAAGGCACGCTCAGAGGCGGCTAAGAAGAAGCAGTCCACGGGGCAGTAGGGCGCTGAATGCGCATGCCGTGCCAGTAATGATCCGATCCCGTGTCATAGGGCGCGACGATACGGATAGGGGCAGGAAGGTCAAGGGGGAAATGACGCGGCGAAAAGAAGTCCGGTTTCTGAAAAAAATCTGCGACGGACGAACGTCCAGTCTTTGATTTCCGCGTCCCCGCCGTCACACTCGAACTCTTGTTTCTCTCCATAGGTTCAGCCATGTCCTTTTCTTCAAAACTTCCCGTCATTTGCGCGATCGCCCTTTTCCCCGCTGTCGCCATCGCAGACCCGTCTCTGGAATGCAGTCTCAGCAGTGGAAGCCAGGTGGAAATCGGCAATTGCGTGGCCGAGGCCGAGGCGACCATCGAGAAAACCCTCGCGCTTGCCCTTGGCTTCGCAACCGACTCGGCCAAATCTCTGGACGAGGCAACAGGCCGACCAATGGCCACCCCCGCGCTCGAAGCGGGCCAAGCCGCATGGGCGGCCTATCGCGACGCACATTGCGACTTTGTCGGCACCACCTTCGGCGGCGGTTCTGGCGCCGGCATCGCGATCCAATCCTGTCGGGTCGAACTGGGCCGCGCCCGCATCGAAGAACTTCTTTCCTACGCACAATAAAGGCCAAAGAGCAAAGGGACGCCGCCGCGCCCTTGTTCTTTCCCCGCCCCTTTTTCGTGTCCTCAAATATCCCGGGGGTCAGCAGATTGGCCAAAGCCAATCTGCGAAAAGGGGGCAGCGCCCCCTTTCGCGGGTCGAGGATCACGGCCAGAACGCCAAACGCAGGTAGAATAGCGCTGACAGCCCCATCACCCAGTCATTGGGCAGGCCCGCCACCGAACCCAAGCAAATCACTGCAAAGGCAAGGTTCACCCCCGGCACGCCAAGCATCCATTTCCACATATCGATCCCTTTCTGTTTGAAAGGGGGCGGGCCCGCACCCCGGTTTTGCGCAGGTTCAATCTGCCCGCTTGCCAAGTGCCGCGCACGACAGGCAAAGTCGGTTTGCTGGTAGGTGAAAATCATGTCGCAAAGTTTCGGGGCCGCATTTGGCCTCTTGGTCAAGCGCAAACGGGGCGAGAGGGGGTGGAAGCAAGGCGCCCTTGGGGCGCTTGTCTTTGCCGACCGTGCCAACAATTCACCTGAACAAACTAAGCAAGACGTGTCGAAACTGGAACGAGGCCTGATCGCCAACCCGCATGAGCGGGTGGTGCAAGCTTATTGCGGGGTGCTGGACATCACCCCGACAGAACTGGAGGATATTCGCCAGTCCACAGCCGAACCGAACCCCGAAATCGTTCAGGCTCTGATCCAGCGCAATGCGACCCTGTCCCAGCAGTTGCATCTTTCGGAAAAACTCGTCGTTGAACTCGCCCGCCGCTATGCCACAGGTCCGGTCGAAACCTTCGACATGGCCTTGGCGAGCTTTGAGGCCGCCCTCCGCACAGCCGCCGATCTGAGGGCCCGCGCGGCCTTGCCCTCGAATACGGGCGATGCGGTTCAGGCGGTACTGGCCGAGGTCGCGCGCCTGAACGATCTGGGCAAGCTTGAGGCGGCGGATCAAGCGATTGACGAAGCCATCGCCGCCCAGAATGCGGGGCTTGCCGCCCTGCGCGATCAAGGCGCGGCACAGGCCCGTCTTCGGAACCGCCCCGACCGTGCCGCAGGGCACCTAATTGAACGCTTGCGGATAGGTGCGCCGCAGGATTTCGTCAAATCTCTGCAAGACGCTCAGTTTGAATATTACAAAAGGGGCCGGTCGCAGGGTGTAAGCTTCGACTTGCATGTTTCGATTCATCTCGCACAGGCAAAGTTCCAAGCCGCCAGCAACGCGGAAAGCCGTGGCGATGCCCTAAATGATCGCGCCTTGGCATTGCAATGCCTTGCGGATCGCACAGGGCAGGCCGCGCCATTGTTCGAGGCGATAGAGTATTTCAAGACGGCGGCGAGTGAGTGGAAGGAAGATCAGTACGCTGAAAAAAGGGCGATTTCCTTAACCAATCTGGGTACTTCTCTTGCATCTCTAGGCAAGCAACTCGGCCTAAAGGAAAAGTTGTATGAGGCCGTTGAGGCACATGAAAGTGCCTTGGCGTCGATAACACTAGCGCAGGCACCAGCCACATGGGCAGGGATACAGAACAACCTTGGTAGTGTGCTTCAGGAAATTGGGGAGCTTAGTGCGAGTCCTTGGGCTGTCGATTGCGCTACTCGTGCTTACCATGAGGCCGAAAAAGTTTGGACGAGGTCGGCCTTCCCTTCCGAATGGGCGATGGTTCAGCACAATTTGGGAAATGCACTCGTCACATTCGCTCGGCTGACGCGAGATGCGCAGCATTTGCCGAACGCACTATCCAGATTCGAAGCTGCTTTGATGATCAGGACCAAAGACGCGGAACCCATGAATTGGGCAGAGTCTCGCAATGCCTTGGCAAACGTTCTCCAACAGTTGGGGGTGGCGACGAATACCAAACCGTGGATATCGCAGGCGGTTCAGGCTCATTCAGAAGTGCTGGATGTTTGGAACCTTGAGCATGCGCCGATAAATTGGGCAATGACGCAGGTTAACCTGGCAAATGACCAACTGGCACTGTTTGGTGTGTCGCAAGAAAAGGCCTCGCTATCAGATGCTCGCAGTCATGTACTGGCGGCACGCGACGTGTTCCAGCAGGCGAAGGCCGACATTTACCTCCAGCAAACCAACTCCCTTCTGACCGCAATCGACCGCCTCTCCTCGGGGAGATCTTAAAAAACCGTGAACCCCCGACTCTAAGTCTTTGATTTCCCCCGGTCGTTTTTGCGTCCCCGACGGGGACGGGTAAATTTCCCCCAAAAAGTACTGCTTACCCCCCTGTGCGATTGTTTCCCCATCTGCCACAATCCGACCAAACTCGCCCCGTAACGACGGTTCCATGAAAAAGCCCGCAGCAGCCCCCACCAATCCCTATGCCTCCCTCCCGCCCAAGGCCTTTTGGCGCACGGGTGTGGCCGAGGCCGGGATCTTTGGTCTGACCGATCTCTGGACCTCGAAATGGGACCTGCCCAGCGATGCCCGCTTTGCCACCTTCGGCTCCTGCTTTGCCCAGCATATCAGCCGGGCGCTGAAAGAGCGGCGCATGGGCTGGATCGACGGCGAACCCGCCCCCGGCGGCACGCCCCTCGACCTCGCGCGCGAGTATAATTACGGCGTCTTTTCCGCCCGCACCGCAAATGTCTACACCGCCGCCCAGTTGCGGCTGCTTCTCTCTATGGTGGTCGGCGACACCCCGGTAGATGGCCCGGAAATCTGGGAAGACGCAGATGGCCGTTTCCGCGACAGCCTGCGCCCGGCGATAGAGCCCAATGGATTTTCCAGCCTGAACGAGGCCGTTCTGTCCCGCCTTGCCATGATCCGTGGCCTGAAACGCGCGGTCATCGGGGCCGATGTCTTTGTCTTCACCCTTGGCCTGACCGAGGGGTGGGAGAATACCAAGGCCCAACCCTTCGCCGCATGTCCCGGCACGATGGGCGGGCGCTTTGACCCGGACCAGCACCATTTCGTCAATTACCGATCTGCCGCGATCCGCACCGCGCTGGACGAGTCACTGGCCCTCCTGACCCGTCTGAACCCCGAAATCCACCTGCTCTTGACCGTCAGCCCCGTGCCTCTGACCGCGACCGCCAGCGGCCAACATGTCCTTGTTGCCACCACGCGTTCCAAATCCGTTCTCCGCGCTGTCGCGGGGGAGATGGCCGAGGATGAGGCCCGCGTCGATTACTTCCCCAGTTACGAAATCATCACCGGCGCACCAACCCGTTCGGCATTCTTTGAACCCAATCTGCGGTCGGTCGTCCGGCAGGGGGTGGATACGGTCATGGGTCATTTCTTTGGCGGCCTGCGCCTGACCGCTCCTGCCCGCCACGGGGCCGAGGCCGAGGCCGAAGCTGCCCGCGACCGCGCCATCACCGAGGCGATCGAGGCCGAGGCCTTGGTCTGCGAAGAAGCCGCGTTGGAGGCCTATAATGCGTCCTGACCTGCTCATCATTGGCGACAGCCACACCGCCGCCCTGCAAGAGGCGGCCATTGCGCGCGGCCTGCGGTCCGAGATGCTCTATATCTCCGGCAACTTCTGGCACGAAAACAAGATGCGCCCGCATCCTGACTATGGGCTGACAACCCCCCATCGACGCGGATTGAACCGACGGATTGCCGAGTTTTCGCAAACCGTCGAAGGCTCGGCCTTTCCCAAGGATATTCCGGTTCTGGCCAGCATCGGCTATCATCTGGGCCGCCTCGTCCCGCTGTTTTCGCGGCATGGTCACAGCCCTGACCCGTCCCATGCGGCAGTCACGGAAGAGGCGCTTTTCGTCTCGGATGCTTTCCTTGTGGCCTATATCTTCAGCCACAGGAACAGCCTGTTCCGGCTGCTGCGTCTGGGGGGCTTGGATGCCAATCTTTTGGTCATCGCGCCCCCGATGATTCAGACCGATCCGGTCGCGCTCTATTTTGCGGCCCGCATCACCCGGATCTTGCGCGACCATGGCATTGCCGTGTTCGACCCCCGCGAAGAACCAGACTGGGCCGATCAGCCGCTGCCCGAAAATCTGCGCGCCCCAGATGGCGTGCATGGCAACGAGGCCTATGGGGCCGAGGTTTTGGCGCGGATTTTTGACCGTGATCTGATCCGATTGGCGGCCTGAGCCGAACAAGGGAAAAAGGTTTCCCTATGCGCGCACTCGTTATCGGCGCTTCGGGCGGAATTGGCGCCGCGCTGGCCGTTGCCCTTTCCTCCCAGAGGTATGACGTCACCAGCCTGTCTCGATCGGTCGATGGCTTTGATCTGACGGACGAGGCCAGTATAGCCCACCATCTTGGCGCGCTGAGGGGCGGGTTTGATCGGGTCTTTATTGCCACTGGCGCGCTGGAACTGAACGGTGCAGCGCCCGAGAAGAGCCTGCGCCAGTTGGACCCGGCCACCTTGGCCGCGCAATTCGCGCTCAATGCAACCGGGCCTGCGCTGGTGTTGAAACATTTGCTGCCGCTGATCCCGCGCGAAACACCTGCAAAGATCGCCGTCCTCTCGGCCCGTGTCGGCAGTATCGGCGACAATGGCTTGGGCGGATGGTATGCCTATCGCGCGGCAAAGGCGGCGCTGAACCAATTGGTCCACACCGCCGCCATCGAACTGGCCCGCAGCCATAAACAGGCTGTGCTGGCCTGCCTGCATCCGGGCACTGTCGCCACGCCCCTGACCGCAAAATACGCAGGCAACCACCCGACCGTTCCGCCGGCTGAGGCCGCAGAAAACCTGATGACCGTTCTCGACAGCCTGACACCGGCCCAAACCGGTGGCTTCTTCGATTGGCAGGGAAAGGTCGTGCCGTGGTAAGCCCGCGTCTAGTCCTTGTTCTGGGCGATCAGCTTTCCCACAGCCTTTCCGCACTGACAAAGGCGGACAAGGCCACAGACATCGTGGTGATGGCCGAGGTGATGGCGGAAGGCTCCTATGTCCGTCATCATCCGCAAAAGATTGCCTTGGTCTTGTCCGCCATGCGCCATTTCGCGGAAGAGCTGCAGGAACAGGGTTGGCAAGTCCGCTATTCGCGGCTGGATGATCCCGAAAACAGCCAATCCATAGCGGGCGAACTGCTGCGCCGCGCCTCGGAAACAGGGGCGACCGAAGTTCTGGCAACGCAGCCGGGGGAATGGCGGCTGATCGCTGCGCTGGAAGAGATGCCGCTTTCTGTCACGCTCCGGCCCGACGACCGTTTTCTGTGTTCCGAGGCCGAATTTCAGGACTGGGCCAAGGGTCGCAAACAGCTTCGGATGGAATGGTTCTACCGCGAGATGCGCCGCAAGACCGGCCTGTTGATGGAAGGGGACGATCCGGCAGGTGGACAGTGGAACTTTGACCATGACAATCGCAAGCCCGCCAAACCCAACATGTTTCGCCCGCGCCCCCCGCGTTTTGACCCCGATGACGTGACCGCCGAGGTGCTTGATCTGGTCGAGGCGAAATTCAGCGGCCATTTTGGAAGGCTCCGACCCTTTGGTTGGGCCGTGACCCGCAAGGAGGCCCGTAAAGCCTTGACGCATTTCATCGCGCATGCCTTGCCCAGCTTTGGCGAGGAACAGGACGCCATGCTGAAGGACGACCCGACGCTAAGCCATGCACTGATCTCACCCTATCTGAACCTTGGGCTTCTGGGGTGGCGCGAGGTCTGCGAGGCGGCGGAAGCGGCCTGGAAAACGGGCAAGGCCCCCTTGAACGCAGTGGAAGGTTTCATTCGCCAGATCATCGGCTGGCGCGAATTCATTCGTGGCGTCTATTTTCTGGAAGGCCCGGATTACACCGCGCGCAATGCCTTGGGCGCCGCGCGCGCCCTTCCGCCGCTGTTCTGGGGGGCAAAGACGCAGATGTCCTGCCTTTCTGCGGCGGTGGGCCAGACCCGCGACATGGCCTATGCCCACCATATCCAGCGCCTGATGGTCACCGGCAATTTCGCGATGCTTGCGGGCATTGATCCGGCCGAGGTGCATGAGTGGTATCTGGCGGTCTATGCCGATGCCTTTGAATGGGTCGAGGCCCCGAACACCATCGGGATGAGCCAGTTTGCCGATGGCGGGGTGGTCGGGTCCAAACCCTATGCGGCCTCTGGCGCCTATATTGACCGGATGTCGGATTATTGCGGCAACTGCGCCTATAAGGTGAAGGACAAGACAGGGCCAAAGGCCTGCCCGTTCAACCTGCTATACTGGGATTTCCTGATCCGCCACCGGGAGCGCTTTCAATCAAATCCCCGCATGGCGCAGATGTACCGGACATGGGACAGGGTGGAGGATGCGCGGCGCAAGACCGTGCTGGCAGAGGCGGCTGCCTTCCTGTCCCGTCTTGAGGCCGGAGAAGCAGTGTGATCTCGGCGAAAGGCAGTGCCGTCTTTGCGGGCATCGAGCCCACAAAGACAGCGGTGCCTCCGGCGGGGATATTTAGACCAAGATAAAGGTCAGATCAGTTCTGAGGTTCTGCGGGGGCCGCATTTTCGGCGGGGGGCGGGGCTTCTGCCGGGGCCGCGCTTTCCGTTGCAGCAGGAGTGGGCGATGGGGCGGTGAGGATGCCGCTTTTCCAGATGCCCTCGGCGATCTGGCCGCTGATGTAAGTCAGCTTGCCCTGTCCTTCGCGCCGGCCCTTGACGAAGGCGCCTTCGTAGACGTCGCCATTGGGGTAGGTGGCAAGTCCGACACCGTCAATCTCGCCGGCTTTCCAATCGCCCTCATAGCGGAAACCATCCGCCATGGTGATCGTGCCGCGGCCCTCGCGCAGGCCATTGACGAAGCCCCCGGCATAGACCGTGCCATCGGCATAGGTAGCGGTCCCTTCGCCTTGGCGCTGGCCGTTGACCCAATCCCCGTCATAGCGATAGCCGTCGGGCAAGGTCATCGACCCTTTGCCATTGGGTTGGGCATTGGTGAAGGCCCCGGAATAGACGGCCCCAGAGGGATAGGTGGCCGTCCCTTCGCCTTCAATCGCGCCAGCCTTCCACGCGCCTTCATAGGTCGAGCCATCGACATAGGTCATCTTGCCAAGCCCTTCGGCCTGATCGGCGACCACATCGCCCTCATAGACCGAGCCGTCGGCAAAGGTGATCTTGCCCTTGCCCTGAAGCTTGCCCGCAACCCATTGGCCGTCGAAAACCGTGCCATCGGCAGAACGGAAGGTGCCTTGGCCTTCGCGCTTGTCCGCGACAAAGCCACCTTCGTAAACATCGCCATTGGCATGGGTCATCTTGCCGGTGCCTTGGCGCAGCCCCTCGACGAAGTCGCCCTCGTAGATATCCCCATTGGGCTGGGTCAGCTTGCCCTTGCCGTTGATCTGCCCGGCCTTCCAATCGCCCAGATAGGTCAACCCATCGGGCATGGTCAGCTGGCCAGTCCCCTCGCGCATATTGGCTTTGAAATCCCCGTCATAGACGGCCCCGTCAGCATAGGTGATCTTGCCCTTGCCGTCTTTGACACCATCGACCCAAGCCCCGTCATAGACCGAGTCATTGGCGCCTCTCATCACGCCCTGACCGTGGTGTTTGCCATCGACAAAGGCGCCTTCATAAACCGAACCGTCCGGATAGGTCGCAACGCCTTGCCCGGTCATCTTGCCGCCAGTCCAGTCGCCTTCATAGCTGCCGCCATTGGCATAGGTGATCTTGCCGCGCCCTTCGGGTTTGCCTGCCGCGAACTGGCCCTCATACAGCGAGCCATTGGGGTAGCGCGCCGTGCCGGTGCCGCGAATCTCGCCGTCGACCCACTCGCCGGTGTAGGAATACCCGTTTGGAAGCGTATAGGTGCCGGTGCCATGCTGGCGGCCATCCTTGAAGGTGCCTTCATAGAACGACCCGTCGTCATATTGCTTGGTGACGATCTCGCCGTCTTGCGCCATGGCGGCGCCTGCCAAAGCCAGACCCAGAAATGCCGCTCCGACCAGTCCTCGTGCACCTTGCCGCATTCGCAGGCCCCTTTGTCTTGCATCCGCAGGCAAGCCTAGCGGCCCCTCTTTCTGCTTTCAAGCTTGGCGCAGGCAACCGATAGGCGGGGCGGCGCTTTCCCTTTCTCGCCAACCTGCTAGAACGACAGAAGAATGAGACGATCGAAGGGGCCCATTATGGCCAGAACATTTCGCCTGACACTCGCGCAGTTGAACCCCACCGTCGGCGCCCTGGCCGCAAATGGCGCGAAAGCGCGGGCCGCATGGGAAAGTGCAAAGGCGGCAGGCAGCGACATGGTCGCGCTGACCGAAATGTTCATCACGGGCTATCAGACGCAGGATCTGATCCTGAAGCCTGCCTTCGTTCAGGCGGCAATCGAGGCGATCGAACACCTGGCCCGCGACTGCGCCGATGGCCCAGCTATGGCCATCGGTGGCCCGGCCTTGCGCGATCTGAAACTCTACAACGCCTATTACATCCTTCAGGGCGGCAAGATCACGGCCACGGTCCTGAAGCATCACCTGCCGAACGACGCGGTATTTGACGAAAAGCGCGTGTTTTCCTCGGCCGATGTGCATGGCCCCTATATCGTCAACGGTGTCCGCATCGGCTCGCCCATTTGCGAAGACGCATGGCACCCGGATGTGGCGGAAACGCTCGCCGAAACCGGGGCCGAGATCCTTTTGGTGCCCAATGGTTCTCCCTATCACCGGGGCAAACCCAATCTGCGGCTGAACCTGATGGTCAGCCGCGTGATCGAAACCGGCTTGCCACTGGTCTATCTTAACATGGTGGGCGGGCAGGATGATCAGGTCTTTGATGGCTCGTCGATGGTGCTGAACCCCGGCGGTCATCTGGCGGTCCAGATGCCGCAATTTGATGAACACCTGACCCATGTCACCTTTACCGAGACGGATGACGGCTGGCAGGCGGAAAAGGGCGAAATCGCCTCCATCCCGCCGATCGGCGAGGCGGATTACCGCGCCTGTGTTCTGTCGGTCGCCGATTACTTTGCCAAGACAGGGTTCAAAAAGGCCGTCCTTGGCCTTTCGGGTGGTATCGATTCCGCGATTGTGGCGGCCATTGCCAGCGATGCGCTGGGGCCGGAAAATGTCCGCTGCGTGATGTTGCCTTCGGAATTTACCAGCCAGCATTCGCTTGAGGATGCCGAAAAATGCGCCCGCGCGCTGGGCTGCCGCCTTGATACCGTGCCAATCACCGCCGCGCAAAAGGCGGTGGGCGAAACCCTTGCGCCGCTTTTCGCGGGAACCGAGGAAGGCATCACCGAAGAAAACATCCAAAGCCGCCTGCGCGGGCTGATGCTGATGGCGCTGTCAAACAAGTTCGGCGAGATGCTTTTGACCACCGGCAACAAATCGGAAATGGCCGTGGGCTATTGCACCATCTATGGCGACATGAATGGCGGCTATAACCCGGTCAAGGACATGTACAAAACCCGCATGTTCCTGACCGCCAAATGGCGCAATGAACACCATCGCCCTTGGATGAAAGGCCCGGCAGGAGAGGTGATCCCGGAACGGATCATAACCAAGCCACCAAGTGCGGAACTGCGCGCGAACCAGACCGACCAAGACAGCCTGCCCCCCTATGAGGTGCTGGACGCCATTCTGGAAGGCTTGGTCGAACGTGAGGCATCCGTGGCCGATCTGGTCGCCGAAGGCTTTGACCGGGCAACGGTAAAGAAGGTGGAACACCTGCTTTACATCGCCGAATACAAACGCTTCCAATCCGCCCCCGGAACCCGGCTCACACAAAAAGCCTTCTGGCTGGATCGCCGCTATCCGATTGCCAACCGCTGGCGCGACGACTCGGGCGCGTGATCGCAAGTCGATTCGTGCAAAAGGGTTAACATGGGCAACGCCCGCCGCGCGTCTGCACGGGGGGTGTACAGGGGGTGTACGAAAGGTGACACCCTTATTTGGGGAAAGCGCTGGCCGTTAATCCAGCGTTCCCAAGGGTTTACAGCGCGACTGCCGCGGCTTGGGGCATCAGGCGCATCACATCTTCGGCCCGGCACAGTTGCGTGGCATCGGTCATCACCGCAGCCGCTGCCGCGGCAGAGGCCATCGCCAGACCTGTGGCCGCGTCCTGCCCCCGCGCCATCGCCAGAACAAAAGCCGCAACAAAGCTGTCGCCCGCGCCAACGGTGGATTTGACCTTTACCTTCGGGGCAGGCGAGAAAAGACGTTCCTTGGCATTGGCCAGCACGTTGCCATCTGCGCCACGGGCCACGATCACCGTCTTGGCGACGCCACTTGCCACCAATTCGCTTGCGAAATCAGCGGTTTCGGCGCGGGTTTCCAATTTTCGACCCGACAGTTCCTCACCCTCTTCGCCGTCCATCCGCAAGACATCAAGTCCGGGAATCGGGTTCTTCACGGCCTCGAACAATGCAGGTCCCGACGTATCCAGAACGATCCGGCTGCCTTCCATGCTGGCCGCCAGTTGCGCAGGGAAATCGGCCGGCACACCGGGGGGCTGACTGCCCGAAATCACGCTGATCCCGCCGGGCCGCGCCGTGGCGGACAACAGGGTGAAGACCCGCGCCCGTTCCGCCGCGCCCCAGACCGGGCCGGGCAACATGAAACGAAACTGCTTGCCCGTGGATTGTTCAGTCACTGTAAGGCTTTGCCGGGTTTCACCAGGCCCGAGGATCGACAAAAAGGTGATCCCTTCAGCGCGGATAAGTCCGGCCAGACGATCCCCTGTCAATCCGCCCAAGGCCACCAGCGCAAGGCTGTCACCGCCCAAGGCCTTGATTGCACGGCTGACATTCAACCCCCCGCCACCCGGGTCCAGATGCGGATCAGTGCAACGCAGCTTGTGGCCCGGCATGATGTCAACGACATCCGTGGCCATGTCCAAGGCAGGGTTCAAAGTCAGGGTCAGAATGGGGGCTTGCATCGGGGCGTCCTTTCGTCGGCGCGTATGTTAGCGCCAACAGGGGCTGCGGAAAAGCCCGGATGCACAGAGTTTCAATCCCCGAATGAAAAAGGGTCCGGGAACCCGGACCCTTGTTGATCTGGCTGAACCGGCTGTTAATCAGCCATTCAGCATCATCTGATAGCTTGCCGGAACATAACGGAAGCCATCCCCTTGCGCCTCGACAAAGCCCATGCCGGGGAAGGGCATGTGATAGCCGATGAAGGGAATGCGGTCGGCGGCCAGCATGCCGAACACATCGCGACGGGTTTTCGCTGCTGCGGCCTTGTCGGCGTCAAACCGCACCTCCCAATCTGGGTGCGCCAGCGAGAAGACATAATGGTTCGCGGTGTCTGCCGTGATTGCCAGCGTCTTGCCGCCGCTTTCCAGCATATAGATCATGTGGCCCGGTGTGTGGCCCGCCGCAAGCTTGGCAGTGATGCCCGATGCCACGCTGCCACCATCGTCAAGGAAGCTGAACTTGTCGTTCAAGGGTTTGACATTCTTGTCAAATCCTTCGTTTCCGGCCGCAGACCAATGGTTGTGCTCTGCCGATCCGGTCACATAACGGGCATTCGCAAAGGTCGCGTTCCCGTCTGCGGTCATCATGCCGCCAATATGGTCGCCATGCATATGAGTCAGGACCACGACATCAATCTGGTCAGGGCTAATCCCCGCCGCCGAAAGCGCAGCACCCGTGCCATCTGCACTCAGGCCCGTATCGAACAGAACCAGTTCCGACCCGGTGTTCACCAGCGTTGGGGTGAAAAAGAACTGGGCAACCTCGGTCGGCAAAAAGGCTGCATCCGCTGCGGCCTTGAACTCCTCGGCGCTGGCGTTCAAGCCAAAGATTTCATTAGGCTTTTCCACTGGTCGCGTCCCCGCCAACAGGGTCGTAACTTCAAGATCACCCATCTTGAAACGGTTGAACACAGGTGTCGACGAGCCCTGCATGTCAGCCGCGGCAAAGGCGGGGCGGGTAAGAATTGCGGGGGCCAAAGGCAAACTCGCTGCGGCCATCAGGGCAGAGCGGCGCGAAATCTTGCGGGCGGTCATCGTGATCCTCCTCGGTTTGGACAACAGACTAGGAGGTAGTCACGGAACGAGTTCTGGCGAGTCACAGAGACGTCATTTGAGTGCGGGGATGCACAAGAGTTGTGCGACTACTCCCACCATGGATCAATGTCGGCAATCTCTTCGTCGGTCCAGCCGAAGTGATGGGCCACCTCATGCACAACGACATGCGTCACCAATTCCTGCAAAGACACATCCCCACGTTCGGCCCATTCTTCAAGGATTGGCCGCCGGAACAGCCAGATCACGTCAGGATGCGTCACCTGATCGCTGACCGATTTTTCTGTCAGCGGAATGCCGTCATAAAGACCGCTCAACTCGAACGGGTCATGCAGATCCATCGCCTCAAGAATGTCATCGGGGGCAAAATCCTCGATCCGCAGCACGATATGCGTCGCTGCCGCACGGTAGGGTTCTGGCAAGGACGCAATCGCGCCATGCGCCAATTGTTCGATGAACGCGAGGTCGGGGGCAATGGCATCGGGGGATATCTGTGTCATATCCGCGATATAGGCGATCCACGTCTTTCCGGGAAGAAGTGGTTCACCGTAAACCCTGCGATAAATTGCAGGAAACTGGACAATTCCGGGGCCATATGACAGGGAAGGGCGGTCAAAGGAGCCTTTCATGACCGTCACCCGTTTTGCCCCGTCGCCCACCGGCTATATCCATGTCGGGAACCTGCGCACCGCGCTGATGAACTACCTGATCGCCAAGAAGTCCGGCGGCCAATTCATCCTGCGTTTGGACGACACGGACCAAGAACGCTCAAAGCAGGAATACGCCGATCAGATCATGCGTGATCTGGAATGGCTGGGCCTGCATTGGGACCGGGTTGAAAAACAGTCGCTGCGGCTGGACCGTTACCGCGAGGCCGCCGAGGATCTGAAGGCCAAGGGCAAGTTCTATGAGGTGTTCGAAAGCCCCACAGAACTGGACCTGAAACGCAAGAAACAACTGAACATGGGCAAACCCCCGGTTTATGACCGTGCGGGGTTGAAGCTTTCGGATGTCGAAAAAGAAAAGCTCCGCGCTGAAGGTCGTGATGGCTATTGGCGTTTCCTTCTGGATCAGGAGCGCATCGAATGGACGGATGGTATCCTTGGCCCGATCTCGATTGATGCGGCCAGCGTGTCGGACCCGGTTCTGATCCGCGCCGACGGGCAAGTGCTTTATACCTTTGCCAGCTCGGTCGATGACATCGACATGGGCGTGACCTTCATCGTGCGCGGTGCGGACCATGTGACGAACACTGCCACGCAGATCCAGATCATGAAGGCCATGGGCGGCACCCCGCCAAACTTTGCCCACCACTCGCTTTTGACCGGGGCGAAGGGGGAGGAACTGTCCAAGCGTCTGGGAACCTTGTCGCTGAAAGACCTGCGTGCACAAGGGGTTGAGGCGATGGCGCTTCTCAGCCTGATGGCGCGTCTTGGCTCGTCCCGCCCGGTGGAACTGTTCACCAATATCGACGAATTGGCCGAAGGCTTCGACGTCGGAACCTTTGGCGCGGCCCCAACCAAATTCGACGCCGAAGACCTGTTCCCGCTGACGCGCGGCTATGTTCAGGGCCTGTCCTTCGATCAGGTCAAAGACCGGGTCGCGGCCTTGGGTGTGCCTGCGGACAAGGCCGAAGAATTCTGGGACGTGGCCAAGGGCAACATCACGGTCTTGGGCGATCTGGAGGGCTGGTGGCAGTTGTTCCGTGATGGCGCAACGCCACTGGTGGCTGACGAAGATCGTGAATTCGTGGCGCAGGCCTTGGCCATGCTGCCGGCCCAGCCTTGGACAACCGAGACTTGGGGGCAGTGGACAGCGGCCGTGAAAGAGGCGACGGGCCGCAAGGGAAAGGGCCTGTTCATGCCGCTGCGAAAGGCCATGACGGGGCGCGAGAACGGCCCGGAAATGGCGGATGTGATGCCGCTTCTGGCCAAAGCACCGACACTTTGAAACATCGAAGACCGGGGGGCAAACTGCCCCCCGTCCCCCCGTTTTCGTTTTGTCGGTTTCATGCCGTCCCAACACGGCGCATATCGATGCCGCAGGCTCTCTAATCAATCCGGCAGAATGATCCTTGCGCCAAGCTGTGCCAGACCGCGATCGACCACCCCGGTTTCTTCTGCCGTAAGCCTTTGGCAACGTGGATAGATTGGCTTTTGCCGATCATTTAGGATCGGCGCGTCCCATCCTTTCGTCGTGGCAAAGAAATGGCTTGCACCCGGGTCGCCGAATTCACGCAAAAACCCCTGAACCACAACGTCGATATAGGACAAAAGCAATGGGTTGACCTTGCTGGGCGTTAAGCGGTTCTGCGAAGGAACGGCATAGACCTGCACCGCGTGCCGCTCTGGCCCAACATGTGCCTCGACCGGATGGCGCGCATAGGCATGCTCTCGTTCATCAAGCGCCGCCCAGTCATCGCCCGGAACATCGGCGATCAGACCAAGGATATAACTGTGTGGGTCTGGCTCAACCGACAGATAGGCGACGGGTCTTGCGGCTACATGAACCCAAACGCGCCGCCACCCATCAAGCTTGGCAGGCTTTGCACTTGGGTAGTCGTGGGTCGTCCGGTTGACGAGAGAGCCATAGCCGAAAAAGCGGGGAGGAGGGTTTGTCATTTGTCGTTTTCGCTCGGTATACGGTCGTATCCTTTTTCCCACTTGCCACGGATCATGATGGCAGGCTAGAGCTTGAACTGTCAGGTTCGGGAGAATCCGGACGGCCTGCAAGGGCTGTGTCCGGTGCCGAAGGAGCAACCGCCCCGGTAAACTCTCAGGCGCAAGGGACCGTATCTGGCATCAGACTCTGGAGAGTGGCCCGCAGGGGCCCGCCGAAGGGATAACGATCTCAGGCGCCCAAATCGGGCAAGGACAGAGGGGGCATCGCGGGGCAGGGATTGGCCTGTCCGGACGGTGCCGGAGCGACCAATTTCCGGCAGGACAAGGAGAGGCGGTTTGACCGATCTTGATTCTGGTGGCCTAAAGCGACTTGGTCTGCACGACCTGCATCTTTCCCTTGGCGGAAAGATGGTGCCCTTTGCGGGCTACGAGATGCCGGTGCAATACCCTGCTGGCGTGATGAAGGAACACCTGCACACACGGGCCAAGGCGGGCCTTTTTGATGTCAGCCATATGGGGCAGGTGATCCTGCGGCCGAAGACGGACATGGCGTCGTTAGTGGCCGGTTTTGAGGCGATGATGCCCGTGGATGTGGCGGGGTTGGCTGAAGGTCGGCAACGCTATGGTCTGTTCACGAATGAACAGGGCGGCATTCTGGACGACCTCATGTTTGCCAACAGGGGTGATCACCTGTTCGTCGTGGTGAATGCGGCCTGCAAAGAGGCCGACATTGCCCATATGACGGCCCAGCTTGCTGGTGTTGCGGAAGTCGTCCCGGTGACAGACCGCGCACTTTTGGCTCTGCAAGGTCCACAGGCCGAAGCCTCACTTGCCGCCTTGGTGCCGTCTGTCGCCACGATGCGTTTTATGGATGTGGGTATCTTCGACAGCGCCTTTGGTGCGTTGTGGGTCTCGCGTTCGGGTTACACGGGCGAAGACGGTTATGAAATTTCGGTGCCCGACAGTGGCGCCGAGGCTTTGGCCAAGGCCCTTTTGGAGATGGATGCCGTTCAGCCGATTGGCCTTGGCGCCCGCGACAGTCTGCGTCTTGAGGCGGGGCTTTGCCTTTACGGCCACGATATAGACGAAGGCACAAGCCCGGTTGAAGCAGGCCTGACATGGGCCATCCAGAAAGTCCGCAAGGCAGGTGGTGCGCGTGAAGGGGGCTTTCCCGGCGCTGACCGTATCCTGCGCGAACTGGCCGAGGGTCCAGAGCGCCGCCGCGTCGGTTTGCGCCCCGAGGGGCGCGCGCCGATGCGTGAAGGAACCGCGCTTTTCGCGCCTGACGGCACACCTGTTGGCCAAGTCACATCGGGCGGCTTTGGCCCAAGCGTCGAATCCCCGATTGCCATGGGCTATGTGGCCGCCGCCCACGCGACCACGGGCACCGCCCTGATGGGCGAAGTGCGCGGCAAGCGCCTGCCCGTCACGGTATGCGATCTTCCTTTCCAACCCACCACTTACAAGCGCTGAGGCGATCAGATGAAATACACCAAAGAACATGAATGGCTGAAGGTCGAAGGCGATCTGGTTGTGGTCGGCATCACCGAGCACGCAGCGACCCAGCTGGGGGACGTGGTTTTTGTCGAACTGCCAGAAATCGAGACGATGGTTTCGACTGGGGACGAAGTTGTTGTGATCGAAAGCGTCAAGGCTGCCTCCGACATCTTGGCGCCGCTGGATGGCGAGATCGTCAAGGTCAACGACAAGCTGGTCGATAACCCTGCACTCGTGAACGAAGACCCAACCGGTGCTGCGTGGTTCTTCAAGATGAAGATCGACGATCTGTCGGCCTTGGACGACTACATGGATGAGGACGAATACGCCGATTACATCGGTTGATCGTCGCAAGACCGCCTTCCGAGGGGAGACGGTCAAAATTCTTGCAAGAATTTTGGCGGGCGCAAGCGTGCCCGCCCGTGCGCCACATTCAGGATGCAGGACATGACCTACACGCCCGTCGCCTATAATCCCTATGACTTCGCCAATCGCCGCCACATTGGGCCTTCGCCAGCCGAAATGGATGAGATGCTCAAAGCGGTTGGCGTTGCCTCGCTTGAAGACCTGATCGAACAGACCGTTCCGAAATCCATCCGGCAATCTATTCCCCTCGGATGGGCGCCCTTGGCGGAGCATGAGCTTCTGGACCGGATGCGGCAGGTGGCCAGCCGCAACAAGGTCATGACCAGCCTGATCGGGCAGGGCTATTACGGCACCGTCACGCCGCCAGCGATCCAGCGCAATATCCTTGAAAATCCGGCATGGTATACGGCCTATACGCCCTACCAGCCCGAGATCGCGCAAGGCCGGCTTGAGGCGCTGTTGAACTATCAGACCATGGTCGCAGACCTGACCGGCCTTCCGGTCGCCAATGCCAGCTTGTTGGATGAAGCGACCGCCGCTGCCGAAGCCATGACCATGGCGCAGCGTTCGGCCAAATCCAAGGCCAATGCCTTCTTCGTTGACCGCTTCTGCCACCCGCAAACCATTGCCGTGATCAAGACCCGCGCCCTGCCGCTGGGGATCGAGATCATCGAGGATATGGTCGAAAACCTTGATCCGTCTAAGGTCTTTGGCGCGATCTTCCAATACCCCGGCAGCTACGGCCATGTCCGCGACTTCAGCGACCAGATTTCCGCCCTGCACGAGGCCAAGGCGATTGCTGTTGTGGCAACAGATCTCTTGGCGCTTTGCATGTTGAAAGAGCCGGGGGCGATGGGGGCCGATATTGCTGTTGGCTCTGCACAACGGTTTGGCGTGCCGATGGGCTACGGGGGCCCGCATGCGGCCTTTATGTCCTGCCGCGATGATCTGAAGCGCTCGATGCCCGGCCGTATTGTCGGCGTCTCGATCGACAGCCGTGGCAACAAGGCCTATCGCCTGTCCCTGCAAACTCGCGAACAACATATCCGCCGCGAAAAGGCCACGTCGAATGTGTGCACTGCGCAAGCCCTGCTTGCCGTGATGGCCAGCATGTACGCGGTTTTCCACGGGCCAAAGGGCCTGCGGGCGATTGCAGAACGGGTGCATTTCCTGACCACCCGGCTGGCTCGTGCGCTGAAAGCCGCAGGGGCCAAGGTTTCGCCCAAGGCGTTCTTCGATACGATCACCGTCGAAGTGGGCGTGGGCCAAACCGGCATTCTTGCCGCGGCTCGGCAAGAGGGGCTGAACTTCCGCAAGATCGGCAGCGACCGCGTCGGCATTTCACTGGACGAAACCACGGACGAGCGTGTTTTGGTCCGCATCCTTCGGGCCTTCGGGATCGAGGGCGTTCCGCCCCATCGCGCAACGCTTGGTTTCCCGGAATCGATGGTGCGCGAGACGGACTATCTGACCCACCCGGTCTTCCACATGAACCGGGCCGAATCCGAGATGATGCGCTATATGCGTCGCCTGTCAGACCGTGACCTTGCGCTGGACCGCGCCATGATCCCGCTTGGGTCGTGCACCATGAAGCTGAACGCGGCAGCCGAGATGATGCCGATCACCTGGCCGGAATTCGGCAGCCTCCACCCCTTTGCGCCCGCAGATCAGGCCCAAGGCTATGCCGAGGCGATTGCGGACCTGAAGGACAAGCTTTGTGAAATCACCGGCTATGACGCGTTCTCGATGCAGCCGAATTCGGGCGCGCAGGGTGAATATGCGGGCCTTCTCACCATTCAGGCCTATCACCGTTCTCGTGGGGAAGGTCACCGCGACATCTGCCTGATCCCGGTTTCGGCCCACGGAACCAACCCAGCCTCGGCCCAAATGGTGGGGATGAAAGTGGTCGTGGTGAAGTCGGCCCCGAACGGCGATGTGGATGTCGATGATTTCCGCGCCAAAGCCGCAGAGGCTGGGGACAAGCTTGCGGCCTGCATGATCACCTATCCGTCGACCCACGGCGTGTTTGAGGAAACCGTGCGCGAGGTCTGCAAGATCACGCATGATTATGGCGGGCAGGTCTATATCGACGGCGCGAATATGAACGCGCTTGTGGGCCTTGTGAAACCGGGTGAAATTGGCGGCGATGTCAGCCACCTGAACCTGCACAAGACCTTCGCCATCCCGCATGGCGGTGGCGGTCCGGGCATGGGCCCGATTGGCGTGCGTGCGCATCTGGCCCCGCATCTGCCCGGCCACCCGGAAACGGGCGGCAAAGAGGGGCCGGTTTCGGCAGCGCCCTATGGATCGGCTTCGATATTGCTGATTTCATGGGCTTACTGCCTGATGATGGGCGGGGAAGGGCTGACTCAGGCGACGCGTGTGGCGATCTTGAATGCCAATTACATCGCGGCACGTCTGGCTGGGCATTACCCGATCCTCTTCATGGGCAACAAAGGCCGCGTGGCGCATGAATGCATCCTCGACACCCGCCCCTTTGCCGAGGTCGGTGTGACTGTCGACGACATTGCCAAACGTCTGATCGACAATGGCTTCCACGCGCCAACCATGTCTTGGCCTGTCGCGGGCACGCTGATGGTGGAACCCACCGAAAGCGAAACCAAGGCCGAGATTGACCGTTTCATCACTGCGCTTCTCGCGATCCGCGAGGAAATCCGAGATGTCGAAAAGGGGGAAATCGCTGCCGAGGACAGCCCGCTGCACCACGCGCCCCACACGGTCAACGATCTGGTGGCCGAATGGGACCGTAAATACAGCCGTGAACAAGGCTGCTTCCCGCCGGGGGCGTTCCGGGTGGATAAATACTGGCCACCGGTGGGCCGGGTCGACAACGTCTATGGCGACCGCAACCTGATTTGCATTTGTCCCCCGGTTGAAAGCTATGCCGAAGCGGCAGAGTAAGATAAAGGCAAAGACCTGATCCCATGCCCGGCCTTTCGGCCGGGCATATTCTTGCCAAGGCCATGCCATGACGACCCAAGATCTTTCGACCGACCCCACCCCCTCACCCGGTTTCCTGACGGGCATTTGGGCGGGCCTGCCCATTGTTCTGGGCTATTTCCCAATTGCGTTTTCCTTTGGTGTGGCCGCCACGCGGGCGGGATTAACCGGATTGGAAGCGGTCTTTCTGTCACTGGTGATCTATGCCGGGGCCAGCCAGTTTCTGGCGCTTGTCCTGTTCACGGGCGGAGCGCCCGTTCTCGTTGCGGCCTTCACATTGATCGCGATGAACGTCCGCCATGTTCTTTACGGCCCAGCCTTGATGAAACAGGCAGGCAAGGGCGCAAGCCGGCGTCTGGCCTGGGCTTGGGCATGGGGCCTAACGGACGAAGTTTTTGGCCAAGCCCTTGGCGCCTTGGCAAGGGGGCAGCAGTTTTCCGAACGCTACATGTTCGGACTTGGTCTTGCGGCCTACGCCGCTTGGGTCAGCGGCACAGCTTTGGGGGCTTGGGCAGGGGGCGGGGCGCTTGAGGCTTATCCGGCATTGAATGCGGGCCTAGGCTTCATGCTGGCGGCGTTGTTCCTTTCGCTTCTGCTGTCGATCATGTCTCGCGCCGCCCTGCCTGCCATCGGCGTCGCAGCGATTGCCACGGTTGTCGGCACATTGGTCTTCAGCGGCACGACCGGCATCTTGATGGGCATGATCGGCGGCGCCTTGGCAGGGATGGTCCGCAAATGAACAGCGCACTGATCCTGATGGCCGTTTTGGCAGGCGCGGCAAACTGGGCCTTTCGCGCCCTTCCGACCCTCTTGTTGCGTCGTGAACCGCGGGCCGATGGTCTTACTGCGCGCTTTCTGGCCTCAACCGGCCCGGCGGCGATCGCGACCCTGTTCGTGGCGTCTGTTCTTCCTCAACTCTGGCCCGACCCTCGTGACATTGTTCCGCTTTGTGTCGGGACTGCGGCCACCGTTTTGGCCTTCTGGCCCCGCAAATCAGTGTCAGCGGGCACCCTGATCGGGGCTGCGGCCTATGCTGCGACGTTCTGGGTGATGGCGTGAAACAGGATTTCGCTTGCCGATCCGGCCGCAAGGCGCGACCATAGGGTACAGGAGAACGCAAATGATCGAAATCAGCCCGTCCAAAGTTGTTCAGGTGATCTTTCTGCACCGGGAAGGTCCGGCGGCCGATAGTGAACTGCACGCTTTTATTCAGGATCTCAATGACGATGAAAAAGCGCATCTGACGGCCATTGCCTGGGTTGGACGCGGATCTTTTGAGGCAGAGGATTATTCCGAAGCCGTGGCGACGGCGGTCAATGAGGCCACGACGCCAACAGCAGATTACTTGATGGGGATGCCGCATCTTAGTGAGAATCTTGAAGCCGGTCTTGATGCCTTGGGGATTGATGTTTCCGGTGAGGAAGAAGATCTGCTCTGACCCTTGCGAAACCATATCTCGTCCCCGATATATTCGATGATCGGAATGTGATTGGGGGTTAACATGGCTGATGGTCTGCGACTGACATGCACGACATGTGGACAGGCGAACCGGGTTCCGGCATCGCGTTTGACGGATTCGCCGAAATGCGGTAGCTGCGGTGATCCTTTGATCACCGGCAAAGTGGCCGAACTGGATGCCACCAGCCATGACAAAGCGACGCGTGGGGACGATCTCCCTCTGCTCGTGGATTATTGGGCACCGTGGTGTGGGCCTTGTCGGGCCATGGCGCCAGAATTTTCCCGGGCGGCACAGGCGCTTGCGCCGCACGCCCGATTGGCAAAGTTGAACACCGAGGATTTTCCGGCCATCTCTCAACGCGCCGGGATTCGGGGCATCCCGGCATTGATCTTGTACCACCGCGGCAAGGAAATCGCCCGTTTGGCCGGGGCACGGCCAGCCGCAGAAATCGTGGCTTTCGTGCAGTCAAAGATTCCCGTCTCGGCCCGTTGATCCGAAGACAGAGGGCCCGCTTGACAAGCAAACGGGCCCTTCAAAAGCTTTTGGTGCGACTTGGTCAGTGTCTCGGTTGAGAGAGCGTGTCTTTCCCAATGACGAAGCCAAGGGTTCACCCCCCGCGCTTCAGCCGCATTTTGAATTACCGCAGCTTGCGCAGGTCATGCAGCCCTCGACCATCCGCAGATCATAGCTGCCGCAGCTGGAACAGGCTTTGCCGCGTGGCTGACCGATCGCCACAACTTCGGCTTTCGGGTCGGCCTTCAGTCCCATACCCTCGCCTTCGATAAACCCGATTTCGATCAGGTGGCGTTCGATGACCCCGCCAATGGCCGCAAGGATCGACGGGATATATTTCCGATCCATCCAAGCGCCGCCGCGCGGATCAAAGACGGCCTTAAGCTCTTCAACGACAAACGAGATATCCCCCCCGCGCCGGAACACGGCCGAGATCATCCGCGTCAGCGCGACGGTCCAAGCGTAATGCTCCATGTTCTTCGAGTTGATGAACACCTCAAACGGACGGCGATGACCGGCGATCACGATGTCATTGATCGTGATGTAAAGCGCATGTTCGGAACCTGGCCATTTCAGTTTGTAGGTCTGACCTTCCAGAGCAGCCGGGCGATCCAGCGGTTCAGACAAATAAACAACCTCACCATCAGTAGATGCCGTGGCCGGGGCTTCCGACGGTGTTTTGTCCGAGGCTTCCGATACACTTAGCACCGACCCCGTCACGTCATTTGGACGATAGGTGGTGCAGCCTTTGCAGCCCTGATCCCATGCGGCCATATAGACTTCCTTGAAGTCGTCAAAGCTGATGTCCTCGGGGCAATTGATCGTTTTTGAAATCGACGAGTCGATCCATTTCTGCGCGGCGGCCTGCATCCGGACATGGTCCAGCGGCGGCAAGGTCTGCGCGTTCACAAAGTAATCGGGCAGGGGCGCATCGCCCTTCTTTTCCCGCCACAGGCGCACGGCGTAATCGACGACCTCTTCTTCGGTCCGCGATCCATCCTTTTGCAGAACCTTCCGCGTATAGGCATAGGCAAAGACAGGTTCGATCCCCGATGAAACGTTCCCAGCATAAAGGCTGATGGTCCCCGTTGGAGCGATGGATGTCAGAAGGGCGTTGCGGATTCCATGTTTGCGGATCGCGTCCTTCACATCCTTGTCCATATGGGCCAGCGACCCCGAGGCAAGGTACTTCTCGGCATCAAACAGCGGAAAGGCACCTTTTTCACGCGCCAGATCGACCGAGGCCAGATAGGCGGACCGGGCAATCGCGTGCATCCATTCTTCGGTCTGCTTGGCGGCCTTTTCGCTGCCATAGCGCAGGCCCAGCATCAACAGAGCATCGGCAAGACCGGTGACGCCCAAACCGATCCGGCGTTTCGCCTGCGCTTCGACCGCCTGTTGGGGCAGTGGAAAGCGGCTTGCGTCCACCACATTGTCCATCATCCGCACGGCCGTTCGGACCAAGTCGTCCAGTGCCGTCAGATCCAGCGCGGCATCGGCTTCAAACGCATTCTTGACCAGCGTCGCCATGTTGATCGACCCCAGAAGACAGGCGCCATAGGGGGGCAGGGGCTGTTCGCCGCAAGGGTTCGTGGCCGAAATCGTCTCGCAATAGGCAAGGTTGTTCGCGGCATTGATCCGGTCGATGAAGATCACCCCCGGTTCCGCGAAATCGTAGGTGTTGCGCATGATCTTGTTCCACAGATCGCGCGCCTGTACGGTCTTGTAGACCTTGCCGCCAAAGACCAGCTCCCATGCGCCATCGGCTTTGACCGCATCCATGAAGGGGTCGGTCACCAGAACCGAAAGGTTGAACATCCGCAACCGGGCTGGGTCTTTCTTGGCTTCGATAAAGGCTTCGATATCAGGGTGGTCACAGCGCATCGTGGCCATCATCGCGCCGCGCCGCGAACCCGCTGACATGATTGTGCGGCACATCGCGTCCCAGACATCCATAAAGGAAAGCGGGCCAGAGGCATCGGCGGCCACGCCCTTAACCTCAGCCCCGCGGGGGCGGATGGTCGAGAAGTCGTATCCAATGCCGCCGCCTTGCTGCATCGTCAGCGCGGCTTCTTTCAACCCGTCAAAGATGCCGCCCATATTGTCGGGGACCGTTCCCATGACAAAGCAGTTGAACAGCGTGACGCTGCGCCCGGTGCCCGCCCCTGCCGTGATCCGGCCAGCGGGAAGGTATTTGAACCCTTCGAGTGCCTTGTAGAACTTGTCCTCCCACTGCACTGGATCTTTCTCGACCTCGGCCAAGGAACGTGCAATCCGGCGCCAAGTGTCTTCCACCGAGCCGTCAATCGCCGTGCCATCAGCGGATTTCAGGCGGTACTTCATGTCCCAAATCTGCTCGGCAATGGGGGCGGAAAAACGGGACATGGTCACATCCTTGGTCTGGTGTATTTTTGGAAGGAACGCACAAGATAAGCCTATGGGTTGGCAGGGTCAACTTGCCCTGACCGACTTTCCGTCTATTCTGTGGTGCTCTTGAGCGGGGGCTGAGTCGTGGCCGATCATGTGCATCTTTTGAAACTGTGCGTCGGTGCCGAAAGCGTCGAGGACCTGACCGATTGGCAGCATAGCCAGCGGCACCGCTGGCCTCAGGGCTGCTCTGTTCATGTCACGCGCATGTTCCCGAAACGCGAGGCGGATGTCTTGGCGGGCGGGTCGCTTTACTGGGTGATTAAGGGCGTAATCCTGTGCCGCCAGCGAATTCTGGCTTTGGAACAAGTGACGGGCGAAGATGGAATCAGTCGCTGCGCCATCGTCATGGACAATGAAGTTATCCGCACCGATGCCGCACCGCGCAGGCCGTTTCAGGGCTGGCGTTACCTTGATCCCAAGGACGCCCCTCGTGACTTGCCAAAGGGACGGGCCGAGGAAGAGGCCCTGCCGCCCGGTTTGGCCGAAGCGATGGCGGAATTTGGCCTTCGATAGCCGTTAATTGCTACATGCCCCGTCGGTGGTGCGGCTATGGGTTGCTGCGCTGCGGCAAAGACAGATGATCTGTCCGTGCGGACATCTGGAAAAAAATGCTGCATACTGGCACAAGCCTAGAAAAGGTGGGGCGGATGAGCACGGAAACGACCAAGTTTGTGGCCAAGGGTGTGGCCCATGTGAATGTTCCGCCCGTCGCCGAGCCTGTGCAGGTGACCTTCGTTCTTCTTCCCAAATTCACCATGCTGGCGTTTTCTTCGGCCATCGAACCTATGCGGATCGCCAACCAGTTGACCGGCCAAATCCTGTTCAGGTGGCAAGTGCTGTCGCTGGACGGCCAGCCCGTGGCTTGTTCGAACGGTGTTCCCGTCATGGTCGATGGCAGCATCACCGGCACTCAGCCTGATGGATTTGTACTGGTGTGTTCCGGTGTGGAACCCGAAGATCAGGTGACCGCTGCGTTGGGGGATTGGCTGCGTGGCCTTTGGCGGCGCGGACGTACTGTTGGCGGGCTTTGCACGGGCGCCTATGCCTTGGCCAAAGCAGGCATTCTGAAAGACCGCCGTTTTACCCTGCATTGGGAAAACATCGCGGGATTTTCCGAAACCTTTCCCGGTCTTCAGGCCGCGCGTCAGGTGTTTTGCATTGACGACCGGATCATGACCTGTGCCGGTGGTGTTGCGGCGGCCGACCTGATGCTGAAACTCATTCATGACCGGTTCGGCATTGGCCTGAGCCAAGAAGTGATGAACATGTGCCTCTTGACCGGTCGCCGGACCGAGGCGGATGAGCAGACAACATCGCTTGCTGCCCGGCTTGGCACGCGCCACGAAAAGCTGATCGAGGCCGTGGCCTTTCTGGAAAGCCGCATCGAAGAGCCCTTTGATCTCGACGCCTGCGCTGACCAGCTAAAGCTGTCACGCCGCCAGATCGAACGCCTGTTTAACCGCTATCTTGGCGTCACTCCGGTTCGCTATATGAATGATCTGCGTTTGCAGCGCGGTCGTGCCTTGCTGGCTGAAACAGATATGAGCGTGACCGACGTGGCGATTGCCTGTGGCTATGCCAGCACTTCACACTTTTCCAAGTCGTTTCGTCTGAAATACGGTCTTTCACCCTATCGCTTTTCCCATTTCGGCAAGTAAAAGCGGCCCGCAATCACCTAAAAGCGCAGCCTTACGTTGCGTAAGCTCTAATCCGAATGGATAGGTGTTGCATTCAAGTCATAGCCGAAAGGCTGTAAACTCGTTAGACTGCCCGAATAACAAAGAATAAAACCGAGCAGACTAAGGATATTGAGGCATGGTAGCGCGCTCTCGTGGCACGTTTGTCATCTCATGGTCCCAAACAGAAATTGACGGCCTTGCTGCCGCTCCTTTGGATGTGCTTGCCGTTGGCGCTTCATGGCGTTGGCATGGTCAGCCCGTTCAGGTGGACAACGCAGGTGGGCCGCTCATCCTCGATGGGGCCGAGGGGGTTCAGGAAATTCGCCGTCGTGCGGCGAAAATGGTGCGGCGTCTGATCGGCGCGGCTGTCGCAGGCAGTGCTGTGCGCGAAGAGGGCACAGAGGCTGACGACAGTGAAGACATTGATCAGGGTTTCATCGTCACGGATGGGCACCAAAGTTGGTCAGTGACCATCCTTGCTGTGCCAGACACCGGCGCGCGGCTGTTGATGTTCGTGGGCGAATTGCCTCCGGCCGAGCAGGATCTTTGGGTTGTTCGCGCCGCCATCGACCGCACGGAAACCGGATCGAACACCAAAGGCGCGGGAGGCGTGATCTGCTTTACCCCCGGCACCCGAATCCTGACGCCAGATGGTTCGCGGCTGATCGAAGATCTTCGGCCCGGCGACCGCGTTCTGACAAAGGACAATGGCATACAGGATGTCTTGTGGAACGGGATGCGTCGAATGACGGGTGCCCGTCTTTACGCCATGCCGCATCTGCGCCCCATCCGCTTCAAGTCCGGCGCACTGGGTGTCGATCGCCCCGACCAAGATCTTCTGGTCTCTCCGCAGCACCGAATGCTGCTTGCGGGACCATCGGCGCGGGCCTTGTTCAATGCGCCCGAGGTTCTGGTGAAGGCCGAGGATTTGATGAACGACGATACGATCTGCGTCGATCATACGCTGCGAGAGGTCACCTATATTCACATCCTCTTGGATCGCCACAGCATCATCTGGGCAAACGGGCTGGAAACGGAAAGCTTCCACCCATCGAACTGCGCCTTGGAAACCATCGAAAAGGCTCAGCGGGACTCGCTCTTGTCGCTGCTGCCGGGAATCGATCTCAATCCGGCAAAGTACGGCGACTACGCCCGCAGAAACCTGTCGTCGTCCGAGGCTGCAATCCTGCGTCATGACATGGCCGCCTGAATTCGGTCGGGCGCTGTTGACTCTGGCTTTTCCGGCTGTATAAGGCCGCCACGTCCCCGGGCATCCCCCGGGGGCTTTTCATTGGTGTTGGTGGACCGCGCAAGCGGAACCCTGTCGTCCCAACCGGGAAATAGGACAACGCCCTTCAATAGCTGCCAGCCCGCTGACAGCGCCACGACAGAAGGAGATCAGCCGTGACCAAACGCACAGCTGCCAAGTACAAAATCGACCGCCGCATGGGCGAGAACATCTGGGGCCGCGCCAAGTCGCCCATCAACAAGCGTGAATATGGCCCCGGCCAGCACGGTCAGCGCCGCAAGGGCAAGTTGTCGGACTTCGGTACCCAGCTCCGTGCCAAGCAGAAGCTGAAGGGTTACTATGGTGACCTGACCGAAAAGCAGTTCAAGAAAATCTACGCTGAAGCCGCCCGCGTCACCGGCGACACTGGCGAAAACCTGATCGGCCTGCTCGAGCGCCGTCTGGACGCCGTCGTCTACCGCGCCAAGCTCGTTCCGACGATCTTCGCTGCTCGCCAGTTCGTTAACCACGGCCACGTCACCGTGAACGGCAAGCGCGTGAACATCGCGTCTTACCGCGTCCGTGAAAACGACGTCGTCGAAGTCCGTCAGAAGTCGAAGCAGATGGCCCTCGTGCTGGAAGCCGTCGCCCTGACCGAGCGTGACGTTCCGGACTACCTCGAAGTCGACCACAACAAGATGGTTGTGAAGTTCGTTCGTACCCCTGGCTTGGGCGATGTGCCCTATCCGGTTCAGATGGAACCGAACCTCGTCGTCGAATACTACGCAAAGAACTGATCTTTCGCGTGATGTTTTTGAAAGGGCCGCCTTCGGGTGGCCCTTTTTCATTTCTGCCATTGCCTGCGAAATAACGTCCTCCCCGCGCTAATCAGACTGGTCATGACGATGCGGCCCCGCTAGAAACCGCGGGTAAGTTGGAGCCTAGTTATGAACGACACGATCCGCCCTCAGCCCGGTATTCTGGACATCGCGCTTTATGAAGGCGGAAAGGCGCATGTCGCCGGTGTTGCCAATGTGGTAAAGCTTTCGTCCAACGAGAACCCGTTTGGGGCATCGGACAAGGCCAAGGAAGCCTTCGGAAAGACCGTGCACAGCCTGCACCGCTATCCGAATACCGATCACCTTTCCCTTCGGACCGCGATTGCCGAGGCGCATGGTCTGGACGCAGACCGCATCATTTGCGGTGTCGGGTCGGATGAAATCATCACCTTCCTGTGCCAAGCCTATGCCGGGCCTCGGGACGAGGTCGTGTTCACCGAACATGGCTTCCTGATGTACCGCATCAGTGCGCTTGCTGTCGGCGCAACGCCGGTGGAAGTGCCGGAGCGGGAGCGGATGGCGGATGTCGATACCATCCTGAAGGCCTGTAACAGCCGCACGAAACTGGTCTTCATCGCCAATCCGAACAACCCGACGGGCACCATGATCAGCCCGGCTGAAATGGAGCGTCTGGCGGCTGGTTTGCCGAAACAGGCAATTCTTGTGATTGACGGCGCCTATGCGGAATATGTCGACGGCTATGATGGTGGCGCCGGCCTTGCGACAGTGCGCGAGAATGTCTTCATGACACGCACCTTCTCAAAGATATACGGCCTTGGGGGGCTCCGGATTGGCTGGGGCTATGGTCCGCGCCACATCATTGATGTACTGAACCGCATCCGTGGACCGTTCAACTTGTCGACCACCCAGCTTGAGGTGGCCGAGGCGGCTGTTCGCGATCAGGACTGGGTCGTGAAATGCCGCAATGAAAACGCGCGCATGCGCCATTGGCTTGCCGAGGCACTTGCCGAAGTTGGCGTGCCCTCTGACGTCAGCATGGCGAACTTCGTGCTTGCGCGTTTTGCCAGCACCGAAGAGGCCGAGGCCTGCGATGAGTTCCTGCAAAAACAGGGTCTGATCGTGCGCCGCGTAGCGGGATACAAGCTGCCCAATTGCCTGCGGATCACCGTGGGCGATGAAGCAAGCTGCCGCCGCGTGGCCTATGCCGTTGGTCAGTTCAAGGGGTTGAAATGACCGTGGTCTACAACCGTGTTGCCCTCATCGGCCTCGGGCTGATAGCCAGTTCCATGGCCCATGCCATGCGGCAGGCCGGTCTGGTGGGCAGCATCGTTGGCCATGCAAAATCCGCTGAAACCCGCGCCGCCGCGCTTGAGCTTTTCTGCGATGAGGTCTTTGAAACTGCTGCCGAGGCAGTCAAGGGTGCAGACCTTGTGGTTCTTTGCGTGCCGGTTGGCGCGATGGGGACCATTGCAGCCGAAATTTCGGCTCACTTAGCCCTGGGTGCTACCGTTACCGATGTCGGTTCGGTCAAGCGTGCCGTTGTCGATGCGGTGCAGCCGTATATCCCTGAAGGCGTCCATTTCATTCCCGGTCACCCGCTTGCGGGAACCGAATATTCCGGCCCACGTTCCGGTTTTGCGACCCTGTTCAAGAACCGCTGGTGGCTACTGACCCCGCTGGAAGGGGCCGACGAGGCCGCAACCCAACGCCTGCGTGGTTTGCTGGAGGCGATCGGGGCCAATGTCGATGTGATGGACATCGAACACCATGATCTGGTTCTGGCCGTGGTCAGCCATACACCGCACCTGATTGCCTATACGATGGTCGGCGTGGCTGATCACATGCGGCGCGTGTCGGAACAGGAAGTCATCAAGTATTCAGCCTCGGGCTTTCGTGACTTTACCCGGATCGCGGCCAGCGACCCGACGATGTGGCGCGATGTCTTTCTGACGAACAAAGACGCGGTTCTGGATATCCTTGGCCGCTTTGCCGAAGAGCTTTTTGTCCTGCAACGCGCTATCCGTATGGGCGACGGTGAGCATCTTCACGCCTACTTCACCCGCACCCGCGCGATTCGACGTGGAATCATTGAGGCAGGTCAGGATACTTCTGCGCCAGACTTCGGCCGCACTGCGCCAGCTGCCGGAGGTGGGGGAGAAGGCAAAGAGTGATGCGACAGGTTCGTGTGTGGGTTCTGGCTGTTTCGGCCGCCATTCTGACGGCTCCGGCTTTTGCGGAGCCACCAAAGTCGTCGCCACGCCCCCTGCCGCGCCCAGCCCAATCTTCTGCCATTGCCGAGCCTCAGGTGGTTGTCGCACCTGTGCAGCCCCAAATTGCCGAAGTCACAGCCCCGCAATCGGTTGCGCCTGTCAGCTTGTTGCGCCCGCGGGCGCGCCCAGAAATCGTGCTTGCGACCGCGGCCTCGGTTATGCCCGTGGCCCCGGCTGGTGAACCCGCAGAAACGGCTTCACCAGCCGCCGCCGTGCCAGCCGAAGTCATAAAGGCCGCGGCTGTATCCTCTCCGCGACCGATGAAGCGGCCCAAAGGCTTGGTGGCCAAACAAGCGGCCGCCGTTCGCGTCCTGCCGGGAAAAGAGGTCGCGGTGTCCAAAAAGGGCTCTGTCTGCGGTATTCCTGACATAAAGGGCCAAACGCTTTCTCCGATCAGCGCCAAGACCAAAGGCTGCGGAATCAGCTACCCCGTCAAGGTCACCAGCGTCGCCGGGGTGCGGCTGAAGAATGGCGCGACGATCAATTGCGAGACCGCAAAGGCCCTGAGGACTTGGATCACAAAGGCCGTTGAGCCAACCTACGGCAAGGGCAATGTTGTCGAACTGACCATCGCCGCAAGCTATGCCTGCCGCCCGCGTAACAACAAACGCGGCGCAAAGATCTCGGAACATGGGCGCGGTAACGCTATAGACATCAGCGCCATCACCTTCTCGAACGGCAAGTCTGCCACGGTTCTACGCAATTATGACAAATCCATGCGAAAGGTGCACAAGGCAGCCTGCGGCACCTTTGGTACCACGCTGGGGCCGGGTTCTGATGGTTTCCACGAAGACCATCTGCACTTCGATGTCGCGCGCTATCGCAGCGGATCTTATTGCCGTTAAAACCGGGGGGCCGGGCCCAAGAGCAGGGGGCCAAGACGCATCTGACCGCCCGCGAAAATCAGAGGCACTTCCAGAACCTCGGCATCTCCTGATTGCGCAGCCAACGTCTCCAACATCCGTTCCACCGTCGGCAACACCTCGGCTTTCACTGCGCCAGACTGTTCGATCAACGGCAAAAGCCTCCGCCAGCCCTCTATCCGCAGATCCACGCGGCCCTCTGGCGACCCGTCGGCAATTGGTAGATCGCCCTTTGCAAAGACTGCCAGATCGCCCCAGCCAAGGCTGGCCTCCTTGATTTCAAGCAGTTGCAGTTCTGGCCGTGACTGACCGGCCAAGCGATCAATCGGGGCCGAAAAGCCCAAGAAGGCATCAAGATGTACTTTCTCGATCAGAGCCGGCATTTCGGGCAGCAAGCGAGACAGGCTTTGGTCCGGGGTGAGCGCCAGAAGGTCTAGTCCAATCTGGTGAACATTTTCACGCGAAGGGTCTTGGCGCGTCGCAAAGCGAAGGTTTTCCGCCTTGAAGTCCCATCCCAGCGATGAAGCAATTCCAAGACCAGCGCCGATCAACGTCGTTCGGTCCAAGGTCAAGTTGGCATTCGGCTCGACCACCACACTTGCCTGAAGCTTTTCTGATGTGATGGAAAGGTTTTCATAGGGCGTCAGCACCATCTGTTCGGACGCAAAGGCCGCGATAACGTGCCACGGCTTATAGGACAGCGAGAAGATTTGCACGAAAGGCGCCTGCCAGCCGAACCCAGTCTGGCGGTCTGCAAGCGAAGGTTCGGTTACCGTCAGATCAAACCGGTTCGGAAAGCCCGCGACGGACAGGCCCTTGTGCTCCGCCTCTAGCCCCTGCGCGGGGGCCATCGCAAAGAACCCAACGGCTGCTCGGTCGACGGCCGTCCTGCCAATAAACCAATAAACCGACCACAGGCCCATAAGCAGGACCGACACCCATAAAAGCCCGCGCATGCCACACCTTTTCATTCGTCTCGCGCTGATGTTTAGAGGGCATAGCAAAGGAGGGCCAGTCACATGACCGAGACACTATGGGTCTTTGGCTATGGATCGCTGATCTGGAACCCGGAATTTCCGGTGGCCGAGGCATGTGTCGCGCGGGTCAATGGCTGGCATCGCAGCTTTTGCATGCGCTCGATCCATCATCGCGGCACCGTTGCAGATCCGGGGCTTGTCTTGGCGTTGGACGCTGCACCTGACGCCAGCTGCGATGGTGTCGCCTTTCGCGTCACGCCGGGGGCAGAGGCCGACACATTGGCACTTTTGCGGGAACGAGAGCTTATCTCCAGCGCCTATCTGGAAACATGGCTGACAGCCGAACTTGCCGAAGGTGGGCAAGTCACGGCGCTTTGTTATGTGATCGACCCCGATCACGACCAGTATTGCGGCGGCCTGCATTTGGAAGAACAGGCGCAGATCATTGCCCGCTCGACAGGGGGGCGCGGTCCAAATCGCGACTACCTTTGGTCGACAGCCGATCACCTTGCCGAATTGGGGATTGCCGATCCGGACTTGGTCTGGTTGGCCGATCGGGTGCGAAAACTGACCGCCTGACAGTATTTTTCACGCGTCTGACGCAGGCGGCACTTGGATTTTCGCCTGACTGTCGCTTATTCTTGGTCCGAGCAGAACAACGGGCAGGCAGCGCCTGATGGAAAATTTGAAGGCCGGGGCAAAGGGGACGGCGCGCGTGCGCGCCGCGGCGATCTTTAGCCAACCCATCCAGCAAATCGTGACGATGTTGGTCGTGGCGGCCCTTGTCGCCGCTGGCGGCTGGCTGATCCATGGTCAAGTCGCAGAAGTGTTTCTGTCGAACCTCTGGCTGAACGGCTTTATTGGCGTAATCTTTGTTCTGGGTGTGCTGACCTGCTTTTGGCAGGTGCTTATCCTGATGCAATCGGTCAGTTGGATCGAAGGCTTTGCCCAGAATGTGCCGGGCCATGAAATCACCCGCCCGCCGCGCCTCTTGGCGCCTCTTGCCTCGCTTTTGCGGTCGCGCGGGTCATCGCAAGCCCATATCTCGGCCTCGTCCTCGCGGTCGATCCTTGAATCTGTAGCAACCCGGATCGACGAAGCCCGTGACATCACGCGCTATCTGACCAACTTGCTGATCTTTCTTGGTCTTTTGGGCACCTTTTACGGTCTGGCGACCACCGTTCCTGCCGTGGTAGAAACGATCCGCTCGCTGGCCCCTACAGAAGGCGAAAGCGGCCTTGCCGTCTTTTCGAAACTGATGGGCGGGCTGGAGGCGCAGTTGGGCGGCATGGGCACGGCGTTTTCCTCCTCGCTGCTTGGCCTCGCTGGGTCGCTTGTCGTCGGGTTGTTGGAACTTTTCGCTGGTCATGGCCAAAACCGCTTTTACCGGGAACTCGAAGAATGGCTCTCGTCGATCACCCGTCTTGGCTATGCCGGAGCCGAAGGCGAAGGCGATGGCGCAGGTGTGACGGCTGTTCTCGACCGCATGGTCGAACAAATGGAAATCATGCAGACGCTGGTCATTCAGGCCGAAACGGCCCGCGAAGCAACCGATCAAAGACTGACCGAACTGACCAAAGCCATCACCGCCGTCGCAGGCAAGATGGAGGCAGAGGCAGGGCAGACGGCCGTTCTGTCTCGTATCGCTGACAGCCAGGAACGCCTCGTCCGTGCCATGGGAGATGCGGAGGGAGGGCTATCCTCAGATGCCGAGGCGCGGATGCGCTTGCGGTCGATCGATGTCCAACTTCTGAGGATTTTGGAAGAAATCGCGGCCGGACGGCAAGAAAGTATCGCCGATCTGCGCGCTGACCTCACGGCCTTGACTGCCGCCGTCCGCCAACTCGCCCGCACCGGCGTGGGGCGCTAAGCCATGGGCCTGTCCCGCCGCCGCGATTCCTCGATCATCTGGCCGGGCTTTGTCGACGCGGTCACGACGCTGTTGATGGTCTTGATGTTCGTTCTGACCATCTTCACCGTCATGCAATCTGTCCTGCAGGAAACTATTTCCACACAGGACAATGAGTTGGACAGCCTGACCGCGCAGGTCGCAAGCTTGGCCGATGCCCTTGGTCTTGAGCGCGACAAGGTCTCGTCCCTGCAAGAAGAGATCGGATCATTGACCGCCGGCCTTGCGGCGGCGCGGGCCGAAGGCGAACGGCAGGACAGCGTGATTGCCGGCTTGACCAGCGATCTTGCGGAGCGCGAAGGCGAGTTGACCGCCGCGCAAGGCCGGATTGCCAGTTTCGAGGCGCAGGTAGCAAGCCTTCTGGCCGAACGCGATGCTGCACGGGCCGAAGTGGCCAGCTTGACCACCCGGCTTGTGACAACGGAAGGGCAGCGCGACGAAGCCTCGGCCAAGGCGGAAGGTCTGGCGGCAACCGTCGCCGATCTGGAAGCCGCGCAAGCGCGCCTGATTACCGAGAAAGAGGCGCTGGATCTTGCCCTTGCCAAAGCGCGGGATGAGATTGACGCGGGCGCCGAAGCCGCTCGTCTTGCCGCCGCTCGGCGTGAGGCGCTGGAAGCCCTGCTTGCAGACCTCAGGACCAAAGCCGCAGGGGCGGAGTCCACTGCCGCCGAATTGGCCACCGCAAAGGCAGATCTGGCAAAGGCCGAAGCTGCCCTGACCGAGGAAGAGGCCGCAAGGCTGGCCGATGCTGCGGCCTTGGAAGCATTGCGCGAGCGACTGAAGAATTCCGACACGGAACTGACAGCAATGACACTGGCCTTGGAAGACCAGCGCAAAAAGGCCGAAGAAACACTTATCCTTTTGGCCGCTGCACAGACCGAGGCAGCAAAAGCCGCCGAAGCCGCCGCCGCCAATCTGACCGATAAAGAGCGTCGGGATGCGGTTCTTGCGGCTGCCGAGAAGGCGCTCACCGAAGAGCAGGCAAAGGTTGTCGAGGCATCAAAGAAAGTAGCCCTGCTGAACGAACAGATCGCGGCACTTCGCGCGCAGCTTGGCTCACTTCAGGCGGTTCTGGATGCGTCAGCCGACCGCGACGCGGAAGCCAAGGTGCAGCTTGAATCGCTTGGCAATCAGTTGAACGCAGCCTTGGCGCAGGTCGCGGTCGAACAACGTCGCCGCGCCGAATTGGAAGAGGCCGAACGTAAGCGTCTGGAAGCCGCCAATGCAGACCTTGAAAAATTCCGCAGCGAATTTTTCGGCGAGTTGTCCCGGCTCTTGAGCGGACGTGAGGGTGTGCGCGTGGTGGGCGATCGTTTCGTCTTTTCGTCAGAGGTTCTATTCAATCCCGGATCGGCCGATCTTGCCCCAGAAGGCCGTGCCCAAATCGCCGGGGTCGTGGAGATTTTGAACGATGTCCGTGCGGAAATCCCGGCAGGCATTGATTGGATCATTCGGGTCGACGGTCACACTGACAACGTGCCGCTGTCTGGCGCGGGCGAGTTTGCCGACAATTGGCAACTGTCGCAGGCGAGGGCGCTGTCGGTGGTGCGGTTCATGCAGGACGAGCTGGGCTTTCCGCCCGACCGGATGGCGGCGACCGGCTTTGGCGAATATCGCCCTGTGGCCGATGGGGACAGTGAAGCTGCCCGCGCCCAGAACCGCCGGATCGAGTTGAAACTGACCGAGCGCTGAAATTGGCAATTGCGGGCAAGGGGGCTCTGCCCCCTTTTCGCGTTTTGGCCACGGCCAAAACGCTGACCCTCGGGATATTTGAGCCAAGATAAAGGGGCAATCAGCGGCGCGGGACGCTGGTTGCGCGTTGGTCGATCTCGATGCCCCCGCGCAGCAGCACCGCGGAAATGCTGTAATCCCCAGCAGGAATGGCCTGCCGCTGTTTGCGCCCGACGGCGCGAAAGCCCTGTGCCTGTGTGCGCTCAAGGATCACGTCTTCAGTGAAGAGGGTACGGCCACTGGGGCCAGTCAAGGTCAGGCGCAGGGTGTCGCCTGCGTGGTTGCCAAAATAATGGACCCAAAGGACAAGCGCGGGGGCGTTGCGGTCTGGGGTGGGAATGGGCAGGCTTTCCTTGATCGCCTCCCACGACGGCACCGCATCGGAAAGGCCGATAGCGATCAGTCCGCCGGGTTGATAGGGGATAGGGTCAGACCAGAGCGGAGCCTCGGGCCCCTCGCCACATTTGGCGGCTCCGTCTGGATCAAAAGGATCAATCTCAATCCCGTTATGGCGAACCGAGACATGCAAATGCGGGAATTCGGTGTTGCCAGATAGACCAACAAGACCAAGCCCCTCTCCGGCAGTTATCTTCGCACCCACAGAATGGCGCAGGCTGCCCTTGGCCATATGGCAGTATTGCGTTTCCCAGCCATCGCCGTGGTCGATGACCAAGCCGTTACCGCATTCGCGACCTTCGATTTTGGGGGCATTCGTGGCGCGGATCGAGATATCCTCCATCCCGTCTCGAAGGCCCTTGACCACGCCGGATGCTGCGGCCCGGACCATGACACCTTTGCGCATGGCCGCAAGCGAAGACAAGGCGATGTCGGTGCCCCTATGCGTATCATAGCTGAGCGGGCCACAGGTAAAGTCGGCGAAAGTGGTGGATGGATCGCGGTCCATATACTGCTGAATATGACAGGTTTCCTCCAAGGTGCAGTCTATGGGCCATTCCATGGAAAAGGCCCCCGCCGAAGCGGGGGCCAGCATCAGAACCAGAACTGTCCGGATCATTCGGCCGTCAGGAGCGGAGGCTTAGAACCCGTCAGGCGCGGCTTTTGCGGTTCCTCGATTTCGAGGGCAATCGCATCGTCTTTGACCTTCACGGTCACGACCCCACCCTTTACCAGACGGCCAAACAGGAGTTCTTCGGCCAAAGGCTTTTTGATGTGCTCTTGGATCACGCGGCCCAAAGGACGTGCGCCCATCTTGTCATCATAGCCTTTGTCACCCAGCCACGTCGCGGCCTCTGGCGTCAGTTCGATATGCACCCCGCGATCCATCAACTGGGCCTCAAGCTGCAGCACGAACTTTTCGACCACCTGGAAGATGGTTTCCTTGGCCAGCGGCGCGAAGGAGATCACGGCATCCAGACGGTTGCGGAATTCGGGCGTGAAGGTCCGCTCAATCGCGGCCGTGTCTTCGCCCGTTCTCCGGTCGCGCCCAAAGCCGATCGCGGCTTTCTGCATGTCAGAGGCCCCCGCGTTCGACGTCATGATCAGGATCACGTTGCGGAAATCCACTGTCCGGCCGTTATGGTCAGTCAGCTTGCCGTGGTCCATCACCTGCAGAAGGATGTTGTAGACATCCGGGTGCGCCTTCTCCATTTCGTCCAGCAAAAGGACGCAATGCGGGTGTTGGTCGACGCCATCGGTGAGCATGCCGCCCTGATCAAAGCCGACATAGCCCGGAGGCGCGCCGATCAACCGCGAAACCGCGTGCTTTTCCATGTATTCCGACATGTCAAAGCGCAACAGTTCCACGCCCAAGGACGAGGCCAGTTGCTTGGCCACTTCCGTCTTGCCGACGCCCGTGGGGCCTGCAAACAGATAGTTGCCAATCGGCTTTTCCGGCTCGCGCAGGCCAGCCCGCGCCAGCTTGATGGCCGAACACAGGGCCTCAACGGCCTTGTCTTGACCGAAGACCACGCGCTTCAGCGTCTTTTCCAGATCGCGCAGGGTTTCTGCATCGTCCTTCGAGACATTCTTCGGAGGGATGCGGGCGATCTTGGCCACGACGGCCTCGATCTCCTTGGTCCCAATCGTCTTGCGGCGCTTTGACTCGGTGACCAGATGCTGTGCGGCACCTGCCTCGTCGATCACGTCAATCGCGCTGTCAGGCAGCTTACGATCATTGATATAACGCGCAGCCAATTCGACCGCAGATTTGATTGCATCGGCCGTATAGCGCAGGTCGTGATGGGCCTCGAAATGCGGTTTCAACCCTTGCAGGATCTTGATGGCATCCGGGATCGAGGGTTCGTTCACGTCGATCTTCTGGAACCGGCGCGACAAAGCCCGATCCTTTTCGAAATGCTGACGGAACTCTTTGTAGGTGGTCGAGCCCATCGTCCGCAGTTTGCCGCCCTGAAGTGCGGGCTTCAGCAGGTTAGAGGCATCCATCGCACCGCCAGAAGTTGCGCCCGCACCGATGACCGTGTGGATCTCGTCGATGAACAGGATCGCATCTGGGTGATCCTCCATCTCTTTGACCACGGCTTTCAGACGTTCCTCGAAATCGCCACGATAGCGGGTGCCGGCCAGCAGCGCCCCCATATCAAGGCTATAGATCGTTGCCCCGGCCAGAACCTCGGGTACCTCTTTCTTGATGATCTTCCACGCCAAGCCTTCGGCAATTGCCGTCTTGCCCACGCCCGGATCGCCCACCAAAAGCGGGTTGTTCTTGCGGCGGCGGCACAGCACCTGAATGCAGCGCTCCACCTCGGACTCGCGGCCGATCAGCGGATCAACATCGCCCTTCCGCGCCTTTACGTTCAGATCCACGCAATATTTCGACAGCGCGGATTCCTTGGCCTCTCCGGCCTCGGCCTTTGGCGTTTCCTGATGTTCTTCCGCGCCGGTGATCGGGCGGCTTTCCCCATAGGAAGGATCTTTCGCCACGCCGTGTGCGATAAAGTTCACAGCGTCATAGCGGGTCATATCCTGTTCTTGCAGGAAATAGGCTGCATTCGATTCCCGCTCGGCAAAGATCGCCACCAGCACATTCGCACCGGTCACCTCATTGCGGCCCGAAGACTGCACATGGATGGCCGCGCGCTGGATCACCCGCTGGAAAGCTGCGGTTGGGACGGCCTCAGACCCTTCGACATCGGTCACAAGGGTCGACAGGTCGTCGTCGATGAAATCGGTCAGCGTTTTCCGCAACTCGTCCAAGTTGACCGAGCAGGCTTTCATGACGCGCGCGGCGTCAGGCTCGTCGATCAGGGCGAGAAGCAGATGTTCAAGGGTTGCGAGTTCATGACGACGGGCATTGGCAAGGGCCAGTGCGCCATGGATGGCTTGCTCGAGTGTGGTCGAAAACGAAGGCACTCTTTCGTGCTCCTGTTCTTCGGGGCAGGTGCGGCCTTCTTCGAGAGGGCCGTACCAACCGTGGCCTCATACTCTTAAATTTCGGTTTTATTTGCCGCACTTCAAGAGGAATTATCACCCAATTGTGGTTTGTGAGATTTCTCACACTAAAAGTGAACGCGTCTTGGGCAAACCACGCTCAGAACTTGTCCTTTCGGGCCCGAATTTCTGCAAAGCTTTCGGCATCGTTGGCATTTTCCATGCCAACTGCGGCCTTCAGGCTGGAAAGACCCGCCCGTAGAAACGGGTTGGTGGCCAACTCTTCACTCAAAAGCGATGGCACCGTCGGTTCGGATTTGGCGCGCGCCTCCGTCACCCGGGTATTCCGCAAGATAAGATCAGGATTGTCGGGTTCAAGGGTCAGCGCGAAACGCAGGTTCGAAGCGGTATATTCATGCCCCGAACAAATCAGCGTATCGCTTGGCAAAGCGGCCAGTTTCGACAGGCTTTGCCACATTTGGGCAGGTGTGCCTTCGAACAAGCGCCCGCAGCCGCCCGCCATCAGGCTGTCACCAGTAAAGGCCAGCTTCTCGGCCGGAAGGGAATAGGCGATATGGCCCACGGTGTGGCCGGACACGTCCAGAATTTCCACCGGGCAATCGCAGATCGAAAGCGTATCGCCGTCTTTGACGGAACGGTCCAGCGGCGGCAGACGATGGCGGTCAGCCTCGGCTCCGGTCACTTTCGCCCCGGTTGCTTCCACAAGATCGGCAACACCGTCGATGTGATCCCAATGGTGATGGGTCAAAAGAATATCGGTCAGCGTCCAGCCCCTCTCGCGGAGGGCCGACAAAATCGGTGGGGCCTCTGGCACATCAACCACTGCCGTCTCGCCCGTTTTGGGATTGTGCAAAAGAAAGACGTAGTTGTCTTTAAGGCAGGGGATCGTCACAAGTTCCAAAGGCAATTCTCGTCCTCTTTCTTGTTTCTGACCAGCAGTCAATTTGGCGGGACCAGGCGGATCGTCTCATCTATCTCAGTCGTCGTGACCTGAAGGTCTTTTGACGGCTCTGGCGCCCAGCTTCCGTGAAAGCCGGCAAGTTCAATGCGGACCGGATGGTGCGTTGCGGGATCGAGCCACAGGCTATGATCGCCGCCCCACCATGCCCCGAATTCATTCGGTTCGGTCCGTGAGATGAAACGGTAGGCCAGCATGGGGCGGCCGTCCAGATCAACTTCGCCCAAACATTCCGCCGCGCTGATCGAGGCTGCGTGACGCTCTGTTGTCTGTCTCGCAAAGGTCTCGGGATCAACGCCAGAATAGGGGTCTGTCCCTTCGGTCCACGGGCCATCCGGTCCCGGCGCGGTCCAGCTTTGCGAACCGATCGACATCGCACAGCCCCCCGGATAGCAGTTTCGGGACTTCACCGGCCCGTCCCAAAGCACATCGCTCATCGGGCTTGTAGAGCCGTCCGGATGGACAAGGATCGTGACTTGGTGCCAGTTCGGGCGAAGGAAAGGGTCCATCGGGCCGCCGATAAAAAGGCCGCGAATTTCCTCAAGGCAATCCGCCGCGACCGCAGATTGGGGCAGGGATATCAGGGCCGAACAGGCAAGTAGCAAGGTTCTGCGCATCGCTAAAATTCCTTTGGCAGATTGAAAAGATCGGCTGAAAATCATTGTCCGTTCGACAGAGCCTAATGGTCCAAACCGCGACCTGTAAACGCGAATTGGGGAGGGGATAGGCCGATCCCGGCCCTTCAGTGCCGGCCATTTTGACACCAGCGAGTTACTGCAGCGCCGCATAAGCTCTTGATGCGATACCTGAAACAGCCCATCTTCACGCCAACGCTTTTGAGGCCCAGATCTGATGCACCTCGACGTGCTTGACCTTCGCAGCTTTTACTACCGCACCCAACTTGGTCGTGTGGCGCAGCGTGCAATTCGTGATCAAATGGTCCAGATGTGGCCACCGATGTCTGGCCACACTGTTGCAGGCTTCGGTTTTGCTGTGCCTCTCCTGCGCCCCTATCTGGCCGAGGCGCGGCGCGTCGTCGGCCTGATGCCCGGCCCGCAAGGGGTGATGCCTTGGCCCGCAGGGATGGAGAATGTTTCGGTCCTCTGTGAAGAAACCTCTTGGCCGCTGCCGACTGGCTTGGTCGATCGGCTGGTCTTGATGCACGGGCTGGAGACCTCGGAACAGCCCAGCCATGTTCTGGAAGAAGCTTACCGCGTCCTTGGCCCCGGTGGTCGCGCCATGTTCATCGTTCCCAACCGCTCGGGCCTGTGGTCTCGCCGCGACGGCACGCCCTTTGGCTTTGGCCGCCCCTACAGCCTTGGCCAGCTTGAGGCGCAATTGAAGCGCCAAGGTTTCACTCCGGAACGCGCTGTGGCGGCTCTCTTTGCGCCCCCCTCATCCAGCCGCTTCTGGCTGCGGACCGCCGACTATTGGGAACGTATCGGGCGCCGGGTGCCTTGGCTGGTAGGTGGTGTGCTGATGGTCGAGGCCTCAAAGCAGGTGTTTGCCCCAACTCGCGGCGTGCTGGTCCAAGCCGTTCGCAAACCGCTCCGAATTCTCGAAGGCGTGGGGCAGGCCGTGCCTTCGCCACGCCAGTCCGGCGAAGGGCTTAACTGACCTCGTTCCAGAACACCGCCACATTGATGTCTGCCAGTGCAATGGTCGATCCTGCTGCAAGACTGGCGACCATAAAGGGAGACACCACTTCTTCCCCCGTTCCGGTATGAGCACCTGTCAGATACCGCGCGACACTTGCCCAGATCTCAATCTCTCCGTCTGTTCCCGTCCGCAATTCGACCCGTGGCAGGTAATTTTCCCCCGGTGCCGAGTCGTCCTCCAGATCCAGAGTGATGTTCAACTGATCCTCGCCCGAGGTGAAATCCTCCAGCCGCAGCGCGTCGTAATCGGCAAACCCGTCACCGCTGACCGTCGGATCACGATCCACGAAATGGTCCACCCGGTCCGCACCTTCGCCGCCCGACACCGTATCGCCTGATCCGCTTCGCAAGACATCATCGTCCGCCCCGCCTGAAAGGCTGTCAGCGTTGCCATCGTCATACCATGTGTCTTGCGGATGGTTCCCTTGCGGCCCGGAAAAATCATGGTCCAACACATCATTGCCCGCGCCACCCGCAAGCGTATCGGCCCCCGTGCCGCCAATGATATAATCCCCACCGTCGGTTCCGGTCAGACTGTCAGCGCCCGCAGTTCCCTCACGTAACTGCTGGCCATCCCAATCAGCCAATACCTCGCCAAACCGATCAATCAGGTCCTCTTCCGTCGTAGGTGTCTCGGGGGGAGGATCACTGTCTCCACCGCTGCCCGAGTCATCACCGTCATTAAGCAGCGAATAAGTCAGCGCACCGGCGAAGAACAAAGGCCAAATCAGAAATTCCAGCATGACGCACACTTGGGGCAGATAAGGGCTCTGTTGGTATCATGGCTCACCACGACCCGCGAATATACCCAGCAATTCGAAACGCTCGTTTCCCGTTTGGCGACAGTTTCGGGGGCCAAGTCGGCCTACTCATCGCTTCGCCAAATTCGCGAACGATTCCCGCTCTTCCCGCTGATCCAAGGGCGCTTCAGCGGCTTCAAAGCGTCGCACCCTTGCTGCAGCAGCGCTAACACTGCCAAATACTTGCGCGAAACGTTCACGATTTGCTGACCAATACGGTTGCGGGGTTGCCCTACCTCTGCTAGAGACGCGCCGAATTCCAGACGCATTTCCCTGCGAACGACCTTTCAAGGCCGACGGGTGGGTTTTGCAAAACTGGCCTAAACTACGGAAGGGTTGTCGTGTCCGAAACTGCTTCGATCTCCTCCGGCATCGCTGCGCGTTACGCGGCCGCCGTGTTCGACCTCGCTAAAGAGGCCAAAGCCCTTAAGGCGCTGGAAGCCGATACCGATGCCCTCGCAGCGGCACTCGACGCCTCCGCCGATCTGAAATCGCTGATCGCCTCGCCGGTCGTCAGCCGCGAAGATCAGGCCCGCGCCATCGGCGCCGTGGCCGCCAAGATGAAGGTCTCGGACCTCGTCGCAAACACCCTGCAATTGATGGCCTCCAAGCGCCGCCTGTTCGTTCTGCCGCAAATGCTGGCCGATCTGGCCGCCCGCATTGCCGAGGACAAGGGTGAAGTCACTGCCGAAGTCACTTCGGCTGCTGAACTCTCGGCCGATCAGGCCAAGAAACTCGCCGCGACGCTGAAAGCGCGTGTCGGCAAGGACGTGAAACTGAAAACCGCTGTCGATGAATCCCTCATCGGCGGCCTTGTCGTCAAGCTGGGCTCGACCATGATCGACACGTCGGTCAAGGCGCGGCTCGCGGCTCTCCAGAATGCAATGAAAGAGGTTGGGTGATGGGAATCCAGGCTGCTGAGATCTCTGCGATCCTCAAGGAGCAGATCAAGAACTTCGGCAAAGACGCCGAAGTGGCCGAAGTCGGTCGTGTGCTGAGCGTTGGCGACGGTATCGCCCGCGTTCATGGCCTCGACAATGTTCAGGCTGGTGAAATGGTGGAATTCCCCGGCGGTATCCGCGGGATGGCCCTGAACCTCGAAATCGACAACGTCGGTGTCGTTATCTTCGGTTCGGACCAGGACATCAAAGAAGGCGACACCGTCAAGCGCACCAAGTCCATCGTGGACGTTCCGGCTGGCAACGCCCTTCTGGGCCGCGTTGTTGACGGCCTTGGCAACCCGATCGACGGCAAAGGCCCGATCGCTGCTTCCGAGCGTCGCGTCGCAGACGTCAAAGCTCCGGGCATCATTCCGCGTAAATCGGTTCACGAACCGATGGCAACTGGCCTCAAGGCCGTCGACGCTATGATCCCGGTTGGCCGTGGCCAGCGCGAATTGATCATCGGCGACCGTCAGACCGGCAAGACCGCCGTGGCTCTCGACACCATTCTGAACCAGAAGTCGTACAACGACGCTGCTGGCGACGACGAATCGAAGAAGCTGTACTGCATCTACGTCGCCGTGGGTCAGAAGCGTTCGACCGTTGCCCAGCTGGTGAAGAAGCTCGAAGAAACCGGCGCCATCGACTACACCATCGTCGTTGCTGCGACCGCTTCGGACCCGGCTCCGATGCAGTTCCTCGCACCGTACTCGGCAACCGCAATGGCGGAATTCTTCCGCGACAACGGCCGCCACGCCCTGATCATCTATGATGACTTGTCGAAGCAGGCTGTTGCTTACCGTCAGATGTCGCTGCTTCTGCGTCGTCCGCCGGGACGTGAAGCCTATCCGGGCGACGTTTTCTACCTGCACTCGCGTCTGCTGGAACGTTCGGCAAAGCTGAACGAAGATTTCGGCGCCGGTTCGCTGACCGCTCTGCCGATCATCGAAACCCAGGGCGGCGACGTGTCGGCCTTCATTCCGACCAACGTGATCTCGATCACCGACGGCCAGATCTTCCTTGAAACCGAACTGTTCTATCAGGGCATCCGTCCTGCCGTGAACACCGGTCTGTCGGTGTCTCGCGTGGGTTCGTCGGCTCAGACCAACGCCATGAAGACCGTGGCTGGCCCGGTTAAGCTGTCGCTCGCTCAGTACCGCGAAATGGCCGCCTTCGCCCAGTTCGGTTCGGATCTCGACGCCTCGACCCAGGCCCTGCTGAACCGCGGTGCCCGCCTGACCGAACTGATGAAGCAGCCGCAGTATTCGCCGCTGACCAACGCAGAAATCGTCTGCGTGATCTACGCTGGTACCGCTGGCTTCCTCGACAAGGTTGCCGTCAAGGACGTGGGCCGTTTCGAAGCTGGCCTCTTGGCCTTCCTGCGCAACCAGCGCAAGGACATCCTCGAGTGGCTGACCAACGCTGACCCGAAAATCAAGGGCGCAGACGAAGAAAAGCTGAAATCGGCTATCGCTGAATTCGCCAAGACCTTCGCTTGATCGTTCTGAAAGGACAGGGATATGCCCAGCCTTAAGGACCTGAAAAACCGGATCGGAAGCGTGAAAAACACGCGGAAGATCACCAAGGCCATGCAGATGGTTGCCGCGGCGAAACTTCGCCGCGCGCAAGAGGCCGCCGAGGCCGCCCGCCCCTACGCCGAACGGATGAATGCCGTGATGGCGGGGCTGGCAGCTGGCGTCGGCCAGTCCGAATCCGCGCCCAAGCTTCTGGCTGGCACGGGCAAGGACCAGGTGCATCTCTTGGTCGTCATGACCGCGGAACGCGGCCTTTGCGGCGGCTTCAACTCGACCATCGTGCGTCTGGCCAAGGCCCGCGCGAACGAGTTGCTGGCCGCTGGCAAGACGGTGAAAATCCTCACCGTCGGCAAGAAGGGCCGCGAACAGCTCCGCCGTGACCTGTCGCAATATTTCGTGGGTCACGTCGACCTGTCGGAAGTAAAGCGTCTGGGTTATGCGAATGCCCAAGGGATCGCGCGCGACATCCTCGCGCGGTTCGAAGCTGGCGAATTCGACGTTGCCACGATCTTCTTCAACCGCTTCCAGTCGGTGATCTCTCAGGTCCCGACAGCACAGCAGATCATTCCGGCCAAGTTCGATGGTGAAGTCGCCCCGGCGCTTTACGATTACGAACCTTCGGAAGAGGCGATCCTCGCCGACTTGCTGCCGCGCGGTGTGGCGACGCAGATCTTTGCCGCTCTGCTGGAAAACGGCGCCTCTGAACAGGGCGCCCGGATGAGTGCGATGGACAACGCCACCCGTAACGCGGGTGACATGATCAACAAGCTCACCATCCAGTACAACCGCAGCCGCCAGGCCTCGATCACCAAAGAGCTTATCGAAATCATTTCGGGCGCCGAGGCGCTCTGACGAACCGGAGACTGAACAATGGCAAAAGCACCGAAAGCAGCTGCCGCGGCCGGCAAGGTGACCCAGGTCATCGGCGCCGTCGTGGACGTGCAGTTCGAAGGCGCGCTTCCCGCGATTCTGAACGCACTTGAAACCGACAACAACGGCAAGCGTCTGGTCCTTGAAGTGGCCCAGCACCTTGGCGAAAATACCGTCCGTACCATCGCTATGGACGCAACCGAAGGCCTCGTTCGCGGCGCCCCGGTGAAAGACCTTGGCGCACCGATCTCGGTTCCGGTCGGCGACGCAACCCTTGGCCGCATCCTGAACGTGATCGGCGAGCCCGTTGACGAAAAGGGCCCGGTTGACGCGAAAGAAACCCGCGCCATCCACCAGCCTGCTCCTGACTTCGCCGCTCAGTCGACCGAAAGCCAGGTTCTCGTGACCGGCATCAAGGTTATCGACCTGCTGGCTCCTTACGCCAAGGGCGGTAAGATCGGCCTGTTCGGCGGCGCCGGCGTGGGCAAGACCGTTCTCATCATGGAACTGATCAACAACATCGCAAAGGTGCACTCGGGCTTCTCCGTGTTCGCCGGTGTTGGTGAACGGACCCGTGAAGGCAACGACCTCTATCACGAAATGATCGAATCCGGCGTTATCAAGATCGATAACCTGTCGGAATCGAAAGTGGCCCTGGTTTACGGCCAGATGAACGAGCCTCCGGGAGCCCGTGCTCGCGTCGCTCTGACCGGTCTGACCTTGGCCGAACAGTTCCGCGACCAGTCCGGTACCGACGTTCTGTTCTTCGTCGACAACATCTTCCGCTTCACCCAGGCTGGCTCGGAAGTGTCGGCTCTGCTCGGCCGTATCCCTTCGGCCGTGGGTTACCAGCCGACGCTGGCCACCGACATGGGCGCGCTGCAGGAACGCATCACCTCGACCAAGAACGGCTCGATCACCTCGGTGCAGGCGATCTACGTTCCGGCCGACGACCTTACAGACCCGGCTCCGGCAACCTCCTTCGCCCACCTCGACGCCACGACCGTTCTGTCGCGCGCCATCTCGGAACTCGGCATCTACCCGGCCGTGGACCCGCTCGACTCGACCTCGCGTCTGCTCGACCCGGCCGTGATCGGCGAAGAGCATTACAACGTCGCCCGTCAGGTGCAGGGTATCCTCCAGCGCTACAAGTCGCTGCAGGACATCATCGCCATCCTCGGCATGGACGAATTGTCGGAAGAGGACAAGCTGACCGTGGCCCGCGCCCGCAAGATCCAGCGCTTCCTGTCGCAGCCCTTCGACGTGGCCAAGGTTTTCACCGGCTCGGACGGCGTTCAGGTTCCGCTGGAAAAGACCATCGCCTCGTTCAAGGCCGTGGTGAATGGCGAATATGACCACCTGCCGGAAGCCGCCTTCTACATGGTTGGCGACATCGAAGAAGTGAAAGCCAAGGCCGCCAAGCTCGCAGCAGCTGCGGCCTAAGGAGGAACCATGGGAGTTCAGTTCGACCTCGTCAGCCCCGAACGGCGCCTTGCGTCGGTTCAGGCATCCGAGGTTCAGATCCCCGGCGCCGATGGCGACCTGACGGCGATGGAGGGGCATGCCCCCACCATCACCACCCTGCGTCCCGGCATCCTTCGGGCCGTATCTTCGGAAGGGACCAAGTCCTATGTGGTGACCGGCGGTTTCGCCGAGATCAACGCAACGGGCGTGACGGTTCTGGCCGAACGTGCGGTTCCAGTCGAGGAAGCCTCGGGCACGATGATGGACGCCATTCTTGCGGAAGCCCGCGAACTGGCCTCGATCGCCTTGCCCGAAGACAAGGATATGGCAGACAAGATGGTTGCCGACATCCTTGCGCTCAAGGAACAGGCTGGCCACTAAGGCCCCGATGACCGAAATTTCAAAAGGCCCCGGCATTGCTGGGGCCTTTTGTTTTGCGACCGGCCTGTTCCGCACCGATGCCTTCGGCGGTGCTGGCCTGGAAGAAGTATCCGGAATACCACTTGTTTTTTTTCGGATTTCTCGCAAGAAGCGGAAGGAGAGGCAGGGATAATGCGGAAATTTTCAGCGGGAAGTATTGGTATTCAACAAGGCTCGCGGGTCTTGTTTTCGGATTTCGTGAATGGCGGCGTGATGTGGACGGGCGACGGGGATCGCGAAAGCCGTCATATCGTTGGTTTCAAAGAGCCCTTTCGTGAACCGCCGATGGTGCATGTCTCGCTGTCGATGTGGGATACCGACAACCAGACTAATGCCCGCGCCGACATCTCGGCCGAAAACATCACGACCACCGAATTTCACCTTGTGTTCAAGACATGGTCCGATACCCGTATTGCCCGCGTCCGCGCCGACTGGATGGCGATTGGACCTGTGGTGGATGAGGACGACTGGGAAATCGAATAGGGTGAAAGGATTAAGAAATCCTAAATCCCCGCCTGTAAGATATTGATTTTATTGAGTCAAAAAAGCGTTCCCGTCGGGGACGCTTTCTGCCATCAGCCGCGCTGATACATGCCTTCATAGATCGGGACGAGGGTTTCGGTCTCAAAGAGGCTGGAAACGGACGTTCCGTTCCAGATGTTCAGGATCGCCTGGGCGAACATCGGGGCGGTGGGGACGACGCGGATATTTGGCGCGTCTTTCAGCTTGTCGCCCTGGTCGATCGAGTCGGTGATGACCAGCGATTTCATGACCGAATTGCGGACCCGCTCAATCGCCGGGCCGGACAGGACGCCGTGGGTGATATAGGAATGGACCTCGGTCGCGCCGTTCTCGATCAGCACTTCGGCGGCCTTGCACAGCGTGCCGGCGGTGTCGCAAATATCGTCGACAATGATGCATTTCTTGCCGGTCACGTCGCCGATGACCGTCATGCCCGCAACTTCGCCCGCCTTTTCGCGACGCTTGTCGACGATGGCGAGGGGCGCATTGATCCGCTTGGCCAGTTCCCGCGCCCGCGCCACCCCGCCCACGTCGGGCGAGATCACCATCAGGTCGCTCATCTGGCCGCGGAAGTGATGTTCGATATCCAGGGCGAACACTGGCGAGGCATAGAGGTTGTCGACCGGAATATCGAAGAAGCCCTGAATCTGCGCGGCATGCAGGTCCAGCGTCAGGATGCGGTCGACGCCCGCGGTCTCGATCAGGTTCGCCACCAGCTTGGCGGAAATCGGGGTGCGGGCCTTGGCGCGACGGTCTTGGCGCGCATAGCCGAAATAGGGGATTACGGCGGTGATGCGGGCCGCCGAAGATCGGCGCAGGGCGTCGACCATGATCAGAAGTTCCATCAGGTTGTCATTGGCCGGGTTCGAGGTCGGCTGGATGACATACATGTCCTCACCCCGCACATTCTCGAACACCTCGACAAAGATTTCCTGATCGTTGAACCGCTCGACCCGCGCGTCGACCAGTCCAACGGACATGCCGCGATGCACCGACATCCGGCGGGCAATGGACTTGGCAAGCGCAAGGTTTGCGTTGCCGGAAATCAGCTTGGGTTCGGTTATGGCGGGCATGAGGTCTCTCCGGGGGCCTACGGATTCGAAACGTTGACACCGCTTATCACCGGGCTAGGGTCTTGCAAACCTGACCGAAGGGGGAGAGAGGCGAGAAATGCCGCATATTGATTACTTTTTTTCGACGGTTTCCCCGTTCACATATCTTGCCGGGACGCGGTTGGAAGAAATCGCGCAGAAGCACGGGGCAACCATCAGCTACAAGCCGATGGATGTCTTTACGCTCTTTGATCGCACGGGGGGTATTCGACTGCCGAACCGGCACGAAAGCCGCAAGGAATATCGACTGCAAGAGATGCGCCGTCAAAGCCGCAAGGCCGGCTTGAAGCTCAACCTTCAGCCGATGTTCTGGCCCACCAACCCGGCGCCTTCCTCTTATGCCATCATCTCGGCGGCCAAGGCCGGTGGCGGCGATCTGGGCGGTCTGGTTCATGCCTTTACCCGCGCCTGCTGGGCCGAAGAAAAGAACATTGCCGAAGACGACGTGGTAAAGGACATCCTCGCCGCCCATGGGTTTGACCCAAACTTGGCCGATTCCGGCATGTTAACCGCAGCGGATGTCTACGCCAACAATTTGGAAGAGGCAGTCAGCCGAGGTGTCTTTGGCGCGCCGTTCTACATCGTGGGTGAGGAGAAGTTCTGGGGGCAGGATCGGCTGGAAGATCTGGACCTTCACCTTGCCGGAAAGATCTGACGGGTGACGCCCGACCTGTCTGCCATCGCACCGATCCGGCAGTGGGACAGGGGCGGCGAACGCCCTGTTTTGGCGCTCCATTGTTCGCTGGCCCATGCCGGGGCGTGGTCTGCTCTTGCCGCCCTGTTGCAAGGCGTGACGATTACCGCCTTTGATCAGCCCGGACATGGGCGCGCACCGGATTGGGACGGGGTCCAAGAAATCCACGGCCTGACCACCGGTATCGCAATTTCCTTGGCCGAGGCGATAGGCGGCGGGAAGCCGATTGACCTCTTGGGGCATTCCTTCGGCGGAACAGTCGCCCTTCGTATTGCGCTGGAGCGACCGGATCTGGTCAGAAGCCTTGTCTTGGTAGAGCCGGTGATTTTCGCGGCGGCCCGCGCCTCTGGCCATCCTGCGTTTGCGCCGTTTCACGAGGGCCACATGGCCTTTATCCGGCTGTTGAACGAGGGCAAACGCGAAGAGGCCGCCGCGCTTTTCCACGCCTCATGGGGGGGCGGAGAGGCGCTTTCCGAGCTTTCCGAACGACAGCGCCGCTACATCATCGACCGCATCCACCACATCGCCGCACAAAATCCCGTTCTGTTGCAGGACGCAGCAGGACTCTTGGCATTTATGCGGCTTGAAAGCCTAGGCGTGCCGGTGCTGCTGGTAGAAGGTGGGGCCAGTCCACCCATCATTGACGCCATCATGGAAGAACTGGACCGTCGAATTCCGCAAGCCCAGAGACTGGTCGTACCCGGGGCGGGTCATATGGTGCCCATCACCCATGCCAAGGCCGTAGCGCCCACCGTTCAGGCGCATTGGGCTGCGTGCTAAGGCGATTAGAACGCAGCAAGGAACCGATCTACGTCCTCAGCCGTCGTTGACCAAGACGTGACAAGACGCGCAGCTTCTCGGCCAGAAGGGGCAGGGAAACGGTAATAGACAGCGCCTGCGCTCTCCAGCCGTTCATGCGTGCCCTCAGCCCATTCGGGGAACATCATATTGGCCTGAACCGGATGCCACTGCGCCACATGGGAAATCTGAGCCAAGCCTACGGCCAGTCGCGCGGCCATATCATTGGCATGGGCGGCATGTCGCATCCAAGCGCCGTCTTCCAGATAGCCCTCCATCTGTGCAGCCAAGAACCGGTTCTTGGAAAACAGGTGGCCACCGCGTTTACGGCGAAGCTGGAATTCCCAATCCTTTGCCGGGTCAAAGAAAACAACGGCTTCTACGCCCATGCAGCCGTTCTTTGTGCCGCCAAAGCTGACCGCATCAATGCCTGCCTTCCATGTCATCTCGGCGGCTGTTGCACCCGTGGCAGCCAAGGCATTGGCAAAGCGTGCACCATCAAGATGGCAGGACAGGCCGTAATAGCGGGCGCGCGCGGTAAGGGCCTTGATCTCGGTGGGGGTGTAGACAGTTCCAGCCTCGGTCACATTGGTGATCGAAACCGGGCCGCGCTGAACGCCATGCACACCGCCTTGCTGCGTGGTGGCGAGAGCAGCCTCTAGGCTATCAGACGTCATCTTGCCATGATCGCCTTCTACGAGCACCAGTTTGGAACCGTTCGTAAAGAACTCGGGCGCACCGCATTCATCTTCGGCGATATGGGCGTGGCGGTGGCAGAAAATGCCCTGCCAAGGTTGCGAAAGGGTCGCCAGAGCCAAAGAATTGGCCGCCGTTCCGGTTGCCACCAGATGCACAACAGCTTCGGGGGCCTCAAAAATCTCGCGCAGGTGGCGAGTGACGCGGGCCATGATCTCATCGGCGCCATAGCCACGGGCATAGCCATCATTCGCGGCGTTGATTGCGGCCAGAACTTCAGGGCAGGCGCCAGAGGTGTTGTCGGATGCAAAGAACATCAAAGTCCCCCTTCAATCACGTAGTCATCCCAGTCTTCTTCGGGAACGACAGTTTCTGACACTACCCAGCCCATGGCCGATTGCCCGGCCTTGTGTGTGCTGTCTGGGTTGCCCGTTACTAGCGGATGCCAGTCGGGCAGCGGTTCGCCTTTGAAAAGCAGGCGATAGGCGCAGGTCTTGGGCATCCAATAAGCGATGCGCGGCAAGGTCTTGGGCGAAAGTTGCACGCATTCAGGGACATAGTTCAGCCGCGTTTCATAATGGGTGCAGCGGCAGGTGTCGCAATCGAGCAATTTGCAGGCGACGCGGGTGTATTCCACCTCACCCGTATCTTCATATTCCAACTTGTTCAGGCAGCATTTGCCGCAGCCATCACAAAGCGCCTCCCATTCGGTGGCGTTCATCTTTTTCAGGGGAACCGTTTCCCAGAACCGGGGGCGCATCTTTTCCATGCCGGGAACGTGCCGTTTTCGTGGAGAAAAGAAAAGGGGTTACAGCGCCGCCAAAAGGCTGCGAGCCTGCAGGCAATCGGCATCCATCTGGTCAATCAGGGCTGGCAGGCCGGTGAATTTCACCTCGGGGCGAAGGTAATCAACCAGCGCGACCGAGAGGTGCTGGCCGTAAAGATCGCCTTTGAAATCAAAGAGGAAGGTTTCAAGATTTGGTGTGTTTTCCCCGAACATCGGGCGCACGCCAAGGCTTGCTGCGCCGTGGTAGCTGCCCTTTTGCGGCCCGGTCAGGACATCGACCAAAACCGCGTAGACACCGAGTTTTGGCAAATGCAGGCCAGCAACGGACATATTGGCCGTGGGAAAGCCCAATTCGCGACCACGCTTTTCGCCGTGGATCACCTCGCCCTCGATCCGGTGCCAATGGCCCAGCATGGCGGCTGCATCGCGAGGGCGGCCTTCGGACAGGGCGATGCGAATGGCAGTCGAGGAAATCGGCGTGCCAGCCTGGGCGATAAGCTCGGCCACCGTCACCTGAAATCCGTATTCAGCGCCAAGGGCTTGCAGATCCGAAACGGTGCCCTTGCGGCCCCGGCCAAAGCAGAAGTCAGAGCCGACAACGACCCGCGAGACGCCTAAACCTTTGGCCAAGACATCGCGCGCGAATTCTGCGGGGCTAAGCGAGGAAAGCTCTGGTCCGAAGGGAAGCTCGAAGAGGTGATCGACACCAAGCTTGGCCAAGCGATTGGCGCGGGCCTCGGCATTCATCAGGCGAAAGGGCGGGGCTTTGGGGGCAAAGAATTCACGGGGATGGGGTTCAAAGGTAATCACCCCAAGCGGGCCTGTTCCCCGGGCAAGGTCAAGGACAGAGCGGTGGCCCAGATGCACGCCATCAAAGTTGCCCATGGCGCATGAGGTGCCGCGGGCTTCAGGGCTAAGGTCCTGCCATGACTGGTGTAATTGCATTCTACCCCGGGTCTGGGGCGATCGCCCCGTCAGTCGAACTTGCGGCTGGGTGCCAGCACCACGGCCTCACCCTTCAAGACCAGTGTTTTACCGACTGAACAGGTGGTTTCAAGGGTCACCCGACGTTTGCCGTGGTCAATGGCCAAAACCGTGACATCGGCGCGAACCATGTCGCCGGGGCGGACGGGGGCCATGAACTTCAGGGTTTGTCCAAGATAAACAGTACCATGGCCGGGAAGCTGTTCGCCAATGACGGCAGAGATCAGGCCGGCAGTCAGCATTCCATGGGCGATGCGGCCTTCGAAAATCGTGTCTTGGGCATAGGCGTCGTCAAGGTGAACCGGGTTTCGGTCGGTCGAGACTTCGGCGAAAAGCTCGATATCCCGATCCGTGACCACCTTTGTCAGGTGGCGCGACATGCCGATTTCCAGATCTTCGATGCAGATCGTGCCGCGGGGCATATTGTCCAACATCATTGCGATTCCCGTTTGCTGACTGCCAAGACAGTAGCAAATGCTGCATCGCAGCGCAATTCCGTTGCGCAAGTATTTTTCACATATGCGACGAAAGGCGCAATAATGTTACTGCTGCGACGCAGCAATCACCGCAGGTGGCCGATGGTATAGCTGGGCGAAAGCTGCTGATCGGAGAGCCATTTTTCCAGCAAGTCCTTGTTCGGATTGTCAGAATCAGGCCCGAAATGGTCAGTCGCGATCCCGCCCGAGACAAACAGCGTATCCAGCCCCTCGGCCACGCCACCCTGCACGTCGGTGGCGATGCCGTCGCCAACGCAAAGGATCCGCGGGTCGTCCAGTCCCAGACGGCGGCGGGCAAGGTCATAGACGGGCGGGTGTGGCTTTCCGAAGTAGAGCGCGGTGCCGCCCATCTCTTCGTAATCCCGAGCCAAAGCCCCGGCGCACCACAGGCGCTTATCGCCCATATCGACGACGATGTCAGGGTTGGCGCAAAGCATCTTTAGCTCTTTAGTCTTTCCCATCAACAGCTTGGCCCGGTAATCGTCAGGCGTTTCAGTCAGATCGTCCGCAAGGCCAGTGCAGACGATGCCTTCGGCTTCATCCAGCGGAACGCGGGTGATGCCTGCGTCAGCGACCAGATGGGCGATATCGTCCTCAAAATCGGTAAAGAAGGGTTCATCCTTGGGCGCGCCAATGTGGTAGACACGCTGTCCCACGGCGCCGGTCAGCATGGCGTATTGCGCGGCATCGCCCGAAGTGGCCACGTCATCCCATGTGTCGCGGGGCAGGCCCATCTTCTCCAACTGTCTGACAACGCTGGATTTTGGGCGCGGTGCATTGGTCAGAAGGATGACTTTTCCGCCGCCTGCGCGAAAGCCTTGCAGGGCCGCGACCGCCGCCGGAAAGGGCGCCACGCCATTATGCAAACAGCCCCAGAGGTCGCAAAACAAAGCGTCATACTGACCTGCGATTTCAGAAAGCGCGCGAATGATTTGGGTCATAAAAGGGTCTTTCTGGCTGTGTGCAAAGCGTGTGATGGACGTGGTTTTTCCGTGTTGCATCCGTGGTCTCAGGGAAAAACACGGGTTCAAGAGGATGTAGCCTGCGTTCCTGCCTTGGGCAAATGGGAAAGCCCGGATCGGCTCAGGTCAGGTCATCAGCCGCGATCTTACCCAAGCGCAACTGATGCTGAAGCGCATAGGCAATGGAAAGCGCATCGTCCAGGGCGTCATGGGCAAAGAAGGGCGGGTGGTCGATCTGGTAGTAATCGGCAAGGCGCCCGCTGCTGGTTTTCCGCAAATCGTCGGGTGGCATTCCCGCACCCAGAAAGACCTGACGGATGTTTCCGAATTGCGTGGCGGGAAGCATGGGCGCGATGCCGGCTGCATAGCAACTGATCGCAACCATGTTCAACTCGTCTTTCCCCCACGACCAGAGTTTGCCGCCCTTGGCAAAATCCTTGAGCCTTTCGAGAGCCTGAGCAAGCGGAAGGCCGTGGCTGTCGATCTGGTCGTTGGTGATACCCGTGAGTTGGGTGAGGTAGGGGTCAAGGGCGATACGTTTCCCGAACCTGTCGCGTGGTGTGACATAGAGGCGAAGCGTGTCGAGGATCGGATAATCCTGTTCGAGACCGATTTCGGCGACGCCGATCTGAACGAGAATCGGATCGGGGTCTTCCGGGCCGACCCAAAAGCGATGGAGCGAGCCTTCGATGGCCAGAAATTCGCAGTCATAGACAAAGGTGGAGTTCACGGGGCGGGCTTCCGTTCGAAATCTGAGACCCGTTTGGTATCTAGCCGCCAAGGATCAGGCAAGTGGTGGTGCCAAAAGCGACAACTCGGCCTTGGGCATCGGTGATGCGGGCCTCGGCGGTGCCGATCGAGCGGCCAAGGGTGATGACCGAGCCTTCGCAGCGATAGGTTTCCCCAACGACGGGGGCGCGGGTGAGGTTGGTTTTCACCTCGACCGTTGTATAGCCGCGGCCGGCGGGGAGGGCGGAATGGACGGCGCAGCCAAGGGCGCTGTCCAGCACCGTCAATGCCCAACCGCCGTGGACGCCGCCCATCGGGTTGATGAAATTCGCAGGCGGGCTGGATTCCCAGACGGCCCTGCCGCTGGCGACCTCGACAAGACGCATGTTGGCGACGGCGCAGACCGGAGGGGCGGGAAATTCCCCCGCAAGGGCGCGCTGGAAGAACTCCAGCCCCGAGATCGACAACATCTGTTCGGTGGAAATGGTGCCAAGGCTGGACGGGTCGATTGGGGTCATGGCCTTGGTCCTTTGGCTTTGGAAAGGGGCAGCGGCGGGGCCGCTGCCCGCTAGGGATCAGATCTTCAGCGCCGGGATGATCTGCTTTTTGCGGCTCATGATGCCCGGCAGGACGACGGTATCGCCCGAAACGGTGCAACCAAAGCTGGCTTCGGCGATTTGCTTGACCAGATCGTTCGGGACCAGAAGGGTGGCTTCTTCGCGCAGGATGTCGACGACGAAGAGCAGAACCTGATCGGCGCCGTCTTCCTTGGCGACATCGGTCATGGAGTTCATCAGGCTGGCCTTGCGGTCAAGGATCAGCTTGGGCGCGGTGGTTTCAAGGACCGAGACGCGCAGTTCCTTGCCCGCGACGGTGTATTCCTTGGAATCCATGCGCAGAAGTTCGGCATCCGAGAAGGCGCCGACATCGGACTTTGCCTCGAACAGGTCGGAAGCATAGGCGGGGATCGCAATGCCCAGATCGGCGGCCAGCTTTTCGGCGACGGCGCGGTCATGTGCGGTGGTGGTGGGCGAGCGGAATTCCAGCGTGTCAGAGAGGATGCAGGACAGCATCAGGCCCTTGATGCTTTCCGGCATCTTGGCCGCGTCATCGCCCATCAGGTCGTGCATGATGGTGGCGGTGCAGGCCAGCGGACGGATGGTGATGTCGATCGGGCCTTTGGTTTCCAGACCGCCGACCAGCTTGTGGTGGTCGATGATGGCGGTGACATCCAGCGCGTTGACGTTGGCGGGCAGTTCGGCCGGGTTGTTGGTGTCCACGATCACGGCTTTGGTGCCATCGGCGATCTCCGTGACGATGCGCGGCTTGGCGGCATTCCAGCGCCTGATGACGAAAGCGGCCTCGGTGTTCGGTTCGCCCAAGAGGACGGCTTCGGCCGGGGTGCCTTTCACTTCGTTCAGATACCAGGCCCAGATGAGTGGCGAGCCGGTGGAATCGGTGTCGGGGGATTTGTGGCCGAATACGAGCGTGGTCATGGGGGCACCTGTCATTGGGCAAGGAATTCGCCGGGGCTTATAGGGCGCGGCGCAGGTTTTGTCACGGGTGCGGGGGCTGCGACCATTGGCGCGGGCTAGTCATAGAAGGCAGGGGCCTTGCGCAGGTCGGGCCATTGGGCTGGATCGTGGCCATAGATGAACAGCGCGCCGAGCTTATCGGACAGCTTCATCAGGGCCGAGCCGGTAGTATGCGCGGTGATCGGATCGTCGGCATCTGGGTAGCCTTCGTCGGGTTCCGAGGCGCGGTTGATGGCGTCGGCGGCGAGGATGACGGGACCGGTTTCGGGCAGCGTCAGGAGCAGCGACATGTGGCCGGGCGTGTGGCCCGGGGTGGGAAGCAGGGTAATGCCGTCGCAAAGTTGCGTCTGATCATTGATGGTCAGGTTTTCGACCATGGGCCAGTCGACGGGGCGGGCGGTGCCGAAATAGCACGGCTTCGGGTCAGCGCGTTCGATGGCGGTCACGATCAGCGGGCAAGTGATGCGCGACAGCGCGCCGACATGGTCGATATGGCCGTGGGTCAGGATATGGGCGGTGAGGTCCTCGATGCGTGTTCCGGTGCGGGCCAGTTCCGAGGCGATGTCGTGGTGGTCTGTCAGCGCGCCAAAGCGGGGAAGGCCGTCTGCTGCCGCAGCGGCATCGGGGTCGGTCGCGTAGGATGGAGGAAAGCCGCCATCGACAAGAAGTTTCGCCCCCTGATCCGTTTCCAGAAGATAGGCGGGGAGGCCGATGATCCGTTCGCCCCCGCGCACCGAAAAGGTGCCGCAGTCAAGGATTGTCAGCCGTTTCAGACGGTGACCGGAGAGCGCGGGCAAGATCATCGGTCTGGCATCGGCAAGGGGGAAAGGGTCCAGCCGCGCAACTTTAGCAGATTGGCGACGCCTTCGCTGCCAGAGAGGTGCAGCGCACCAAACGCGGCAAGGGTTGGCCCTTGGGCAGCGCTTTCTTCGATGACGGAGATCCATTCGCGGTTTCGCGAGTGCATCATCGCCTCGCCCATCAGGGCAAGTTTGGCTTCAAGTTCTTCGAGAGAGACGCCGGGCGTGCCCATGGATTCATGGCGCATCAATTCCCAGATCACGCGGCTGTCGCCGTTGAAATAGGCATCAGCGAGAGTTGCGGCGAAATCTTCCACCCGGTCCTCCATGCCAAGGCTGTAACGGATCATGTCGACCTGATCCGCCATAGGGAGTTTGTCGAAGATCTTGAACACGGAGTCAAAGGGTTCCAAGGCCCGGATCGGGATCGACTTGTCTTTGGCCCGGTCGATGATCTGGGCGTCTAGCCCGGCCTTGGCCATGACATTGTTCATGTCGCAAGGTGGGGTCGCAAGAAGGAGCGAGACGTACCAAGGCTGGAATTTCGCGGCCATGAAGCCCGGAATGCCGCGCAATTGCATGGCAGAGGAAAGGCTGTCCCAATCTTCGGGCGTCAGCAATTCCGGCAGGGAGGTGTCGGTCAGCACCATGAGGTCGGGATGTTTGGCCAGATGGCCGACCAAGGCGCGCTCTTCTTCGGGGCCGGCTTCGACCAAGACCGTTTTGGCACGGTCGATCAGGGGGGTGATCGCCGCCATCGTGTGGTCATGCCGGGGATCGCCAAGATGATAAGTGCCAATCAGCACGACGCTTTGGCTGCCTTTGCTGGCGGTCCAGAAATTGCCGGTGGCGAAAGGTTCGGCCTCGGCCCGGTCAAAGATTTCCCGCCGCTCGGACTCTGGCATCTGGTCCAGCAGATTCTGCCCGTTGCATTCGGCCATTGCGGGAGAGGCGAGCAGGAAAAGGGCTGTCAGGAACGCGCGCATGAGGTCTCGGCAGGTTGTGTCAGGGGAGAGGGTGACATCGGTGGGGGCGCATTGGAAGGGGCATTACCAGATGAGGGGGGTGGGAAGGTAGTCCCAGAAGACCCATCGGAGGCGTTCGATGGGGGTGTTATAGCCAGACATGGCAGGTGGAGACGCACTGGCCGAAGGGTCAAGCAGATGCAGCATGCCGGAATGACTGGCGATCAGAATGCGGCCGGTGGTCGGGCAGATGTCGACACCGCCCGCAGAAGAACCGAACTGGATTTCCCAAATCACCTCACCGCTGGGCGTGACGCAGGTGGCATAGCTGGAGCCCGCGAGGAGGAAGGCGCCTTTATGGCCCTGCGTCATGGTGGCGGGCAACCATCCCGATGCGTAGACGCGCAGATAGTCATTCAAAATGGTCTGCAGGGGGTCTTTCTGCCATTGGACGGTGCTTTTGCCTTTGACCGCAGCCATGTCGGCGGCAAAAGTGACGCCGTTGTAAAAGTGGCAGGAGTTCAGGGCGATGGCGGCACCGGTGCCGTCAAAGCTGGCGTTGTGCGGATATTCGGACAGGTTGCCGAGGTTTGCGTGCAGCCCTGTTGCGGTGGGATCAGACAAATCAAGGATATAATGGGGACTCATTTGCGTCCCGAGGGCGACATAGCGGCCATCCGGTGACAGGGCGGCGTGGATCATTTTGAAGGAAGGGGAAAAGATTTCCCCGTCATCGATCCAAAAATCCATGTCGTCGATGAGGCCGAGCAGCGTTGATGGATAAAGAAGTTCGGTCTGCCAGCCCTTAGCGGATTTGCGTAAACAGCAGATGCCGCGCAATGCGCAGACCAGCAAGATCGTCTTGCCATCATCCGAGATGGCGATCTGGTTGTAGGCGGCACGGTCGTCCGGCGGGGGGTAGTAGTTCACGCGGTTTGCCGGAAGGTCTGGCGGTACGAAGGCCGTGCCGGGAAGGGCCGGGATCGTGTCGGTTGGCAGCGCGCCATATCGCGGGGCGACAGTCAGGCTGCCATCAGGCAAGACGGATAGGAAGTGCTGCCGGTTGCGCGACCAAGCAAAGGCAGCAAGGGGTGGGGCTTTGTCGATCTGGTCGCCATCAATCAGCCACGTGGTATTCGCTGTCCAGCTTGTGCCTTGCTGCACCAGAAAACGGTTCTTATCCAGTACGGCACAAAAGCTGAGGCCGCGGTGTCCTTCACGCTCCATCTGCGGAATGAAGGGAGCGTGCGCAGGATCGTAAATATCCCGTGCGGTGCCACCTTTGCCCGCCTTGTTCAGGGCGATCACCTCGGCCAGAACGGCCTCCGCGAGGGCTGGACTGCGCGTGTCTTCCGCAAGGTTTGGAGCCTCGGTCTTCCCGGTGTGAAAGGCTGTCAGTTCGGCGGAGTTATGTGCGGCGATCTTGCGCCCGATAGCGTTCCAAGGGGTCAGGTCAGTTCCATTCAAATGCTTTTGCTCCCAATGGACGCACAAATTACCATAACGCCTTTCACGGCTTGATGGTGCCATGCGGCGGAGGAGCAGGCTAGGAGCTTGGCCGTGGCAAAGAAAGAAATTTTTTAAGAGCCTTGGGTGTTGACAGGCGCGGGAGGCTTGCCTAACTCAGGGCTCGTTAGCACTCACCAAGACTGAGTGCTAAGATATTCAACCTGGAACCTAGGGAGTGTTCTCAGATGGCATTCAAACCGCTGCATGACCGTGTGCTGGTTCGCCGCATTCAGAGCGAAGACAAAACCAAGGGCGGCCTGATCATCCCCGACACCGCCAAAGAAAAGCCTGCTGAAGGCGAAATCGTCTCGGTTGGCGAAGGCGCGCGCAAGGATTCGGGCGAGCTGATCGCACCGTCGGTAAAAGCTGGCGACCGCGTTCTGTTCGGCAAGTGGTCGGGCACCGAAGTGACCCTGAACGGCGAAGAACTGCTGATCATGAAGGAAAGCGACATCCTCGGCATCATCGGCTGAGTCGAGCGCTTTTCAATCTGAAACCCCAATATTCGAGGAGTCTGCACAATGGGTGCTAAAGACGTTCGTTTTGATACCGATGCCCGCGACCGCATGCTGCGCGGCGTCAACGTTCTTGCTGACGCAGTGAAAGTCACGCTGGGCCCGAAAGGCCGCAACGTGGTGATCGAAAAGTCCTTCGGCTCTCCGCGCATCACCAAGGACGGTGTGTCGGTTGCCAAGGAAATCGAACTGCAGGACAAGTTCGAGAACATGGGCGCACAGATGGTGAAGGAAGTTGCTTCCCGCACCAATGACGAAGCTGGCGACGGTACCACCACCGCCACCGTTCTGGCCCAAGCCATCATCAAGGAAGGCCTGAAGTCGGTTGCTGCTGGTCTGAACCCGATGGACCTGAAGCGCGGCATCGACCTTGCCACCGCCAAGGTTGTTGAGTCGATCAAAGCCTCGGCTCGTCCGGTCGCTGACTCGGACGAAGTTGCTCAGGTTGGCACCATCTCGGCCAACGGCGAAGCCAAGATCGGCCGTTTCATCGCTGACGCGATGCAGAAGGTTGGCAACGAAGGCGTGATCACCGTCGAAGAAAACAAAGGTCTGGAGACCGAAGTTGAAGTCGTCGAAGGCATGCAGTTCGACCGCGGCTACCTGTCGCCCTACTTCGTCACCAACCCGGACAAGATGATTGCCGATCTGGAAGACGCCTACATCCTGCTGCACGAAAAGAAACTGTCGTCGCTGCAGCCGATGGTTCCGCTGCTGGAATCGGTCATCCAGTCGCAAAAGCCGCTGATCATCGTCGCTGAAGACGTTGAAGGCGAAGCACTGGCGACCCTCGTCGTCAACAAGCTGCGCGGCGGTCTGAAGATTGCTGCTGTCAAGGCTCCGGGCTTCGGCGACCGCCGCAAGGCCATGCTGCAGGATATCGCGATCCTGACCGGTGGTCAGGTCATCTCGGAAGATCTGGGCATGAAGCTGGAAAACGTGACCCTCGACATGCTGGGCCGCGCCAAGAAAGTGTCGATCAACAAGGACAACACGACCATTGTTGACGGTGCTGGCGAGAAGGCCGAGATCGAAGCCCGCGTGGCCCAGATCCGCACCCAGATCGAGGAAACCACCTCGGACTACGACCGTGAAAAGCTGCAAGAGCGTGTGGCCAAGCTGGCTGGCGGCGTTGCCGTTATCCGTGTCGGCGGCATGACCGAAGTGGAAGTGAAAGAGCGTAAGGACCGTGTGGACGACGCTTTGAACGCGACCCGCGCTGCTGTTCAGGAAGGCATCGTTGTCGGCGGTGGCGTGGCACTGGTCCAGGCTGGCAAGTCGCTGGATGGCCTGAAGGGTGCAAACTCGGATCAGGACGCTGGTATCGCCATCGTCAAGCGCGCTCTGGAAGCTCCGTTGCGCCAGATCGCTGAAAACGCTGGCGTCGATGGCGCTGTCGTTGCTGGCAAGGTCCGCGAGTCGTCGGACAAGAACTTTGGCTTCAACGCGCAGACCGAAGAATATGGCGACATGTTCAAGTTCGGCGTGATCGACCCGGCCAAGGTGACCCGTACCGCTCTGGAAGATGCAGCTTCGGTTGCTTCGCTTCTGATCACCACCGAAGCCATGATCGCCGACAAACCGGCGGACAAGGCTGCTGCTGGCGGTATGCCGGGCGGCATGGGCGGCATGGACGGCATGATGTAATCAGCCGTTTCCGTCTGGAAACAGGGGGCGGTCCTTCGGGGCCGCCCTTTTCTTTTTCGGCATCTGAATTGCGGGCGCGCCGTGAAAACGCCATTTTGACCGGCGAAGGTCGGCGCCAAAGAAGGAACGCCTTGAATGTCTCGCCTGCTGATGATCGTGCCCGCCCCTGTGAACCGTTTGGCAGACGGGCGGTTGCGGCTGGACGTCAAGTTTGTCGAAGGCATGCGCTTGCACGCGAAGCTGTGGCCGGGCCCGCTGTCGGTGGTGATGTGGGATCACGGCCAATCCATTCCATTCGGCGCTGAATATGACCGTGATGACTTGGGTTTTGAGGCGCAAATTCTGGACAAGGGAGCGCCGCTGACTGCGGCGCTGCTGTCGCGGTTTGACCGGATCGCAGCTTCGGCCGATATGGTTGAAACCTTGGAATTGGCGGGGCCGGGCAAGCCACCTGTCATCTATGCCATTGAGTATACCATTGGCACGCGGCTGAAGATTGTGGCGCTGGATCGCCAAATGAGCTGGCCGCGGAAGATCTGGTCGATGATCTGGAATATGCGGATGGAAGCGATAAGGCGGCAAGCTTTTCGTCTGGCCGCTGGGTTGGAGGCCAATGGCTATCCGGCCTATGAGGCCTATCGCGGTCTGAATGCGTCGACGATGATGTATCTGGATGGCCGGATGCGGTCGGAGATGATGGCGACGCCTGCCGAAATGGTGGCCAAGTCGCGGCGTGCGGCCTTTGCCGAGCCCTTGCGGATTGTTCATTCGGGGCGTCTGGAACCGATGAAAGGGGCTATGGACCTTATTCCGGTTGCGAGCCGCCTGATGAGTGAAGGCATCGCGTTCAGTCTGGATATCTTTGGCGACGGAAGTCTGAAAGCCGAGATCGCAAAGGCCCTGCCGGAGTTTCAGGGCCGCGTACGGCTGCATGATCCGGTGGATTTCGAGACGGTTCTGGTGCCTTGGATGCGCGCCAATGCGGATCTGTTTCTAAGCTGCCATCGCCAGTCCGACCCGTCATGCACCTATCTGGAAAGCATGGGCTGCGGTGTGCCCGTCATCGGCTATGACAATGCCATGTGGAAGGCGATGCAGGCCGATAGTGGCGCGGGTTGGGTGGTGCCGATGGGGCAGACCGCGCGGATGGCCGAAAAGATTGCAGAACTGTCCGAGCGCCGGGACGAATTGACGCGGATGGCCGAGCGTGGTCTTGAATTTGCCCGCTATCATGATTTCGAGACTGAGTTTAACCGCAGGACGTTGCATCAAGTCGAGCGCCGCTGGAAGGCACGTTCGTAGGGTTGCTTCGGACAGCAGCGTACGCTGCCCTGAGCCTAAGTTAAGAAAGCAGGGTTAGCCCTAATCCTCGCAGGGGAAGTCAATTCTGGCCCGATGACCGAACAGGCCAAGCGAGGATTATCAGTTATGAACAAGGCGATTACCGACGGTTTGGCGTTGATGCCGCCCCCGTTTTCGGCGGGTTTGAATCTATGGTCGCGGGACGACGGGCTTCCGGGGCAGGGGTCTTATGCCGGGCAGGCAAACGCGGCCTTTGTTCCGGCGGATCAGGACTTTGGCGGGGCGCTGGAACTGGTCAAGATCACGGCCCTGCAAAAACTGCGCTGCTTTCAGCAGATCCCGATGATGCCGGGGCTTTACCTGAAAGTGACCGTTCGGGTGAAATGTATCTCTGGGGCCTTTCCGGCCGTGCGGATCGCCGGTTTTGCGGCCTTGTCGAACGGCTCAAACGTTCCGGGCGTGGTGCAAACGGGGCCGAGCGTTCAGTTGGACCAATATGGTGAGGTTGTCGAACTGACGGCGATCATCGGTGCCGGATTGCGCGGCGGCGTGACAATGGCTTGGGGCGCGACCGCCGTTTACGGCCATATCGGGCTGGATCTGACTGGATCGAACGGCGGAGTGGTGCGGATTGATGACATCGAGGTCGAAGATGTCACCGGCATTTACCTGAGAGACATTTTCGACGCCGTGGATGTGCGCGATTTCGGTGCGCGGGGCGATGGTATTACAGACGACACCGCGGCTTTTGACGCGGCCGATGCCGCTGCCGGGGGACGCACCATTACAGTTCCTGCCGGCACCTATCTGATTGCTGGAAATCTTTCGATCGAGAATCCAATCCGGTTTCAGGGGACGATTGTTCAGCCGGACAACATGCGCTTTGTCTTGATGCGCAATTATGATCTGGACAGCTATACCAGCGCTTTCGGGAACGAGTTGAAAGGGTTCAAGAAGGCCCTGCAAGCTTTGTTCTATTTCACCGATCACGTCGCGTTGGATCTGAGTGACCGGCGGGTCGATCTGGTCGAGCCGCTGGATGTTTCGGCCATTTGCGGGCTGACCACCTTTGCACAGCGGCGGTTCCTGACGAATGGGCAGTTGAACGCAGTGCCCGGCCCAGCCTGGGATACGACCGTGGTTACCTCGACCGCAAGCTATAACCCGCAAAGCCCGACACGGCTGTCGAGCGTGACCAATGTGGCGGCAATCCCGATCGGGGCGCGGGTCAGTGGGAATGGTGTTGGCCGCGAAGTCTATGTTCGGGACAGGAATATCGGGGCTGGAACCCTGACCCTCAGTCAACCGCTGTGGGGCGGCGCCGGCACAAGAACGCTGACTTTCGAGCGCTACAAATATCTGCTCGATTTTTCCGGTTTTGCTGACCTGACGCGGTTTGAAGTCGACCGGATGGACCTGAACTGCAACGGGGTGGCGAGTGCGGTGATGTTGCCGCAAGTGGGCCTGACCATCACCTTCACCGACTGTGTTTTTAACCGACCCAAGGATCGGGGGATTTCCTCGATCGGGTCAGGCTGTCAGGGTTTGATCGTCGACGGATGCCAGTTCTGGTCAAACGAACAGCCCGCCTTGGCGCAGGACCGGACGACCATCGCCATCAACATCAACGCCAATGACGCGAAGATCCGCGACAATCGTGCGGTTCGTTTCGCGCATTTCCTTGTGGCGAATGGAGGTGGACACCTGATCCTCGGAAACCACTTCTTCCAGGGCGACAATGCCGCGCAAGGCGTGCGGCGAGCAGGGGTGGTGATCACTCAAACTGCGCCACGCCTGACCTTTAGCGGCAACTACGTCGACAATTGCTGGCTGGAATGGTCGAACGAACATGACGCCGAACCTGCGTTTACCAGCGGGTTCAGCTTTGCGGGGATGTCGGTGGTGGGCAACCATTTCTTTGCCAGCGACATGGCGCCCTATTTCCGGTGGATCGTGATTGCGCCCAAAGGACCGGGCCATTTCTTGTTTGGCGTAAGCATTTCCGACAATACCTTCCGCACCATCAACGGATCGGTGGATCGGGCGGAAGGTGTGGATACGACACACGGCAGCTTGGACTACGGCCGGTTCCGCAATGTGACCTTTGCGACCAACGCCTTCAACGGGGTGAGCCAGATTGCAGTAAGCCCACTGACCATCTTGCATACGCAGAACTCGGTTTCGGATACCTGGACCGTGGACTCGGCCCCCTTCATGCCATTTGCATCCTGGGCCCGAAACACGATGTCCTTGGTCGCAGAAGGAGCCATCCTGAACAGTCAGAGCCAGGCACAATCGGCAATGCCCTATGTTGTCAATGAAACCGGAGCGACGAAAGGGCAGGTTCAGATCAGATGGCCAAGTGCGGTGCGTGGCCGGATGTTGGCGACCATTCGATGCGACAATCCAACCTGATGTCAGGCGGCCCTTCGGGGCCGCTTTTCATTTCAAGAGTTGCTCTGGTGTCAGGCCGAAAGCGCGCCCAAACCCTGCATTCAACAACGCGGCTTCTGGTTCAAGGAGAACCAAGGCGAAGTCGGAGAAGTCGATGTAGAGTTTGGCTTTTGGATGAATCTCAAGCCAATGGGCGCGAAGGTCTGGACGTGCTGCGTCATTCGGCAAGACGAAACGCGCCTTGGCCCGAAGCATAAGGCGGGGATGGGTCAGGGGATCGCCCTTTTCGCCCGGTTCGCCAAACATGAGGGCGCAGGCGGGCTGCGCTTTTAACCCGTCGAAATGAGGCGCGAGGGCTGAGATCAATGTCATCGGCATGCCGTCGGGCGCCAGTCCGAAGGCGATACGGCTGATACCGGGAGTCTGGGTCACTGCGTCGATATAGGCGAGGGAGGCATGGCCGATGTCCAGCAGGGATCGTGCCAAGGCAATGGCTTGGTCATCTGCCGGGGAGACGGGATCAGGGCGTTTCGGCATCGGTGTTATATTCACAACAGTTGACAGCAAGGGGGGCGCGGACGTTTTGTATCGGGACAATGGCTAAGGCCCAGAAATGATCGATACAAGCTCTCCCCCTCCCGAGTTCCTGCCGAAACTGATTACAGTCTTTAAAGAGGGGTATTCTCTTTCCGACTTGCGTGCAGATGTGATGGCGGGGTTGACCGTGGCGATTGTGGCTTTGCCGCTGTCTATGGCCATCGCGATTGCCAGTGGCGTTGGACCGGAGCGCGGGCTTTACACCACGATCATCGGTGGCTTTCTGGTGTCTCTCCTTGGCGGTAGCCGGTTTCAAATCGGTGGGCCGGCCGGGGCTTTTATCGTTCTGGTCTCGGCCTGTGTGATGGCAACAGGCGTGCAGGGACTGATCCTTGCCACCTTCATTTCCGGATTTCTTTTGCTGGCTTTGGGGGGGCTTCGACTTGGCACTTATATCAAGTTCATTCCCTATCCAGTGACGGTCGGGTTTACCGCCGGAATCGCTGTCATCATCTTTACAAGCCAGCTGAAGGAGTTGTTCGGGCTGACCCTGAGCGGCCCGGAACCGGCGGAAATCCTTCACAAGGCAGAGGCTTTGTGGGACGTGCGAGGCACCGTCACATGGCCCGCCTTTGCGATTGCATTGGCCACGATTGCCATGGTGGTCGGGATAAAGCGGCTGCGCCCCGGATTGCCAAACATGCTGATCGCCGTTGCCCTTGCGTCGGTCGCGGTTGCTGTCGGTGGTCTGCAGATCGAAACAATCGGATCACGCTTTGGCGAATTGCCTCGTGTGCCCCCGGTTCCGTCCTTGCCGGATTTCAGTGCCGAAAAGGTCTGGGCGGCTTTGCCCTTTGCCGTAAGTTTTACGCTGCTGGGGGCGATTGAATCGCTTTTGTCGGCTGTCGTGGCGGACGGAATGAGCGGAAGGCAGCATCGCAGCAACGCCGAGCTTGTGGCGCAGGGTGTGGCGAATATCGGATCTGCGCTGTTTGGCGGATTTTGTGTGACAGGAACGATTGCACGCACGGCGACCAATGTTCGCGCCGGCAGTCGTGGCCCGGTGTCGGGCATGTTGCACGCGCTTTTCGTCCTTGCCTTCATGTTGATTGCGGCCCCTTTGGCCGCCTTTATTCCCTTGGCTGCCTTGGCTGGTGTTCTGGCCGTTGTTGCCTGGAACATGGCTGAAAAGGAAGAGTTCTGGGCGCTTGTTAAGTCCTCAAAAGGAGACGCGATGGTGGTCTTGGCCACTTTCCTGTTGGTTGTCTTCCGTGATCTGACAGAAGGGATTGTCGTTGGCTTCGCTTTGGGTGGCTTGGTGTTCATTCGCCGCATGTCGGAAGCCGCACAAGTCGAACCGGGGGATGACGCCATCATTTCGCCGGAAATGGCAGCCGACGAAAACCGGGTGACCTATCGGTTGCGAGGGCCATACTTCTTTGGCGCAGCCGCCCGTTTGGGTTCGGTTTTGGATCGGATTGCCGATCATCCCCGCGCCTTTGTTGTGGATTTCACAGATGTGCCCTTCATTGATTCGTCAGGCGCAAGATCGTTTGAGTTGTTAGCGAATAAAGTAGCGCGCAAGGGTGGATTACTATATCTTGTAGGTGTCAGGCCCGAAGTTCGCCAAAGCCTGATGGCGCAGGGGGCGAACGAGCCCTTGGTTCGGTTTGTCGCAGATCGTGTTGCGGTGGATCGAGCTGAAGCAAAACGTTAGCGCAATCGTGATTCGGGGCAGGACAGTGCGCGATTCGGTGAAAAACTCCCGCGGTTCCGAGAAAGGCAATATGCGACGTTGCGGCATATTGCGCGGCTTGACTGCGAAAAGTTCGAAAGTTGCGTAGCGTTCACCGTTCCGTGAGCTGCAGGCTATTGAAAAAGCTTGTCAAATTTTTGGCATTGACCGGAGAATTGACAAATTGACTACCTGAAAGTCAATAAATTTACAAAAAAAATGAACATCTAAAAGGGGTTACCTTGTGATTGACGGATGTATAGAGTGTGCACAGGTTGGAGCTTCCTGCGTCGCGTGTTGAGGTGGGAGCAGGACATGGGCGCTGGCCCGCCCATTTGAAGGAGGACTTGATGTCGGACCAAGGTGCAGCTCAGGGGACCTATTCCGCCCCGGCAGATTTTATTGCGAACGCGCATATCAAGGCAGCTGATTACGAGGCGATGTATGCGGCTTCGGTTTCCGATCCGGAAACATTCTGGGCTGAGCATGGTCAGCGCATCGACTGGATCAAGCCCTTCACCAAGGTCAAGGACACGACGTTTGAATTCGGCAAAGTGTCGATCAAATGGTTCGAAGACGGCGCGCTGAACGTTTCGGCAAACTGCATCGACCGCCATATGCTGACCCGTGCGAACCAGACCGCAATCATCTGGGAGCCGGATGATCCGAAGACCCCGGCCCAGCACATCACCTATGCACAGCTTCTGGAAAACGTCAGCCGCATGGCGAATGTCCTGAAGTCCTATGGCGTGACCAAGGGTGACCGGGTCGTCCTGTATCTTCCGATGATCCCAGAGGCGACCTATGCAATGTTGGCATGCGCCCGTATCGGCGCGATCCACTCGGTGGTTTTCGCAGGCTTCTCGCCAGATGCTTTGGCCAACCGGATCAATGACTCGGAAGCGAAAGTTCTGATCACGGCCGACTATGCTCCGCGTGGTGGTCGTCAAACCCCGCTTAAGGCAAATGCAGATAAGGCGCTGTTTGATTGCTCTGACAAAGTGAAATGCCTTGTCGTCAAGCACACTGGTGGCCAGACCACCTGGGTTGATGGACGCGACATCGACCTGAAGGCAGAAATGGCCGCTGCAAAGCCCTATTGCCCCTATGTGGAAGTCGGTGCCGAAGATCCGCTGTTCATCCTTTACACTTCGGGTTCCACTGGTCGTCCGAAGGGCGTTGTTCACACCTCTGGCGGCTACCTCGTCTATGCAGCGATGACCCACCAATACACCTTCGATTATCAGGAAGGCGATGTGTACTGGTGTACTGCAGACGTGGGTTGGGTGACTGGCCACAGCTATATCGTCTATGGCCCGTTGGCCAATGGCGGCACCACTGTGATGTTCGAGGGCGTTCCGACCTATCCGGATGCTGGCCGCTTCTGGGAAGTCTGCGCCAAGCACAAGGTCAACCAGTTCTACACCGCGCCGACTGCGATCCGGTCGTTGATGGGCATGGGCACCGAATGGGTTGAAAAGCACGATCTGTCGTCGCTGAAACTCTTGGGCTCGGTGGGTGAGCCGATCAACCCGGAAGCCTGGAACTGGTACAACACCAATGTCGGCAAGGGGCGCTGCCCGATCGTTGACACCTTCTGGCAGACCGAAACCGGTGGTCACCTGATCACTCCGCTGCCGGGCGCAATCCCGCAAAAGCCGGGTTCGGCCACCAAGCCGTTCTTTGGTGTGCAGCCGATCATACTGGACCCGTCGAATGCTGAAGTGCAGACCGAAACCAAGGCCGATGGCGTGCTTTGCATCAAGGATGCTTGGCCGGGCATGATGCGGACCCTCTGGGGCGATCATGAGCGGTTCCAAGAGGCCTATTTTGGCCAGTATCGCGGCTATTACTTCACCGGCGACGGCTGCCGTCGTGATGAAGATGGTTACTACTGGATCACGGGCCGCGTTGACGACGTGATCAACGTCTCTGGTCACCGTATGGGGACTGCCGAAGTCGAAAGCGCCCTTGTGGCACATGAGAAAGTGGCCGAGGCCGCCGTGGTGGGCTACCCGCATGACATCAAGGGGCAGGGCATCTACGCCTACGTCACCCTGATGAACGGCGTCGAGCCGACGCCGGAGTTGCGCAAGGAACTGGAAGCTTGGGTGCGGACCGAGATTGGCCCGATTGCCAAGCCGGACCTTATCCAATGGGCGCCGGGGCTTCCGAAAACCCGTTCGGGCAAGATCATGCGCCGTATTCTGCGCAAGATCGCCGAGAATGACTTTGGCAGCTTGGGCGACACCTCGACCCTTGCCGATCCGTCGGTGGTCGATCAGCTGATCGAAAACCGAATGAACCGGGGCTAATCGGGTGGCTAAAGACATGACGAACCCGACTGTACTTATCCTTCTCGGCCCCCCGGGGGCCGGGAAAGGCACGCAGGCCCGGATGCTGGAAGAGGACTTTGGTCTGGTCCAGCTTTCGACCGGCGATCTGTTGCGCGCTGCCGTCGCTGCAGGCACGGAAGCTGGCAAGAAGGCGAAAGCCGTCATGGAGGCCGGCCAGCTTGTTTCGGATGAAATCGTTCTGGCTATTCTGAAAGACCGGATGGCGCAGCCGGATGTGTCGAAGGGCATCATCCTTGACGGTTTCCCTCGCACGGCAGGCCAGGCTGCGGCTCTGGATGGATTGCTTCAGGCGGCTGGTCAAAAGGTCAATGCCGCCATCAGCCTTGAAGTGGACGACGAGGCCATGGTTGGCCGTGTGTCGGGCCGCTACACCTGCGGATCTTGCGGGGAAGGCTATCACGACGAATTCAAGAAGCCTGCCGTAGCGGGCACTTGTGACAAATGCGGCGGCTCGGATTTCAAACGCCGGGCCGACGACAATGCCGAAACTGTGCGCGAACGGCTGAAAGCCTATCACGCGCAGACGGCGCCGCTGATCGCTTATTACGATGGTAAGGGCGTTCTGGAAAAGATCGACGCGATGGGTGCCATCGCCGATATCCGGACCGGGCTTGGCTCGATCGTCAAGCGCGTAGCGGCATAAGGGGAGGCTTGCGCCCCAAAAGGGGCGCAGGTGTGGAGAGAACACTCAGGGAGTAGCACTCATGGCGGATAAATCTTCGTCCAGCGCCTACTGGGCAGCCAACGTGCGGGTGATCCTTATTTCACTCGCAATTTGGTTCTTCTGCTCGTTCGGCCTTGGCATCATCCTCCGGCCCGCCCTCAAGGGCATTATGGTCGGTGGCGCAGACCTCGGTTTCTGGTTCGCCCAGAACGGCTCGATCTACGTCTTTCTCGTGCTGATCTTTGCTTACGCAGCAAAGATGAACAAGCTCGACAAAGAATACGGCGTCGAAGAATAAGGAACAGGGACAGATGGATCAGTTTACCCTTAACCTGATCGTGGTTGGCATCACCTTTGCCATCTACATCGGGATCGCGGTCTGGGCCCGTGCCGGCTCCACCGCAGAATTCTATGCCGCTGGTCAGGGTGTGAACCCGATCATGAACGGTATGGCAACCGGCGCTGACTGGATGTCGGCGGCTTCGTTCATCTCGATGGCGGGTATCATCGCTCTGGCTCCGGCCGGCGGTTACCAGCAGTCGGCCTTCCTCATGGGCTGGACCGGCGGTTATGTGCTTTTGGCGCTGCTGCTTGCCCCGTACCTGCGGAAGTTCGGCAAGTTCACCGTGCCTGAATTCATCGGCGACCGTTTCTATTCGGGCGGCGCACGTCTTCTGGCCGTTATCTGCCTTATCATCATCTCGGTGACCTACGTTATCGGCCAGATGCGCGGCGTTGGTGTGACCTTCTCGCGCTTCCTCGAAGTGTCGACAGACACCGGCCTCTACATCGGTGCTGCAATCGTGTTCGCCTACGCCGTTCTTGGCGGTATGAAGGGCATCACCTACACGCAGGTTGCTCAGTACATCGTTCTGATCATCGCCTATACCGTTCCGGCGCTGTTCATCTCGCTGAACCTGACCGGCAACATCCTGCCGCAGCTTGGCCTGATCGGCGGCTACGCTCCTTCGGGTGGTGATCTTACGATGCTGGCCAAGCTGGACAGCCTTGTAACCGAACTGGGCTTCACCGCCTATACGGCTGACACCACGAACATGTTCAACATGATCCTGTTCACCATGTCGCTGATGATCGGTACTGCCGGTCTGCCGCACGTGATCATCCGCTTCTTCACCGTTCCGAAGGTCGCCGATGCGCGTTCTTCGGCCGGTTGGGCGCTGGTGTTCATCGCGCTGCTCTACACTGTCGCTCCGGCAGTTGGCGCTATGGCTCGTCTGAACCTGACCACAACCTTCTGGCCCGGTGGTGTGACCGGTGCTGCGACTTCGGCTCCGGCCCTGTCGATCGCTGACATCGACTCGAAGCCCGAACTGTCGTGGATCAACACCTGGAAGGCCACCGGTCTTCTGGCCTATGAAGACAAGAACGGCGACGGCCTGATCCAGTACTTCCGTGAACCGGGTCCGGTTACGGAGGCCAACAAGGCTTTGGCTGATGCCAACAAGGCTTTGGCTGAAGCTGCGGCGGATGCCGATAAGACCGCGCTGCAGGCTGCTGTCACCGATGCGACCGCAGCTCGTGACAAGGCCCTGTCGGAAGCCAAACTTGGCGACAAGACGCTGGCCGAACTCGGCTTCGTCGGTAACGAACTGACCAAGGTCGACAACGACATCATGGTTCTCGCGAACCCTGAAATCGCTGCTCTGCCGGGTTGGGTTATCGCTCTCGTGGCTGCCGGTGGTCTGGCTGCTGCTCTGTCGACCGCTGCTGGCCTTCTGCTGGCAATCTCGTCGGCCGTGTCGCACGACCTGATCAAGGGTTCGATCAATCCGAACATCTCGGAAAAAGGCGAACTGCTGGCTGCTCGTGTGTCGATGGGTGTTGCTATCGCCATCGCAACCTACTTGGGTCTGAACCCGCCCGGCTTCGCCGCGCAGGTTGTGGCTTTGGCCTTCGGTCTGGCTGCTGCGACGATCTTCCCGGCTTTGATGATGGGCATCTTCTCGAAGCGCATCAACAAAGAAGGCGCGATCCTCGGCATGCTCGCTGGTCTGGTCTTCACTGCTGTGTACATCTTCCTCTACCTCGGCTGGTTCTTCATCCCGGGTACGAACGTGTACGCTAACGTTCCGGCCAACTACTTCTTCGGTATCTCGCCGCTGTCGATCGGCACCATCGGTGCTCTGGTCAACTTCGGTGTCGCCTATGTGGTCTCGATGGCCACCAAGGCTCCGCCGCAGGATGTTGTCGAACTGGTGGAATCGATCCGCGTGCCGAAAGGTGCCGGTGCCGCTCAGGCGCACTAAGCGAACAAACGCGTCCCCGGAGCGATCCGGGGGCGCGTCCCCTTCTGTTTGCGGACCGAGGCCATGAATACTTCGATTTCGACTGTCATTGCCTTTCTGGAAAGCGTTCATCCCTACGATACCCTGCCGCAGGACGAGTTGGCGCGCGTCGCCAATTCCTTCAGCCGCAGAGAGTTCAATGCCGGAGAAGAGGTTTACCATGCCGGTGAGCCGCTGAACGGGCTTTATCTGATCAAGCGCGGGACCGTCGAAGTTACCGAGCCGTCGGGGCAGGTGATTTCGCTTCTTGGTCCCCGGAACAGTTTTGGTGAACGCGGACTAGCCCGTGACGGTCTGGCTGTGACCAGTGCAAGGGTGACCGAAGACGCTGTGCTACTGCTGTTGCCGGTGCCTGAATTTCGCAGGTTGATTGCGAATTTCCCTGCGTTCGAAAGGTTTTTCAGCCGGGGACGCGGTGGCGAAAACCGAGGAAATGATCTGACGACGCAAAAGGTGGGCGATCTGATGGCGTCGCGCAAACCGATTGCGGTTTCGGTATCCGATAGCGTGAAAGTGGCGGCCCAGAAGATGCGGGATGCCAAGGTCTCTTCGCTTGGTGTGATTGACGGGGACCGCTTCGTCGGAATCGTTACAACGCGCGATATGGCGAACAAGGTTGTCGCAGGTGGATTGGACATTTCCGTTCCGGTGTCCGAGATCATGACTGCGGACCCCGTGACGCTTACCCCAAATTCGCTGGGATCCGACATCCTGCATATCATGCTTGAACGCCGCATTGGCCATTTGCCAGTGGTCGAAGATGGGCGCCTTGTGGGGATGGTCACGCAGACGGACCTGACCCGCTTTCAGGCCGTCAGTTCTGCGCAACTCGTGCGCGATGCGGCTACGGCTGAGTCAATCGAAGAAATGGCCGCTGTCACCGCCCGCATTCCAAAGCTGCTGGTTCAGTTGGTTGGCGGGCATAACGCGCATGAAGTGGTGACGCGACTGATCACGGACATTGCCGATACGGTGACGCGCAGGCTGCTTTCAATGGCCGAGGCTAGCCTTGGTGCCCCGCCGGTTCCTTATCTTTGGCTTGCCTGTGGCTCACAGGGGCGGCAAGAGCAGACAGGTGTCAGTGACCAGGACAACTGCATCATGATTGATGATGCAGTGACCGAAGCTGACATGCCCTATTACGCTGCCTTGGCGAAATTCGTCTCGGACGGGCTGCACGCCTGTGGTTACGTCTACTGCCCCGGCGATATGATGGCGACAAACCCGCAATGGTGCCAACCCGTGCGCATTTGGCGGCAGTATTTTCGGGGCTGGATTGCCAAGCCTGACCCAATGGCCCAAATGTTGGCCAGCGTGATGTTTGATTTGCGTCCTATCGGCGGTCAGGCAAGCTTGTTCCGCGATCTTCAGGCCGAAACGCTGGACCTTGCCGCAAAGAATTCGATCTTTGTGGCCCATATGGTTTCAAACAGCCTGAAGCATACGCCGCCTTTGGGATTGCTTCGCGGCTTTGCGACGATCCGCTCTGGAGAGCACAAGAACCATATCGACATGAAGCACAACGGCGTTGTGCCGGTCGTTGATCTGGGGCGCGTCTATGCACTTGTAGGTGAGTTGGAGCCAGCAAACACGCGCGCGCGGCTTGAGGCGGCAGAACATGCGGGTATCATTAGCGCCTCTGGGGCTCGCGATCTGATCGAAGCCTATGATCTGATCGCTGAGACCCGTTTGGAAAATCAGGCGCGTCTGGTCAGATCCGGGCGTAAGCCCGATAACTTTCTCGCGCCCTCGGATCTTTCGGATTTCGAGCGCAGCCACTTGCGCGACGCCTTTGTCGTTGTGCGGACAATGCAATCCGCTGTGGGTCAAGCCCGCGGCGCAAGAACATAATGACCGGAGCTTGAATGGCCCTTGAACTCATCGCCGCTATCGTCGCCTCGTTTGTGTTGGGTGGCCTTGCGCTTATCTTGCGCAAACTCTCGGGGAATCGTCTGCCGAAATGGTTTGTCTCTGCCGCTGCGGGTGTTGGTCTGATCGGCTTTACCATCTGGTCGGAATATGACTGGTTTGCCCGTGTCAGCGACGAACTTCCAGAGGGCGTTGAGGTCGTTTGGCATCCAACCGAGGCCATGCCTCTGCGTCCATGGACCTATTTGGCGCCGATCACGACCCGCTTTGTCGCTATGGATGTTCGCAGCGTTGCCGCGCATCCGAACAATCCGGATCTGAGGATGGCGAAACTGTTCAACTTTGCGCGATGGACACCGGTTCGTGACGGTCTGGTTGTGGTGGATTGCATGGCCAAGCGCCACGTCCTTGTGACCGAAGGCGTCGAAATTACCGCAGAAGGCGCCCTTAAAGGCGGCGAGTGGACACAGGGTTTTGTGAGTGACGAGTTTGAGACGGCGGCCTGCAAGGCCAGCTAGGGGAGGATGAGATGAACGCGGACGTGGGAAAACGTCACAGGGTTCTTGTGGTCGAAGATGAAGACAACATCGCCATAGCTCTGGACTACCTGATGACACGCGAGGGCTATGAGCACGACCGCATTGCCAATGGTGCAGAAGCCTTGGGGCGCATTCGTGACACGCATCCAGATTTGGTGCTGCTGGATGTCATGCTGCCCGAAGTTTCTGGTTATGAGATTTGCCAAGGGGTGCGTCTTGACCCGAATTTGTCTGACGTGAAGATCCTGATGATGACGGCGCGGGGATCCGCGATTGAACGTCGAAAGGGACTTGCCCTTGGGGCAGACGGGTTCATTTCGAAGCCCTTTGAACTTCAAGAGTTGCGATTGGAGGTGCGCCGCCTTCTGGGGGCGTGACCGGAACGAAAAGGGGAGGCCAGCAATGCTGACCCGGCTTTCACTTCGTCTGAGAATATTCTTGTTTTTTGCCGCCTTGGCCGCAGGGGCGATGGTGGCTTTGGCTGTCGGTTTGACGCTCGGTTACCGACGCCTTGGCGATCCGGAAATTTTATCGGCCTTCATCCAGGGCGGGACAGTTGCCGCGTTCGTCACGCTGGGGCTGATCACCTGGGTCTGGTACCTTTTTGACACGAATGTCGCTAAACCCATTGATATCTTGGCTGGTGCCTTGCGGGCGCGTGCCCATGCCGACGTGACGGGCGAAATGGATGCTGCGATTGCCCGATACCTTGGCGATCTCGCGCCAGCGGCAACAGCGACGGCGCAGTCTCTGGCTGAAACGCGCAATGCACTTGCAGAGGCTGTCGCCCGTGAGACGACACGGCTGAACGATGAAAAGGCGCGACTTGAGGCGCTTTTGTCCGATGTGCCAGTAGGTGTCTTGCTCTGTTCGGGGGACCATGCGCTTGCCTTTTATAACGGGCAGGCGGTTGATTTGATTGGCGTTGGCAACACTGCGCCGGGCCTTGACCGGCGCCTGTTCGATTATCTGAGGGAAGGCCCTATTCGGCTGGCGCATGATCGCCTGATCGCAACTGGTGACCCCGATGCCGCATCAGATCTGCTGGTGTCTACGGTCAGCGGTGCCCGGATTATGTCTGCCCGTATGCGTCTCATGGTGGGGGAGGGCGGATCGGTGCCGGGTTACGTCCTGACGCTGCGCGATGTGACGGCCGACATGGCGTCTCACGCAAGGCGAGAGGCGCTCTTGGCCGAAGTTTTTGACCGCGTCCGTCGCCCTGCGGCGAACCTCTCGACGCTGATTGAAGTCATCCCCGAAGGTGCGGCTGCGCCGGGGCGTCTGGACCATGCGCTGCGGGAAGAGGTGGGGCATTTGGCCCAAGCTGTCACGGAGCTATCGAAACGACATGATGACGGCCGCGACGACGGCTGGCCACTGTCCATGACGCGTGACTCTGATCTTCTGGAAGGTCTGCGCGCGCGGATGGAGGCTGACGGCCTGACCGTAGAGACGCAGAGCGCTGATCTTTTGCTTCGGTGCAACGGTTTTGAGATCATCGCCCTACTGGCTGGGTTGGCCGAAGAAATGGGCAAGGCCGGTCTGGCCAAGGCTTTCCATCTGGTTGTGCAAGAGGATGGCACCGGAGGCTTGATCAGCATGATCTGGAATGGTCCCTCTTTGCCCATGGGCAGGCTGTCGGAATGGCTCGACGCACCCTTAGAGCCGGGTCTGGCGGACGTATTGCGGCGGTCGGTGCTGATGATGCATTCAACCGAAATCTGGCCGGAAACAATGCCGGATGGGCTGCGCAGGCTATCCCTTCCCATTCCGCAAGCACGCCGGGTCGTTCGGCGTCCCGCACCCATTTCACGGGCGGTCGTCTACGACTTTGACCTGCTGTCGAAGGCGCGAAACGCCAAGGTGCAGGATGCACGACTTGAAGATTTGACCTACGTTGTATTCGACACCGAAACCACCGGTCTGTTGCCAGCCCAAGGGGACGAAATCGTTCAGATCGCGGCTGTGCGAATCGTCAACGGACGACGCGTGGATGGCGAGGTATTCGATACCTTGGTCAATCCGCGCAGACCCATCCCCCTGTCTTCAACCGAAGTTCATGGGATTACGGATGCGATGGTGCAAGAGGCCCCCTTTGTAGAAGAGGTCGTGGCCCGTTTTCACAAGTTCGCGGAAGGCGCGGTGTTGATCGCCCATAACGCCCCATTCGACATGGAGTTTTTGCGACGGCAGGAAGCGCAACTTGGGCTTAGGTTCGATCATCCGGTTTTGGATACTGTGCTGCTGTCAGCAGTGGTCTACGGTCAGCATGAGGTGCATTCCCTGGACGCGCTGACGCATCGCCTTGGGATCACCATTCCCGAAGAGGCACGTCACACAGCGATCGGCGACACCGTCGCAACGGCAGATGCATTCCTGAAACTGGTTCCCATGTTGGCTGGGCGCGGTTTCGGAAGCTTTGGAGAAGTCGTCACCGAAGTGCGCCGTCATGGCCGTCTTTTGAAAGACCTGAACCAACAGGCGTGAGCTGCAAACCCTAATCCACTGTTTGAAAAGACAAAGGCCGCCCGGTGGGCGGCCTTTTGTTAATTTGGTGGAGCCAGGGAGGATCGAACTCCCGACCTCTTGAATGCCATTCAAGCGCTCTCCCATCTGAGCTATGACCCCACCGGGATATCGTCACGTTTCCGTTTCGATGCGCGGTGTTTAGGCGAGGCAGCGGGGGGGTGCAAGAGGGAATTTGCACCTTTTTCGCACCCTCGCCAAATTCTCAGCTTTCTTCTTCGTCGCCTGCAACGTCGGCCAGATCATCCAGCGAGACGTTGTCGTCCGTGTCATCTTCCAGCAGATCATCGTCGAGATCGGAATCGTCCGATGCCGTCTCGAGCAGATCATCATCTGCATCCAAATCGTCCACGATCACATCATCATCGTCTTTGTTCGGCGTCGAGCGGCTGATCACCGAAGCGGCAAGCTTGCGGCGGGCAGATTCGATATCGACCACTTCCCCGGTGTAGGGGCTGATGATCGGCGTGCGGTTCAGGTCGTAGAAACGCTTCCCGGTCGTCGGGCAAACGCGCTTCGTACCCCATTCTTCCTTGGGCATAGTGTTTCCCTTAAGGCTGTGGATTTCCAGAGTCGGGGTCGCTTGCCACAGTGCGGCCCTGCTGTCAAAGGCTTTTCGACCCATTGCGGTCAATGTGCATGTGGCTATTCTGCATTGGCAGTTCAAGAGCCGTAAATGCCCGTTCTTTTAGGTCAACCTCCTGTCGAAATCACCCTGCGCCGTTCGGCGCGCACTCGCCGTTTTTCGCTGCGAATCTCGCGGCTTGACGGACGTGTAACGCTGTCCATGCCGCTGCGTGCACGGGAATCCGAGGCGCTGCGCTTTGCTTCCGAGCAGGAAGGATGGATTCGCAAGCAACTGGCAGCCATGCCAAGTCGGGAAATGGTTTCCTTTGGATCGCAGATTCCGATCGAAGGCCGTCTTTGCCGTCTGGAACCGGGAACCGGCCGCTCTGTCCGATTTGAAGGCGATTCGCTTCTGTTGCCAGGCCATGCAGATCAGGCCGGGGTTCGGGCGGGGGCCTTTCTGAAAGTGTTTGCCCGCAATCGTCTTGCCGCTGCCTGCGATCGCTATTCTGCGATTTTGGGCTTGCCTTATACACGGCTGACCTTGCGCGACACTCGGTCTCGCTGGGGCTCTTGCGCCCATGACGGTGCGTTGATGTTTTCGTGGCGCCTGATCATGGCTCCGCCGCGGGTGCTTGACTATGTGGCCGCGCATGAAGTGGCCCATTTGGCCGAGATGAACCATTCCCCCGCGTTTTGGTCGGTTGTTGAACGCCTTTATCCACATTGGAAGCCTCAGCGGGCTTGGTTGCATGACCAGGGCCAGGCCTTGCACGGGTATCATTTCGGGCCTGTGACATCGTCTGAGGATTGACCGCAGACGATTTTGAGTGCTTCGCTACCGCTATGCCAATCACACCACGCCTGACAGACCCGAATGCCGCCGCACATGAGCGGCTTTACCGCAGCCTTCGCCAGCAGGTCATGCATGGCGAACTGGCGCCTGGGCTGCCTTTGACGCTGCGCGGGCTTGCCAAAGAGCATGGTGTCTCCATGACCCCGGCGCGCGAAGCAATTCGACGCTTGGTTGCAGAAGGGGCTTTGACAATTTCGTCCTCTGGCCGCGTCTCAACACCCGAACTCAGCCCTGAACGCATCGAAGAACTGGCCTCGATCAGGGCATTGCTAGAGCCGGAAATGGCTGCCCGAGCCTTGCCACGGGCGCATTTCGCGCTGATCGAGCGTTTGTCGGCGATCAATGCGCTGAATGCCGACGCCGTGGTTCGGCAGGATGCGGTGGCCTATGTGAGGACCAACCTTGAATTCCACAGGACGCTTTACCTGCGGGCGCAAGCCCCTGCCATGTTGGCCATGTGTGAAACGGTCTGGCTGCAATTGGGGCCGACCATGCGGTCGCTTTACTCGCGGCTGAAGCGCAAGGAGCCTCCGCAGCATCACCGAATGATTCTGGCTGCGCTTCGAGCAGGGGATGAGCCCGGATTGCGCTTGGCCGTGCGCACCGACGTCACACAGGGCTTGCGCCATCTGGCAAGCTGACGGGGTATGAAAAAAGGGGCCTCGCGGCCCCTTTCTGGATCAGCTGTGAATTGGACCGTCGCCACAGGCAAGCGCGGCTTCGCGCACGGCCTCGCTATAGGTCGGATGAGCATGGCAGGTCAGCGCCAGATCCTGAGCCGAAGCGCCGAATTCCATGGCCACACAGACTTCGTGGATCAAATCGCCTGCAGCCGGGCCGATGATGTGGCAGCCCAGAATGCGGTCGGTTTCCTTGTCGGCCAGCAGCTTAACAAAGCCATCCGCTTGGAAAACCGCCTTGGCGCGGCCGTTGCCCATGAAGCTGAACTTGCCAACCTTATAGGCGCGGCCTTGCTCTTTCAGTTGCTCTTCGGTGGCGCCTACGGTTGCAACCTCGGGGGTGGTGTAAACCACGCCGGGGATCACGCCATAGTTCACATGGCCATGCTTGCCCGCCATGACTTCTGCCACGGCCATGCCTTCATCTTCGGCTTTGTGGGCCAGCATGGGGCCAACAATGGCGTCGCCGATGGCATAGATGCCCTTCACGCTGGTCTGCCAATGGGCGTCGGTCTTGACCTGACCGCGCGGCAGCATTTCCACGCCGAGGGCTTCAAGTCCGAGACCGGCGGTATAGGGTTTGCGGCCCGTAGCCACCAGAACCACATCTGCTTCGATGCTGTGTTCACTGTCGTCCTTCTTGAGCTTGTAGGTGACCTTCGCGCCCTTCTTGGTCTTTTCAGCGCCCTGAACGGCGGCCCCAAGAACGAACTTAAGGCCTTGCTTGGAAAGGATCTTCTGGAAGCTCTTCGCCACCTCGGCATCCATTCCGGGGGTGATAGCGTCCAGATATTCGACCACCGTCACCTCGGCGCCCAAGCGGGCATAGACCGAACCCATTTCCAGACCGATGACACCAGCACCGATCACGACCATCGACTTGGGCACCTTTGGCAGCGTCAAAGCGCCTGTCGAGGTGACGATGACCTCTTCATCCACGGGCACGTTTGGCAGGCTTGCTGGCTCGGAACCCGTTGCAATCACAATGTTTTTTGCGCTGTGCACGTCATCGCCGACCTTGACCTGACCGGGGGCGGGGATCGAGCCCCAGCCTTTCAGCCACGTCACCTTGTTCTTCTTGAACAGGAATTCGATGCCCTTGGTGTTGCCGTCGATCACACCCTGCTTATAGTCCAGCATCTTGGCCCAATCGACCGTGGGATGTGCGCCCATCAGGCCCATTTTTTCAAAGTTTTCATGGACTTCGTGAAGCTGATGGGTGGCGTTCAGCAGGGCCTTTGACGGGATGCAGCCGACGTTCAGGCAGGTGCCGCCAAGGCTGTCACGGCCTTCGACGCAGGCGGTTTTCAGGCCGAGTTGCGCGCAACGGATGGCGCAGACATAGCCGCCGGGACCACCGCCGATGATGATGACGTCAAATTCTGCCATGGGTCATTTCCTTCGATTTCGGGGTGCGAATGGGGTGTCACCTTCCGTACACCCCCCGTACACCCCCTGTGCATACGAGATTCAGATCAGAGCCGCCACGATCATGGTGAGGGTGGCGAAGAAACCCACGCCCCAGATGGCCGAACGCCACGGGGCGAGGCCAAGGGCATAGGCGGGAACATAAAGGATACGGGCCGCAAGAAACACCCAAGCCGCCCATTGGGTGACAGAAGTGGACTGCTCGCCCAAGGTCACAACGACCACCGCAAGGGTGAACAGGATCAGCCCCTCGAAATGGTTGTTCATCGCGCGCTGCAACCGACCGGTCATGGTCGAGAGCGACCGCTTGGGCGGCACATCGCGGGGGCTGGAGGTATAACGGGTGCCCAGTTCGATATTCGCGGGAATGGCAAAGACAATATACTGCACGGCTTGCAGCAGGCCGCAAAGGGCAAGGGCGGTGAGTTCGGGGGTCATCAGCGTGCCTTCGTTTCGGCTGCATGAGGCGGGCTGAAGCCCGCCCTACGCGCTTGTAGGTCGGGCTTCAGCCCGACTCCGTTACAGATCCATCAGCAGGCGGCGCGGGTCTTCCAGCGCCTCTTTGACGCGGACGAGGAAGGTCACGGCGCCTTTGCCGTCGACGATGCGGTGATCGTAGGAGAGGGCGAGATACATCATCGGACGGATGACGATCTGGCCGTTCACGACCACGGGGCGATCCTGGATCTTGTGCATGCCAAGGATGCCCGACTGCGGCGGGTTCAGGATGGGCGAGGACATGAGCGAGCCATAGACGCCGCCGTTCGAGATGGTGAAGGAACCGCCCTGCATTTCAGCCATGGACAGCTTGCCGTCACGGGCGCGCAGGCCGAGCTCGCCGATCTTCTTTTCGATCTGGGCAAAGCCCATCTGGTCGGCGTCGCGGACAACCGGAACCACCAGACCCGAAGGCGTGCCAACAGCCACGCCCATGTGGACGTAGTGCTTGTAGATGATGTCGCCGCCGTCGATTTCGGCGTTCACTTCCGGCACTTCTTTCAGCGCGTGGCAGCAGGCTTTGACGAAGAAGGACATGAAGCCCATCTTGACGCCGTGCTTCTTCTCGAACTGGTCTTTGTAGGTGTTGCGCAGTTCCATGATGCCGGACATGTCCACCTCGTTATAGGTGGTCAGCATCGCGGCGGTGTTCTGTGCGTCTTTCAGGCGGCGGGCGATGGTGGCCCGCAGGCGGGTCATCTTCACACGCTCTTCGCGGCTGGCATCATCAGCCGAGACCGGGCCGCGTGGCACGGAAGCCGGGGCGGGGGCAGGCGAGGGGGCGGCGGCTGCAGGTGCTGCAACAGCCTTGGCCACGTCTTCTTTCATGATGCGGCCATCACGGCCCGTGCCTTGGACCTGATCGGGGGACAGGCCAGCCTCTGCCATGGCTTTCTTGGCCGATGGCGCGTCTTCAACGGCCTTGGCCGGGGCCGCAGCGGCAGGGGCAGCAGCGGCAGGGGCGGCTTCAGCTTTCGGGGCCTCGGCAGCGGCGGCAGCACCTTCGGTGATGATGCCAAGGCGAGCATTCGCGGCAACGGTTTCGCCTTCGCCGGCGATGATTTCGGCCAGCACACCGGAAACCGGGGCCGGGACTTCGACGGAGACCTTATCGGTTTCCAGTTCGCACAGCATTTCGTCCTGTTTGACGAAATCGCCCACCTTCTTGAACCAGGTGGAGACGGTGGCTTCGCTGACGGATTCGCCGAGGGCGGGCACCATAACGTCGGTCATTTTTGTCTTCCTCCACGCCGTTTGCGGCGTTCTGTCATTTGCGGTCGGGCGAGGCCAATGGTGGCCCCGCGGGAAGGGATCAAAGCATTTAGGTCAGCGTCAGTGCTTCGTTAACGAGCGTTTCCTGCTCGTGCTTGTGGCGCGACGCGAGGCCGGTTGCCGGCGAGGCCGAAGCGGCACGTCCGACATAGCGCGGGCGGGTGTGCTTGGCGCCGATCTTGTTCAGAACCCATTCGATATTCGGTTCGACGAAGGTCCAGTAGCCCTGGTTCTTCGGCTCTTCCTGACACCAGATGATTTCCGCGCCCTTGAAGCGTTCCAGTTCCTTGCTGAGGGCCTGAACCGGGAAGGGGTAGAACTGTTCCAGACGCAGAAGATAGATGTCATCGGCGCCGCGCTTGTCCCGTTCGGCCAAGAGATCGTAATAGACCTTGCCCGAGCACATGACGACGCGCTTGATCTTGTCATCGGACTTCAGCTTCAGGTCCGAATGGCCTTTTTGTGCGTCATCCCACAGAACACGGTGGAACTGGCTGCCGGTGGTGAAGTCTTCGGCATCCGAAATGCACATCGGGTGGCGCAGAAGCGATTTCGGCGTCATCAGGATCAGCGGCTTGCGGAAGGTGCGGTGCAGCTGACGGCGCAGGATGTGGAAATAGTTCGCCGGGGTCGAGCAGTTCGCGACGATCCAGTTGTCATTGGCGCACATCTGCAGGAAGCGTTCGGGGCGCGCCGAGGAGTGTTCCGGACCCTGACCTTCGTAGCCATGCGGCAGAAGGCAGACGAGGCCCGACATCCGAAGCCATTTGCTTTCGCCCGAGTTCACGAACTGGTCGAACATGATCTGGGCGCCGTTGGCGAAATCGCCAAATTGGGCTTCCCACATGACAAGGGCGTTGGGTTCCGACAGCGAGTAGCCGTATTCGAAGCCCAGAACCGCATATTCCGACAGCATCGAGTCGATCACTTCGTAACGCGACTGGCCAGCCCGGATGTGGTTCAGCGGGTAGTAGCGTTCTTCGGTGGTCTGGTCGACAAGGCCGGAATGGCGCTGCGAGAAGGTGCCGCGGGTACAATCCTGCCCGGACAGGCGGACCGGGAAGCCTTCTGTCAAAAGCGAACCAAAAGCGAGTGCTTCGGCGGTTGCCCAGTCAAATCCCTTGCCCGTTTCGAACATCTTTGCCTTGTTTTCCAACAGGCGGCCAACGGTCTTGTGCAGGTCGAAATTGTCCGGGGCACGGGTCAGGGCGCTGCCGACTTCAGCCAGCAGTTCCGGTTTGATCGCGGTGTCGCCCGGCTGGTATTCCTCGCGCTCGCGGTCGAGGCCTGACCAACGGCCATCCAGCCAGTCGGCCTTGTTCGGCTTGAACGACTTGCCCGCCTCGAAGTCTTCATTCAGGCGCGACTGGAACGCGGCCTTCATGTCTTCGATTTCGCCTTCGGGGATCAGGCCATCTTTCACCAGACGGTCGGTGTAAAGCTGAAGCGTGGTCTTGTGCTTCTTGATGTTGGTATACATCTGCGGGTTGGTGAACATCGGCTCGTCGCCTTCGTTGTGACCGAAGCGGCGGTAGCAGAAGATGTCCAGAACCACGTCTTTGTGGAACTTCTGGCGGAATTCGATGGCAACCTTTGCGGCGTGCACCACGGCCTCGGGGTCGTCACCATTGACGTGGAAGATCGGGGCTTCGACCATCAGTGCGATGTCGGTCGGGTAGGGCGACGAACGCGAGAAGTGAGGCGCGGTGGTAAAGCCGATCTGGTTGTTGACGACGATATGGATCGTGCCGCCGGTGCGATGACCACGCAGACCAGACAGGCCGAAGCATTCGGCGACGACACCCTGACCTGCAAAGGCCGCATCGCCGTGCAGAAGGATGGGAAGAACGGCGATGCGTTCATTCGTGTCGCCATATTGGTCTTGCTTGGCGCGGACCTTGCCCAGAACGACCGGGTTCACAGCCTCAAGGTGGCTGGGGTTCGCGGTCAGGGACAGGTGGACCTTGTTGCCATCGAACTCACGGTCCGACGAGGCGCCGAGGTGATACTTCACGTCGCCAGAGCCGTCCACATCCTCGGGCTTGTAGCTGCCGCCTTGGAATTCGTGGAAGATGGCGCGGTAAGGTTTGCCCATCACGTTGGCAAGAATGTTCAGACGGCCGCGGTGCGGCATGCCGATGACGATTTCCTTCAGGCCCAACTGACCGCCGCGCTTGATGATCGCTTCCATCGCCGGGATCAGCGCTTCGCCGCCATCAAGGCCGAAACGCTTGGTGCCCATGTATTTGACGTGCAGGAACTTTTCAAAGCCTTCGGCTTCGACCAGCTTGTTCAAAATGGCTTTGCGGCCTTCGCGGGTGAAGGCGATTTCCTTGCCATAGCCTTCGATCCGCTCTTTCAGCCAGCTGGCCTGCTCGGGATCGGAGATGTGCATGTATTGCAGCGCAAAGGTGCCGCAATAGGTGCGCTTCACGATGTCGATGATCTGGCGCATCGAGGCGATTTGCAGGCCCAGAACATTGTCGATGAAAACCGGGCGGTCCATATCGGCTTCGGTGAAGCCATAGGATTTCGGGTCCAGCTCTGGATGCGGGGTGTGGTCGCGCATGCCCAGCGGGTCGATGTCGGCGATCAGGTGGCCGCGGATACGGTAGGCGCGGATGATCATCAGCGCGCGGATCGAATCCAGCACGGCGCGCTGCACCTGCGCGTCAGACAGCGAAACGCCCGCTTCGGTGGCCTTTTCGACAATTTTCTTGCCGGCGGCCTTGGCTTCTTTCACCGGCGGTGCGGGCCATTCGCCGGTCAGGGCGGCGGTCAGGTCGTCAGCGGGCTGCTGCGGCCAGTCGTTGCGGGCCCAGCTTGGGCCTTCGGCGGCGCGCTTTGCGGTGACTTCGCTTTCCCCAAGGCTGCGGAAAAATTCGGCCCATGCGGCATCCACTGAACTTGGGTCAGCAGCGAAGCGCGCCTGAAGCTGGTCGATATATTCCGCGTTCGCTCCGTCTAGGAACGAGCCTGCGCGGAACTGGCTGTTTGGGGATTGCTCGGTCATGTCGTGCACCTCTCCTCGGGTGGCGCTTTATTCAGTTTCGGGCGGAAGGATCGTCACCCTTCCGCCCGCATTTCAGTTCATCAAACCTTTGACCGCTTTGGTCAGCGGCTGGTTCGGCTCTGCCCGGTCCAAAGTGAAGGGAACGGCCAGGGCCAGTGCAAGGATCAAACCCAGGAAGGAGGCCAGACCCAAGACACTGCGCTTGTCGAAAACCTCTTCTTCCATGGTGATCTCCTTGATCTGCTTTATTTGCCGATGGCTTTCATCACGGCTTCGCCCAATGTCGCAGGGCTGTCTGCGACGACGATGCCGGCTGATTTCATGGCCTCGATCTTCGATTCCGCGTCACCCTTGCCACCGGCAACGATCGCACCGGCATGGCCCATGCGGCGGCCGGGAGGAGCGGTGCGGCCAGCGATGAAACCGGCGCAGGGCTTCCAGCGGCCTTTCTTCTTTTGCTCTTTCAGGAATTCGGCGGCTTCTTCTTCGGCCGAACCACCGATTTCACCGATCATGATCATCGAGGTCGTTTCCGGATCATCGAGGAACATGTTCAACACGTCGATATGTTCGGTGCCCTTGATCGGGTCACCGCCGATGCCGACAGCGGTCGACTGGCCAAGGCCCAGATCGGTGGTCTGCTTCACGGCCTCGTAGGTCAGGGTGCCAGAGCGCGACACGACGCCCACGGAACCGCGACGGTGGATGTGGCCCGGCATGATGCCGATTTTGCAGGCGTCGGGGGTGATGACGCCGGGGCAGTTCGGCCCGACGAGGCGCGACTTCGAGCCTTCGAGGGCGCGCTTGACTTTCATCATGTCCAGAACCGGGATGCCTTCGGTAATGCAGACGATCAGTTCCATTTCGGCGTCGATGGCCTCAAGGATCGAGTCGGCGGCGAAGGGCGGGGGAACGTAGATCACAGAGGCGTTGGCCGCGGTCTTTGCCTTGGCTTCGTGCACAGAGTTGAACACCGGAAGGTTCAGGTGCGAAGTGCCGCCTTTGCCGGGCGTCACGCCGCCAACCATCTGGGTGCCATAGGCGATGGCCTGTTCCGAATGGAAGGTGCCCTGCGAGCCGGTGAAGCCCTGGCAGATGACTTTGGTGTTTTTGTCGACGAGTACGGCCATCGGGGCCTCCTGAAGAAAACGTTCTGGTTTCGGGCGGAGTTGCCGCCCGGTTCACGGACTGCCAGGTTGAGGATCGGCGGGCTTAGTTGCCGTAGTCGCCGATCCCATGAGCCGGGCAGGAAATCGCAATCTCGCCATCTGGAACCGTTCCCGAGCGCGCCCAATCCGACTGCTCTTGGCAGACAGGAACGTGGCCGTCTGTACCGGGGTTGCCTCCGAGGCCGCCGCCACAAGCGGCAAGCAGGAGGCTGGTCAGACCAAGGACGAGAGTGTTGCGCATCAAGTTACCCTTTCACCGCTTTGACAATCTTCTGTGCCGCATCCGACAGGTTGTCGGCGGCGATCACGTTCAGGCCAGATTCGTTGATGATCTTCTTGCCGAGTTCGACGTTCGTCCCTTCAAGGCGAACAACCAGCGGCACCTTCAGACCAACTTCCTTCACCGCGGCAATGGTGCCTTCGGCGATGATGTCGCAGCGCATGATGCCGCCAAAGATGTTCACGAGGATGCCTTTGACGTTCGGATCCGAGGTGATGATCTTGAAGGCTTCGGTCACTTTTTCCTTGGTGGCGCCGCCGCCGACGTCAAGGAAGTTGGCCGGTTCAGCGCCGTAAAGCTTGATGATGTCCATCGTGGCCATCGCCAGACCTGCGCCGTTCACCATGCAGCCGATTTCGCCATCAAGCGCGATGTAGTTCAGGTCGAACTTCGATGCGGCCAGTTCTTTCGGGTCTTCTTCGGTTTCGTCGCGCAGGGCGGCGATATCGGGGTGACGGTAGATGGCGTTGCCGTCAAAGCCCATCTTGGCATCAAGGCATTTCAAGTTGCCGTTGGTCATGACCACCAGCGGGTTGATTTCCAGCATGTCCATGTCTTTTTCGACAAACAGCTTGTAAAGGTTTTTGACCATGGCGACGCATTGCTTAACCTGCGGTCCTTCCAGACCAAGGGCAAAGGCCACGCGGCGGCCGTGGAAATCCGACAGGCCCGAAGCCGGGTCGACGGTGAAGGAGACGATCTTTTCGGGCGTGTCATGGGCCACATCTTCGATCGACATGCCGCCTTCGGTCGAGGCAACGAACGAGATGCGCGAGGATTTGCGGTCGATCAGCATGGCGAGATAGAGTTCACGCTCGATGTCCGAACCGTCTTCGATGTAGATGCGGTTGACCTGCTTGCCGGCAGGGCCGGTCTGGATGGTCACCAGCGTGCGGCCCAGCATCTGACGGGCGAACTGGTCGGCTTCCTCGACCGAGCGGGCAAGGCGGACGCCGCCCTTTTCACCGGCCTCGGCTTCTTTGAAGCTGCCCTTGCCCCGGCCGCCTGCGTGGATCTGCGCTTTCACAACCCACAGCGGGCCATCAAGCTCGCCAGCAGCGGTTTTTGCATCTTCGGCTTTCAGCACCACGCGGCCGTCCGAGACCGGAACGCCATAGGACCGCAGAAGAGCTTTGGCCTGATATTCATGGATGTTCATCGGTCGTCCCTCGGCTGTTCGATTTCATAGCGTGATGCCATGTAAAACGGCGTCCGCAAAACGTGTTTTCGACGATAGAGGGCAATTCCGCCAATAAACCGACATTTGTGATCACGGCGATTATGGGTGTGATCACAAGTTGTCGTGGCGTTCCTTCGCGCGGGCTTTGGAAGCGTGATCACAAATGCAAAAGTGATTCGGAATGCATAGAAAAGGCTTTAATTTGTTGGCGCTAACAGCGGATTTTTGCGGTGAACAGGGCCTGACCGCGCGGCAGAAGCGCAGGGGTTTGTTCAATCAGCCAGCCGCAGTTGGATGCAGTTCCCAGAACGTCCGACTGTCGAAAATGCCAAGGCGCTCGGTCCGGATGTGTGACGACACCATCGGTTTGCCGGTAGGCGCCTGACTGGTTTTCAGGGGCGAGAAACACCGTGAACAGCAAAGCGATAAGCTGCGGGCAGCGAGCGGGAAGGTTTGTGAGGGCAGTTTGCAGATGCCCAAGGGGCAGGTGCGTAAACACCCCAAAGGCGATGGCGAAATCTATCGTCTGCGGAACGCCCGGAAAGCTGAAGTCATGATCTTCGATCAGGTGGTCCGGCGAAAGGCGGGCCGGATCTGAAAGTTCCAATTCTCGCCCCCTTTGCATCAGGGCAAGGCTGGCATCGGTGGCCCAGTAATGCCCGGGCTCAAGATAAGGCACGGCCTTGCAGCCAAGCCGCATGGAGCCTGCGCCGATGTCCAAGAGGTGATGATGCGGCAAGAGCCCGGCCTCTTTCAGCACCGCCATCTGCACCCGCCCGGTCTCATCCCAGCGGCCACCCACGATGTCGCGGTGGCGGCCTTCGGCCAGCGCCTTGTCGTAAAAGCCGGGAACCAGATAGGGGGAAACCGGTCGCGCCATCAGTCCTTGGCGGCCTGTTGTGCCAGTTCCAGCATGAGATCGGTGGCCACGGCCATATCCTGCACCGAAATCCATTCCAGCGGGCCGTGGATGTTCTGCATTCCGGTGAACAGGTTCGGACAGGGCACGCCCATTTCCGTCAGACGCGACCCATCGGTGCCGCCGCGAATGGGGACGGAAACCGGCTCGACCCCGATTTTGCGGGCGGCAGCGCGGGCCAATTCCACGGGCGTCATGTCCTTTTCTAGCCAATAGCGCATGTTGCGGTATTGCGGCTTGATGGTGCAGGTGATCTGCGCGCGGGGTTCGCCCAGTTGGACGGCCTCGCACACCTTTTGCAGCAAGACCCCCTTGGCGGCCAACCCGTCCAGTTCGAAATCGCGCAGGATGAAACGCAAAGTCGCCTCGGCGCTGCCGCCTGTCAGTTCATAGGCATGAATAAAGCCGTCGCGCCCATCGGTCGTTTCCGGTGTCATGGTCACATGGGGCAGGGTGTCGATGATCTTTGCCGCCAGATGCAGTGCGTTCACCATCTTGTCCTTGGCATAGCCGGGGTGGATGGAGACACCGGTGATCTGCACCACCGCGCCATCGGCAGAAAAGCTTTCATATTCGATCTCACCCACGGCCCCGCCGTCGAAGGTATAGGCGAAATCGGCCTTGATGTCCTTTGGCACGCGGGCATCGACCCCGCGCCCGATTTCCTCATCCGGGGTGAAGGCAATGCGCAGGGTGGGGCGTTTGATTTGCGGATTGGCCAGAAGGTGACGCGCGGCCGTCATGATGATGGCGACCCCCGCCTTGTCATCGGCGCCCAAGAGTGTGGTGCCCGAGGCGGTGATGAGGTCATGCCCCTGTTTTTCCGCCAGATAGGGGAAGTCATTGGGTGAAAGAACAAGACCCGGCGCATCGGGGAAGGTGATGTCGCCACCATTCCATTTGCGGATGGTGCGCGGCTTTACCCCCGTTGCATTGAACTGTGGGGCCGTATCGACATGGGCCAGAAAGCCAACGGTCGGTCCGGGGACGGTGCCGGGGATTGTCGCATAGACGGTGCCATATTCCGAAAGCTCGACGTCGGACGCCCCGATTTCGCGTAGCTCTTGTTCCAGAAGGCGCAGGATATCCCACTGAATTGCGGTCGAGGGGGAGGAAGGCGAGTCTTCATCGCTTTGGCTGTCAATCGCCGCATAGCGGGTCAGGCGGTCTTCCAGTTCTGCGTCAAAACGGCTCATCTCTCTCTCCTTCGCTTGGCGGTGATGTGGCGTCCTTGGGTGAGGGAAGTCAATGGGCGGGAGGATTTGAGAACGCGCGCAGGTATGGGAGACGAATTCTTGTTTTGGAATGTGATTGATGCGGATCAAAGCGCAGAAGTGGGGAATGGTCTAACAGGAAGTCGGAAATGCGCGCTGGTGTGAAACGGAGTTCACCAATGTCTCGTTTGATGATGGTTTTGTTTTCAATCATTTCGACCTCTCTGATGGGGGCTGCGATTGTCTTTGCCTTGACGATGGGAATGGATACGCTGAGGCCCATTCTGGCTGCGGCATCCATCGGATTTGTTGCGGCCATTCCGGTCAGTTGGTTTGTCGCCCGTCAGATCGCCTGAGCGCGACGGAAAGCGGTGGCCTAGACGTTACGATGCAAAGGCCCCAATTCAGGAGCAGGCTATGTCCTTACCCAAAGGTTATTCGCGCGCCCAAATCGCCCTTCACTGGGTAGTCGCGGTGCTGATCGTTTTGCAGTTTGTCTTGCATGAGCCGATTGCCGAGGCTTGGGACGTGATCGAAGATGGGGGAGTGGCGGCGTTCGATCCGGTCGTCGCAATGCACGTCTTTGGCGGGTTGGCCGTTCTGGTCTTTGCGGCTTGGCGTTTGGTGTTGCGGAAAACCCGTGGCGCACCGCCCCCACCAGAAGCCGAGCCTGCGCCGCTGAAGCTGGCGGCCCATCTGGGACACATGGCGCTTTATGCGCTGATGATTCTGATGCCGATCACCGGTGCTGTTGCGTGGTTTGGTGGCATCGAGGCTTCGGCAGAAGTGCATGAAGCGATGAAGCCCGCCATGCTGATCCTTGTGGCAGTCCATTTGCTTGCCGCCCTTTGGCATCAGTTCTGGCTGAAGGACGGGCTGATGCTGCGGATGAAGCGGGCAGAAAAGTAAGAGTCAGGCGGTCAGGAAAACTCGGACCGTCTCTTCGAACTCGCGGGGCTTTTCGGCGTGCAGCCAATGCCCCGCACCGGGGATCTTCGCAAAACGCGCGACCGGGAAAAGGCTGCGGATCTGCTCGCGGTATTCGGGCCGAACATAGGTGCTTTCTGCACCTGTGAGGAAGAGTGTCGGGCCGTCGAACTGCCCTTGGGTGCCGGGCCAGCCGACGATCTTAGGCATCTCGGCCTCTAGCACGTCCAGATTCAGTTTCCACTGTGGCGGCTTTGTCTTGAAGTCGAGCGATTGCAGGAAGAAAGACCGCAAGGTCGGGTTGTCAACCATCGTCGCAAGGGCTGCATCCGCTTCGGCCCGGTTGGTCAATGTTTCCAGATCAAGGCTGCGCATCGCATGGATATGCCGGGTTTGATCATGGTCATAGGCGACAGGCGCGATATCGGCGACGATCAGGCGGCGGATCTTTTCCGGCTGCGTCAGGGCCAGTTGCATCGCAGCCTTGCCGCCCATCGAATGACCCAAGAGATCAACCTTGCCCCCCAGATGGTCGATCACCTCGGCAATATCTTTGGCCATTGCCGGATAATCATGGGTGGGGTTGCGCGGGCTGGAGCCGTGGTTGCGTTGATCGACCGCCCAGACGTCGCGGATATCGGCCAGCCGGCGGGCAATGACCCCCCAATTGCGGGCCGAGCCGTAGAGGCCGTGGACGATCAGCAACGGCAAGGCGTCGCTGGGGGTGGTCGCGGGGTGATGGATCGTGGCAAGCATGCCACCGGTTTATCGCTTGTCGGCGGCATCGGCCAGATCAGTTGAGCATTCCGCGCGGGAAGATTACCCTTGCGGCAAAGATGAGGGTTTCATGAGTGCAGTAACGTTGCAGCAGATGGCCGATCGTGTCGCCGACATGATGGAAGAACGCCTGCGTATCCGTGGCAAGGATTTGAAGACCAAGCTCAAGCGGGGTGGGCGTTTGCTGCCGCGTAAGGTGCGCCACGCAGGCGAGGCTTTGGCGGATGCAGCCGAGCGGGGAAAGAACCCCAAGCTTTTGGTTCAGGTCGATATGGGCAAGGTCGCGCAGGATTACGATATCTGCGTGCACCACCTTTCGACCGTTACCCAAAGGGGCGGGTTCAAGGCCCGTCTGATTGGCATCGCGGCCACCGTGGCTTTCGGGCTTCTGGTCGTCGGGGCTGTCTGGCTGTTCATACAGCGCGCGAAGGGTGCGATCTGACGCGCGGCGAAAGCGGCTTTTGTGACAGGGCCGAGCGGATGACGACAGTCACCGTGGCGAAGGCCACGAAGAGAAGTAGATACCACGACCCCAATTTGGCAAAGCTGACCCACTGGCCGGGCAACTGGCCGGAGTAGAGCCACGTTCCGGTTGCGGTCCCCACATTTTCGGCCACCCAAAGGGCCAGGGCAGACAGGAAGGCGGCGACGGGCAGGGGCATCCACCAGTCGCGGGCGTCTTCATGCGACGAGACGCGGAACCAGATCCGGGTGCGGGCAAAGAGGATCAGGGTCGCAGCGAAAAGGGCGTAGCGGATGTCGGGCAGGAAGTGGTGGGCAAAGAAGTTCACATAGATCGCCACGGCCAGAACCATGGTCATCCAGAACGGCGGATAGGGGGCGAAGCGCATGTCGAAGATGCGGATCACCCGGGCGATATAGCTGCCGACAGCGGCATACATGAAACCGGAAAAGAGCGGCACATCCATCAGCTTGAAGATACCCGGCTCGGGGTAGGCCCAGCTTCCGGCATGGACCTTGAACCACTCCATCGCGGTGCCGGTCAGGTGAAAGAGAAGGATCACGCGGGCCTCTTCCCAAGTTTCCAGTTTGAACCGCAGGAAAAGGGCTTGGGTCGTGATCGCGAAGAGGAACAGGGCGTCGTAGCGATGGAGGGGCCAGTCGGGGTTCCAGATCAGCTTGGTCCCGATGATGGCGATGAGGAGAAGGCCGCCGAACAGGCAGGCCCAGCCTTGTTTCAGAATGAACATCACCGCCTCGACCAGCAGGTGGGGAAGGCGTGCGCGGGCCCAGTCACCAAGGCGGCGTTCAAGGCTGAGGGTGGAGCGGATCGGGGCGGTCATCGGGGCCTTTCAGATCAGGTCCAGCCAAGCTAGGGGCCGCAAAAGCTGCGGTCAATGTCAGGAAAACCCGAGCGTCCCCGTCGGGGACGCTTTTTATGGTGTTTAAAATCAACGTGTTATGTTTTGGCGTTAGGTGTTTTTTAATAAATCGGGCTGAAGAGCGACTTACGCTTGCTTCTGTAGGCACAGAAGAAGATAGGCCACGTTGCCCAGAATTAATGAAACTCCTATTGCAATGCTTCCAGAGTCGAATCCCGCGACAAACAACCCGATGCAGATATAGCCAATACAGGCTGCCGCGTACCAAAGAGTCATCCGTCTTTCCGCAGTATCTTTTCGCCCTAAGGCGCCAAGCAAAAGTCCCACAATAATTGAAAACGGAAGATAGAGGGTCAAGGTCGCTGCCACCAGAAGCACCAAAGGAGCGCCAAAAATTACTGAGGCGAGACTTCCCGTAAGATGAAGGCCGACGTCAAAAAACAGAGTTAAGATGAATAGTCCGATGCTGCCGACAGCAAACTCGAAGAGAAACTTCTTGAGCAACCAAGCAATTAAATCAATACCGGTAAACTCAGTTACCATCGTCACGCCTTCCTTTGGCACATAAGCACCGTTGCCGCATCACCATTGGCAATGCGGTGATTCACTTCGGGTCTATCCTAGTGATCCGATTGTTATGGGAATAGGCGTAGTGGTTGGGGCCGGGGTGCGACACGGTCTGCTTTAGGGACCAAGTACATCGGCTGGGGTCAGTGGCTCGACAGGAAAGTTCCGATCATAGCGAATGCTTTCGACGTTGAGGCCTGCCGCGGAATACAGGTCGCGAAACACTGGGCCTTGCAAATGGTGACGGAGGAACGCATTGAACCTCGGCCCGGAGGGCTGACGCTGCATAATTGGAATGAGCCGGAAGACTTCAACCAGGCCCGTCTTTAACATGCGCCCTTTGTCATCCGTGCGGATGCTTTCTGCCAGACGCTCGTCCAAGCCGAGATTAGAATTATATATTGCTTCAATTTTATCTGCTGGCGCTGTTTCGACCCCACGCTTTATGCCGAAAAGGTAGTCCTGAACCATCCTCCGTGCAAAGCAGAGGATGATTTCAGCCTTTTCCTGATGGTCAAGACTGTTCAAAAGCGATGCCAAGGCGGCTTTTTTCAAGATGAAGGCCTTTCGTGCCCTAAGGGCAGGTCGGGTGCACGTATATGACCGAAGCACGGACGATGGATCCTGTCAGACCATGACGGATGTAGGCTGTCTTCGGGCGGTTTCGCAAAGAAAAAGGGTGCGCCGGGGCGCACCCTTTGAGTGTTGGGGTTTGGGACGGATCAGAGGTCCGGGTAGATCGGGAAGCGCTGGCAGAGGGCTTCGACCTCGGCTTTCACCTTGGCTTCGACATCGCCGTTGCCTTCTTCGCCGTTGGCGGCGAGGCCATCGACAACCTCGGTGATCCAACGGGCGATCTGGCGGAACTCTTCTTCACCAAAGCCGCGGGTGGTGCCAGCCGGGGTGCCAAGGCGGACGCCCGAGGTGATCGTTGGCTTTTCGGTGTCGAAGGGGATGCCGTTCTTGTTGCAGGTGATATGGGCGCGGCCCAAGGCTTTCTCGGTCGCGTTGCCCTTGACGCCTTTGGGGCGCAGGTCGACCAGCATCAGGTGGCTGTCGGTGCCGCCGGTGACGATGTCGAGGCCGCCCTTCATCAGTTCGTCGGCCAGCGCTTGCGCGTTCTTGATGACCTGAGCCTGATAGGATTTGAACTCGGGGCGCAGCGCCTCGCCAAAGGCGACGGCCTTGGCAGCGATGACGTGCATCAGCGGGCCACCCTGAATGCCCGGGAAGATGGCCGAGTTGACCTTTTTGGCAATCGCCTCGTCATTCGTCAGGATCATGCCGCCGCGCGGGCCGCGCAGGGTCTTGTGCGTGGTGGTGGTTGCGACATGGGCATAGGGGAAGGGCGACGGGTAAAGGCCGGCCGCGACCAGACCTGCGAAGTGGGCCATGTCGACGAGGAGGTAAGCGCCGACCGAATCCGCGATTTCGCGCATACGGGCGAAGTCGATGACGCGCGGAATGGCCGAGCCGCCAGCGATGATCAGCTTGGGCTTATGTTCGGCGGCAAGTTCTGCGACCTGATCGTAGTTCAGGGTCAGGTCTTGCTTGCGCACACCGTATTGCACGGCCTTGAACCATTTGCCCGACTGGTTCGGGGCAGCACCGTGGGTCAGGTGGCCGCCAGCATCCAGCGACATGCCAAGGATGGTGTCACCGGGCTGCAGCAGGGCCTGAAACACGCCCTGGTTCGCTTGCGAGCCGGAGTTCGGCTGGACGTTTGCGAATTCGCAATTGAACAGCTTGCAGGCGCGTTCGATGGCAAGGTTTTCCGCCACGTCAACGTACTCGCAGCCGCCATAATAGCGCTTGCCCGGATAGCCTTCGGCATATTTGTTCGTCAGGACCGAGCCTTGGGCCTCCATCACGGCGCGGGAGACGATGTTTTCCGAGGCGATCAGTTCGATTTCGTGGCGCTGACGGCCCAGTTCCTTGGTGACGGCGCCGAAAAGTTCGGGGTCACGGCTGGACAGGCTTTCGGTGAAAAATCCGTTGTCGCGGTGCGGGGCGTTCATGGGCGTCTCCTGCAAAGGCCTGTTGGCCGGGGGTCGGGATGGCGCCCATTTAAGGCAAGGGGGCGTGGTCGGAAAGGTTGTAAAACGACGCAAGCCGAGGTTTGTGCGAAATTTTGGTGCCGAAAGGAAACCTGCGTCCTTTGTGGGGCTTGAGTTTGCGGGGGGCGGGCGTCACAAAAGAGCCGAGGAGAACGCCTTTGACACATCCCAAAATCGTCTTTCGCGCCAGTCAGGCGCCGGCCGCCCAAGAGGCTTTGGCCACGCTGACCGCCCGCCACGGCCAATGTGATCTGGACAAGGCGACCGTGGTCGTGGCGCTTGGGGGCGACGGGTTCATGTTGCAGACCCTTCACGAAACCGAAGGGCTGGACCTGCCGGTTTACGGGATGAATTGCGGCACGGTGGGGTTCTTGATGAATGCCTATGGCGTCGATGCCTTGCCCGAGCGGGTGGCGGCGGCGGAAGAAACCGTGATCAACCCGCTGGAGATGAAGGCCACGACTGCCGAGGGGCGTGTGGTGCGGGCCTTGGCCATCAACGAAGTGTCCTTGTTGCGGGCCGGTCCGCAGGCGGCGAAACTGGCCATCCATGTCGATGGCAAGCTGCGGCTGGATGAATTGGTCTGTGATGGTGCGCTGCTGGCCACGCCTGCTGGATCGACGGCCTATAACTATTCGGCGCATGGTCCGATCTTGCCCATCGGGTCGGATGTGCTGGCGCTGACCGCGGTTGCGGCCTTTCGCCCGCGGCGTTGGCGGGGGGCCTTGTTGCCGAAAACCGCAGTGGTCCGGCTGGACGTGATTGACCCTGCCAAGCGCCCGGTCATGGCCGATGCCGACAGCCGGTCGGTTCAAAACGTGATTTCGGTCGAAATCCGGTCAGAACCTTCGGTCAATCACCGCATTCTGTTTGACCCCGGTCACGGGTTGGAAGAACGCCTGATCGTCGAGCAGTTCGCCTAGGGCTTTATCCCCCAGCTTTCCAGTTTGCGATAGATGGTAGAGGGCGAGAGGTCCAAGACGCGTGCGGCCTTGCTGACCGACCCGCCATGCAGAGCGATGGTTTCCGCGATCACCAATCGTTCGATTTCGGCCATGGATTTCCCCAAGAGCGAGGTCAAATCCGGCGCGGCCGGGGTTGCAATGGGGCTGGGCACCGGGGCGTGGGAAGCGTGCATGTCGCGCAGCATGTCTGGCAACATGCCGGGAGAGACAATGCCGCCTGCATTCAGAACAACGATATTGCGGATAACGTTGAGCACCTGACGCACATTGCCGGGCCAGCTATAGCTGCGGAACAGGTCGATCACTTCGGGCGAAAGACCACTGAAATCGCGGCCCTCTTCTTGCCCGAAACGGGCAAGGGCGGAATTTGCGATTTCGATCACATCTTCGCCGCGGTCGCGCAGCGCGGGCATGTGGATGGGCACGACAAAGAGGCGGTAGAACAGGTCTTCGCGGAATTCGCCGCGACGGACGGCCTCTAGCGGGTCACGGTTGGTGGCGCAGACGATTCGGACATTGACCTTTTTGGGCCGTGTCGCCCCGACCGGCTGGACCGTCGAGGTTTGCAGGAAGCGCAGGAGTTTGGTTTGCAAGGGCGGGGCCATTTCGCAAACCTCATCCAGAAACAGCGTGCCGCCATCGGCAGCGGCCGCCGCACCGGGCTTGTCGGAAATTGCGCCGGTAAAGCTGCCCTTGATATGGCCGAAAACTTCGGATTCCAGCAGGTCTTGGGGGATCGCGCCGCAGTTCAGGGCGATAAAGGGGCCATTGGCGCGGGGGCTTTCGGCGTGGACAGAGAGGGCGCAAAGTTCCTTGCCGGTACCGCTTTCCCCGGTGATGAAAACCGTGGCCATCGACGGTGCCACGGAACGGATCTTGGAATGCACCTGACGCATCTCGGGAGAGGAGCCAATGAACAGGCCATCACCCCCGGCGATGGAATCGGACAGGCCGGGTTGGCTCTTGGATTGTTTTGTCCGGGAGGCAGCGGGGATTGTCGCAGCGGCATTGCGAATGGCGTTCAAGAGGCGCACTTCGTCCAGCGGCTTGACCAGAAAATCCTGCGCCCCGGCGCGCATCGCCTCGACCGCTTTGCTGATCGAGGCATTGGCGGTGATGACGATGACCGAGGTTTGGGGGCGAGCGGCCAGCATCTCGTGCAAAAGGACAATGCCGTCGCCATCGGGCAGGGTCAGATCCAAAAGGACAATTTCCGGACTGGCAGCGGCAAAGGCCCGGCGCGCCTCGGCCGCGCTTGACGCCGTGATCACCGAATGTCCGGCAGTTTCAATCGCCGCGCGATACATGATCTGAAGCGACAGCGTGTCTTCGATCAGCAGAAGCGGTTTTGAAAGGGGGGGAATGGCCATCGGTGCCCTCTGCTTCCTAGTCTGACGGCAAGGACGTTGCCCTGCCGCGCACAAAGTCGAGCAGCGCATCCAGTTCAGCAAAGAGCGTTGGCAGGATCGTGTTCAATTGCTGGGCGTCAGACCTGTTTGCCAAACGGTTCAGGTCCTCTGCCAAGCCTCCAAGCCTTTCCGCCCCCAGAGACCCGGCAATTGAAATCAGGACATGGCTTTGGTTGCGCAAATCCATCCAATCCAGAGCCGGGGCGCTGCTGTTCAGGCCATCGCGGATGGTACCAAGATCAATCAAGATCTGTTGCAGCAGGCTGGGCGCGGTTTCGGGGCCAGCGATCTGCATCAGCCGATCAAAGGTCGAAAGATCAATGGCCATCGATTCTTGCGGCGCGATCAGAGCCAAAAGTGCCACCGCCTGTTCATGCGCCTGACTGACGGCGTCTTGCGCCTCGGGCGACATGGGATGGACTAAAGCCCCAGACAGAGTGCTGACAATCTGCTGGGCAAGGGATTCCATCGCTGGGTTTTGTGACTTGGTCATGGCAACAGGCTATCGCTGCCATGACCGTCTTGAAACCCCCCGCGCAAGGGGCTTTTTACGCAAATGGCCTTTATCCCTTGGCCAGACCGATGCCTTGCAACGCGGTGGTGATCTCTTCCAGAATGGCCGGATCATCGATCGTCGCAGGCATTTTCCAAGGCTTGTTGTCGGCGATGGACACCATTGTTCCGCGCAGGATCTTGCCCGAGCGGGTTTTCGGCAGGCGGTCGACGACAATCGCGCGCTTGAAGTCGGCGACGGGGCCGATCTTTTCGCGCATCAGGGCCACGCATTCTTTCACCACATCGGCATGGGGGCGGTTCGAGCCCTTGTTCAGGCAGAGGAAGCCAAGCGGGGACTGGCCTTTCAGCGCGTCTTCGACGCCGATCACGGCACATTCAGCCACGTCCTTGTGGGAGGCCAGAACTTCTTCCATCGCGCCGGTCGAAAGGCGGTGGCCTGCGACGTTGATCACGTCATCGGTGCGGGCCATGATGTAAAGGTAGCCATCTTCGTCGATATAGCCCGCATCGCCGGTTTCATAATAGCCGGGGAAGTGGTTGAGGTAGGACTTTCGGAATCTTTCCTCGGCATTCCAAAGGGTTGGCAGGGTGCCGGGGGGCAGCGGCAGCTTGATTGCGATGGCGCCAAGGGTGCCCGGTGCGACCGGGTGGCCGCCTTCGTCCAAGACCTGCACGTCATATCCGGGCATGGGGACGGAGGGGGAGCCGATCTTCACAGGCAGCTCTTCGATCCCGAGCGGGTTTGCGGCAATGGCCCAGCCGGTTTCGGTTTGCCACCAATGGTCGATGACCGGAACACCAAGCTTGTCCTTCGCCCATTGGATCGTATCCGGGTCGGCGCGTTCGCCGGCAAGGAACAGAGCCTGAAGGTTCGACAGGTCATACTTCTTGATGAATTCGCCCTCACGGTCGTCGCGTTTAACCGCGCGGATGGCGGTGGGGGCTGTGAAGAATGACTTGACCTTATGTTCGCTGATCACCCGCCAGAAGGCACCGGCATCGGGGGTGCCGATGGGTTTGCCTTCGTAGACGATGGTGGTGCAGCCAGCGATCAGCGGGCCATAGCAGATATAGCTGTGACCGACGACCCAACCCACGTCAGACGCGGCCCAGAACACATCTCCCACGCCGACATTGTAGATGGCGCGCATCGACCAGTTCAGGGCGACAAGGTGGCCGCCAGTGGGGCGGACGACGCCTTTGGGCTGCCCGGTGGTGCCGGAGGTGTAAAGGATATAGGCGGGGTGGTTTCCTTCAACCGGCACACATTCGGCTGGCTCGGCCCCGAATTGGAAGCCGTGCCATTCGAAGTCGCGGCCTTCGATCAGCTTGGCAACCTCTTGTTCGCGCTGGAAAATCACGCAGAAATCAGGCTTGTGGTTTGCAAGCTCGATGGCGCCATCAAGAAGTGGCTTGTAATGGATGATCCGCGCGGTCTCGATGCCGCAAGAGGCCGCGATGATGGCCTTTGGCTTGGAATCGTCGATGCGGACGGCCAATTCGTTGGCAGCAAAGCCGCCGAAAACGACCGAGTGGATCGCGCCGATGCGGGCGCAGGCGAGCATGGCTTCCAGAGCTTCCGGGACCATCGGCATGTAGATGATGACGCGGTCACCCTTCGTCACGCCCTTGGCCTTCAGCGCGCCTGCCAGACGGGCGACGCGGTTTTGCAATTCGGCATAGGTGATGACGTGTTTGGTGCCGGTGACCGGGCTGTCATGGATGATCGCGGCCTGAGCGCCACGGCCTGCGACGACATGGCGGTCCACGGCGTTCCAGCAGGTGTTGACCATGCCATCGGTGAACCATTCGTAGATCGGAGCATTTTCTGCGCTGAGAGCCTTGGAGGGTGCTTTGACCCAGTCGATAGCCCCGGCGGCATCCATCCAGAACCCTTCGGGATTGGCCTTCCACTTGCCATAGATGTCTGCGTAACCCATCGCTGCGCCTCCTCCTTGCCGCTTGGTCAGTTTGTTACGGCATTCGATGGTATGCAGGCAACGATGTTACCGTCGGACAAGGGGGGGTGCGACGAAATGTTTGCAGAAGTTCGCGGATATAGCCTGCAAAGTTTTGCAAACCCCGGCGAATTGCCAATTTTGCCGCGAATGGGTGGAAACTTTGCAAAGTTGCTTGAGCGGGCTGGGCGAATCTCTGCGGTTTCCCGCTAAGGCGGCGTGGTTATACCGTGGGTTTTGCGTGGCTTTCCCGTGGGGCATCCGTGATCACAGGTGCGACCACGGATTTCGCGTGATTTAGCCGTAATGGGCGACCGGCGTGCCGGCAACGGCGGACATGTTCAACAGGCCGCGCGCGGTGATCGAGGGGGTCACGACATGCGCCTTGTTGCCCATGCCCATCAGGATCGGGCCGACTTCCAGCCCGCCGGCCTTCATCTTGAGGATATTGCGCACGCCAGACGCCGCATCCGCCGAGGCAAAGACCAGAACATTGGCCGCGCCCTGGAAACGGCTGCCCGGAAGGAGGCGGTCGCGGATCGCCTGATCCAGTGCGGCGTCGACATTCATTTCGCCTTCATAGCTGAAGTCTGGCTCACGCGAGTCGAGCATTTCCAAAGCGGCGCGCATCCGGTGGGCCTTTTCGGTTTCCATGTTGCCGAACTGGCTTTGCGTGCAAAGAGCGATCTTGGGCGTGAGGCCAAAGCGTCGGACATGGCGGGCGGCGCCCATCACCGATTCCATGATTTGCTGCGGCGTGGGTTCCGGGTGCACATGGGTATCGGCGATGAACAGCGGGCCGTCTTCCAAGATCATCATCGACAGGGCGCCGACCGGATGAAGGCCGTCGCGGGCGAGGATCTGGCGGACATAGCCCAGATGCCAGAGGTATTGGCCGAAGGTGCCGCAGATCATGCTGTCGGCCTCTTCGCGATGCACCATGACGGCGGCAATGGCGGTGGTGTTGGTGCGCATCACGGCACGGGCGATGTCGGGCGTGACGCCGCGACGGGCCATCAGGCTGTGATAGGTTTCCCAGTAGTCACGATAGCGCGGGTCATTTTCCGGGTTCACAAGGTGGAAGTCGCGGCCCGGACGGATGGGAAGGCCATAGCGTTCGCAGCGGGCCTCGATCACTTCGGGACGGCCGATCAGGATGGGCTGGTCGGTGGTTTCTTCCAGCATCGCATTGGCGGCGCGCAATACGCGTTCGTCTTCGCCCTCGGCAAAGACGATCTTGCGTTCGGCCTGACGGGCGGCTTCGAACACGGGGCGCATAAGAAGCGCGGATTTGAAGACCGAGCCATCAAGTTTGCGCTTATAAGCGTCGAGATCTTCGATCGGGCGGGCGGCAACGCCGGTTTCCATCGCAGCCTTGGCCACGGCAGAGGCGACCACGCCGATCAGGCGCGGGTCGAAGGGTTTGGGGATCAGGTAATCCGCGCCGAAGGACAGCGTTTCGCCGTGATAGGCAGCGGCGGCTTCGGCGCTGGTGGTGGCGCGGGCAAGGGCCGCGATGCCTTCGATGCAGGCCAGTTCCATTTCATCATTGATCGTCGTCGCGCCGACATCCAGCGCGCCGCGGAAGATGAAGGGGAAGCAGAGGACGTTGTTCACCTGATTGGGGAAGTCGGACCGGCCCGTCGCGATGATCGCATCGGGGGCGACTTCGCGGGCGAGGTCGGGCAGAATTTCCGGGGTGGGGTTGGCCAATGCGAAGATGATTGGGCGGCTTGCCATCTTGCCCACCATTTCGGGCGTCAGCACGCCGGGGCCGGAAAGGCCAAGGAAGAGGTCTGCGCCTTCGATCACCTCGGCCAAGGTGGCGGCGGTGGTGCCTTGGGCAAAGGCCTCTTTCTGCGGGGTCATCTGGGCGGTGCGGCCCTTGTAGACGAGACCTTCAAGGTCGCAGAGCCAGACGTTTTCGCGTTTGACGCCCAGTTTCACGAGCATTTCAAGGCAGGCGATTCCCGCGGCGCCCCCGCCGGTGGAGACCACTTTGATGTCTTCGGCTTTCTTGCCCGAAACGATGAGCGCGTTGGTGGCGGCGGCGCCCACGACGATGGCGGTGCCGTGCTGGTCATCGTGGAAAACCGGGATGTTCATCTTTTCGCGGCAAAGTCGTTCAACGATGAAACAATCTGGCGCCTTGATGTCTTCAAGGTTGATCGCGCCAAAGGTGGGTTCCAGCGCGCAGACGATTTCGGCCAGTTTTACCGGGTCTGGTTCGTTCACCTCGATGTCGAAGCAGTCGATATTGGCGAACTTCTTGAACAGGACAGCCTTGCCTTCCATCACCGGCTTTGAGGCCAAAGCGCCAATGTTTCCAAGGCCCAAGACGGCAGTGCCGTTCGAGACGACGGCGACAAGATTGCCGCGGGAGGTGTATTTGCTGGCGGTCGCGGGGTCTGCCTTGATCTCGAGGCAGGCCTCGGCCACGCCGGGGGAATAGGCGCGGGACAGGTCGCGACCATTCGCCAAGGGTTTGGTTGCGCGGATTTCAAGTTTACCGGGCTTGGGAAACTCATGGTAATCAAGCGCCGCCTGCCGGGCTGCTTGCTTGGCTTCGTCCTGCCGCGAGTCTTCCATTTTCGTCCCTCCCTGAAAACTTGTTTAGCGTTAAACTATATTTTTGGGCCTGCCAACCGGCTGCTAGCGCGAACAGGGGCAGGCCTGCCTTGCAAATCGCGCATGACGGCCCCACCATGCCGCGAAATCGAAAACTAAGCCATGGCAGAGACAAAGCAATGACAGAGACGCGGGCCGAGATCAGATTGCCGACACAGGAGTTGCGGGATGATCTGCCGTTCTACACCAAGGTGCTGGGGATGCGGCTGGACATGATTTATCCCGCCGATAACCCCGAGGTGGCGGTTCTGTCAGGCCATGGTTTGCGGTTGCGTATTCAGAAAGGCGCGACCGAGGCACCGGGCACGCTGCGGATCTTGACCGATGACCCAGAGGGCTTTGCCGGGGGCAAGCGGCGTTTGACGGCCCCGAACGGCACGGTGATCGAGATCGACGAGCTGAACCCGCCGATGATCTTGCCGAAGACGGAACATGCCTTCGTCGTACGTCGCCTGGCCGATCAGGCACCTTGGGTGATTGGGCGGGCCGGGATGGAGTATCGCGACCTGATCCCCACCCGATTGGGCGGGGCGATGATTGCCAGCCATATCCGGGTGCCGGATGGGCCGGTGCCGGATATGGTGCATTTCCACAAGGTTGGCTTTCAGCTGATCTTTTGTGTCGCCGGTTGGGTTGACGTTTTATACGAGGATCAGGGCGGGATCCGGCGCATTCAGGCGGGGGATTGCTTTATTCAGCCGCCGGGCATTCGCCACAAGGTGTTGCATTCCGAAGGCGTGCAGGTTGTCGAAATTGGCGTTCCGGCCGAGCATGTGACCGAGATTGACCATGAGATGACCTTGCCCACACCGGACTATCGCCCGGACCGCGAATGGGATGGGCAGAAATTTGTGCATGACATTGGCAAGGATGGCGTCTTTGCGCCGTTCCGGATTCCGGGCTTTGAGGCGCGGGACACGACGATCAACGCGGCCACCAAGGGGGTGGCCAGCGTGATGGTGGCGCGGCCCACGGGGGCAGAGGCGCCGTGGACCAAGCATCACGGAGACATCCTGTTCACCTTTGTCATGTCGGGGCAGATGACGCTGGAAGGCGAGGGCAAAGAGCCTTTCCGTCTGTCGCCGGGCGATGCCTTTGTCATCCCGCCCGGAATGGCCACGCGCTATGGCGGGGCGACGGCGGATCTGGAACTGCTGGAGGTGACGCTGCCCGGCAACCCGGAAACCGAGTTGCTGTGACGGGTGGTTGAAGCGGATCTGTGCTTCTTTTGGAAATCCCGTGGCGTAAGCTGGACTTGCGCTTTTGCAATGGCGCGGTCAAACTTCCGACCAAATGATCAAATTATTCCTCAAAGGGGGAAATGATGTCTTTGCTTCAGGCTGCCACCGATGTGCGCGAACGCGCCTATGCGCCCTATTCGCGGTTCAAGGTGGGGGCGGCGCTGCGCGCGACGTCTGGTGCGGTTTATGTGGGATGCAACGTGGAAAACGTGGCCTATCCCGAAGGCACCTGTGCCGAAGCCGGGGCCATTGCCGCCATGATTGCGGGCGGGGACAGCAAGATTGCCGAAGTCTTTGTGATTGCCGACAGCCCAAGCCCGGTGCCGCCTTGTGGTGGATGCCGGCAGAAGCTGGCGGAATTCGCGGGCGCTGACGTCAAGGTGACCCTGTGCACGACCGATGGCCTGCAAAAGACGATGACGGTGGCCGAGTTGTTGCCGGGGTCGTTTACGGCGGCGCATATGGATCGGGCCTGATGGACGCGCGCGCGATCATTGCAAAGATACGCGACAAAGCCGTTCCCACGTCTGACGAGTTGCGCTGGTTTGCGACGGGGCTGGCCGATGGAACTGTGACGGATGCGCAGGCCGGGGCATTTGCCATGGCGGTTCTGTTGAACGGTTTGGGCGAAGAAGGCCGCGTGGCGCTGACCCGGTCGATGCGCGATACCGGTCGGGTGCTGGACTGGGATCTGCCGGGGCCTGTGGTGGACAAGCATTCCACCGGCGGCATCGGCGATTGCGTGTCGCTGCTCTTGGCCCCTGCTTTGGCGGCCTGTGGCGCCTATGTGCCGATGATTTCAGGTCGGGGATTGGGCCATACCGGGGGAACACTGGACAAGCTGGAAGCCATTCCGGGGTTCCGGACCGGACTGAGCGAAGAGGCGCTGCGGGCGCAAGTTGGAAACCTTGGTTGCGCGATTGTGGCGGCCAGTGCGGATTTGGCCCCGGCGGACCGGCGGCTTTACGGCATTCGCGACATCTCTGGCACGGTCGAGTCGATTGATTTGATTACGGCGTCGATCCTGTCGAAGAAGCTGGCGGCGGGTCTGGAGGGTCTGGTTCTGGATGTGAAATGCGGCTCGGGCGCGTTTATGAAAACGCCCGAACGCGCCGAGGCCTTGGCGCGGGCCTTGGTTTCGACCGCGCAAGGGGCGGGCTGCATGACCAGCGCGCTGATCACGGATATGGACCAGCCTTTGGCGACGGCTGCTGGCAATGCGCTGGAAGTGATCGAGGTGATGGAGACGCTGACGGGAAGCTCGGTCAATTCGGCACTGTGGGATTTGACCTGCGCCTTGGGCGGCGAGGCCTTGGCGCTGGGCGGGTTGGCGGCGGATGTCGAGGACGGAACAGGGCGGATTGAGCAGGCGCTGGAAAGCGGTGCAGCGGCGGAACTCTTTGGCAAGATGGTTGCGGCGCAAGGCGGGCCTGCGGATTTTGTCGAACGCTGGCCAGACAGGCTGCCCGCCTCGCCTGTGATGCGTGAGGTTCCGGCCTTGGATGACGGCTATATCGCTTCCATTGACTGCGAGGCGCTGGGCTTGGCCGTCGTTCATCTGGGCGGCGGGCGGCTGCGTGATGGGGATAAGGTGAACCCGTCGGTCGGGTTGTCGGATTTGATCGGGCTGGGCGAAGAAATCGGCGCGGGCGTTCCGCTGGCGATGGTTCATGCCGCAACCGATGAGGCAGCAGAGGCCGCTGTAAAGGCTGTGCAGGCCGCCTATCGGGTGGGAACCTCGGTGCTGGATGAGCAACCTTTGATCCGCAAGAGGATATCATGAGCCAAGACGCGACTGGCCGTGCGTTTCTGATTGTCATGGATTCGGTTGGCTGTGGCGGTGCGCCGGATGCTGCGGCCTTTGGTGATGCCGGGTCTAACACGCTGGGGCATATCGCGCAGGCCTGTGCCGAAGGGCGGGCGAATACCGGACGTTCTGGCCTGTTGAAGATGCCGAACCTTGATCGGTTGGGCTTGGGGGCCGCGATCAAGCTGGCCTCGGGCGTCGACGCGCCGGGACTGGGGGCAGCGCCGCAGGGGCTGTGGGGGGCCGCTGAAGAAATCAGCAGGGGCAAGGATACGCCTTCGGGCCATTGGGAATTGGCGGGCGTGCCGGTGCCGTGGGACTGGACCTATTTCCCCGATACCGATCCCGCCTTTCCGCCCGAGTTGGTGGCCGAGGTCTGCAGGTTGGCCGGAACCGAAGGGATCTTGGGCAATTGCCATGCCTCGGGCGTGCCGATCATCGAGGCGCATTGCGAGGCGCATCTTCGGACCGGATGGCCGATCTGCTATACCAGTGCCGACAGCGTTTTTCAGATCGCGGCGCATGAGGAGGCCTTTGGTCTGGAGCGGCTGTTGAAGCTGTGCAAAGACCTTGCGCCCTATTTGCACGCGCGCAAGGTGGGGCGGGTGATTGCGCGGCCCTTCACCGGAAGCTGCGGCGATTTCAAGCGGACCTCGAACCGCAAGGATTTTGCCATAGAGCCGCCATCGCCCACCCTGTTGGACTGGGTGGCCGGGGCGGGACGCGCGACCCATGCGATTGGCAAGATTGGCGACATCTTTTCAATGCGGGGCATTGGTGCCTTGCATAAGGGAAAGTCTGACGCTGACCTTTTCGAACATTTGGTGCAGCTAGGAGGCGAGGCGGAAGCGGGTTCGTTGACCTTTGCGAACTTTGTCGAGTTTGACACGCTTTATGGCCATCCACGCGATGTGGCCGGCTATGCCCGTGCGCTGGAATGGTTTGACGCGCAGGTGCCTAGGTTCCTGGCGACGCTGCGCCCCGGCGATCTGGCGATCTTCACAGCCGATCATGGCAACGACCCGACCTTCAGGGGTACCGAGCACACCCGCGAAAGGGTGCCTGTTGTGGGGTATGGAGCGGAGGCCAAGGCGATTGGTCTGTGCGGCTTTGTCGATGTGGGGGCCTCGGTCGCGGCGCATCTGCGGGTGACTGGGCAGGGGCCGGGCAGATCGTTTCTGGGCTGAAGGGCAAGGCGGGGGCCAGCCCCCGCGCGGGTTTTTGGCAAAACCCGCTTCCCCCGGGATATTTGGACCAAGATAAAGGAGCGGAAGGTGGCGCGGGACGCGAAGATCGAATTGCATCTGCATCTTGAAGGGGCGGCACCGCCTGCGTTCATTCGCGGGCTGGCCAAGGAAAAGTCGATTGATATTGGCGGAATTTTCGATGAGCGCGGGAATTACCGATACAAGGATTTCTGGGATTTTCTGAAGGTTTACGAGGCCGCCACGAGTGTGCTGACCAGCCCTGATGACTATGCGCGGTTGACGACGGCGGTGCTGGAGGAAAGCGCGGCCAATGGCGTGGTTTATTCCGAAACCTTCCTGTCCCCTGATTTCTGTGGTGGGCGCGATGTGGGGGCATGGCGCGAGTACCTTTTGGCAATGCAAGAGGCGGCGGCAAAGGCCGAGCGGCAGGATGGGATTACCCTGCGCGGGATCATCACCTGCATTCGCCATTTTGGCCCCGAAAAGGCACGAGAGACGGCAATTTGTGCGGCCGAGACGGCTGGGGACTGGATTGTTGGCTTTGGCATTGCGGGGGATGAAAAGATTGGCCAGCCCAAGGATTATCGCTGGTCCTTTGATTGCGCCCGCGAGGCCGGTTTGCGGCTGACTGCCCATGCGGGCGAATGGGGTGGCCCAGAGAGTGTGCGGGCGGCTGTGCGCGATCTGGAGGTGGAGCGCATCGGACATGGGGTGCGTGCCATCGAGGATTTGGCCTTGGTCGACGAACTGGCGGAAAAGGGCATCGTCCTAGAGGTTTGTCCGGGGTCGAACGTGGCGCTTGGCCTCTATCCGAGTTTTCGCAAGCATCCCATCGGGCAGCTTTATGACCGCGGCGTGAAAGTCACCGTGTCGACCGACGATCCGCCGTTTTTCCACACCACGATGACCCGTGAATTCCAGATGTTGCATGATGCGTTTGACTGGGATGACGGGGTTTTTGAAACCCTGAACCGTACTGCGCTTGACGCCGCCTTCTGTGACGCGGATACCAAAGCGAAGATCGCAAAGAGACTGGAGGCTTGACCATGCTTGACCATTTGACCGTCGTTTCGCACCCCTTGGTCCAGCACAAGCTGTCCTTGATGCGGGAAAAGGACACCTCGACCGCCTCTTTCCGCCAGCTTTTGCGCGAGATCAGCCTGCTTTTGGCCTATGAGGTGACGCGCGAGTTGCCGATGACCACGAAGCGCATCGAGACGCCCTTGTGCGAGATGGATGCGCCGGTGATCGAGGGCAAGAAACTGGCCTTGGTCAGCATCTTGCGGGCGGGCAATGGGTTGTTGGATGGCATTCTGGAGCTGATCCCCGCCGCGCGGGTTGGATTTGTGGGCCTGTACCGCGACCCGGCGACGCTGGAGCCGGTGCAATATTACTTCAAGGTGCCGGAACAGCTGGAAGATCGCGTGGTCATCGTGGTGGACCCGATGCTGGCCACGGGCAATTCCTCGGCGGCGGCGGTTGACCTTTTGAAGAAGGCCGGGGCCAAGGAAATTCGCTTCCTGTGCCTTTTGGCGGCCCCTGAAGGTATCAAACGGATGCAAGAGGCGCACCCCGACGTTCCGATCGTCACAGCTTCGGTCGATAGCCACTTGAATGATCACGGTTATATCGTTCCGGGGCTAGGTGATGCGGGTGACCGCATGTTTGGCACAAAATGATGGGCTAAGCCCTTTACTCAGAAACAGTTTTATTCCAGACTGCCTTCAACGCTACTTGGGGGTAGTTATGGTTTTGAAGATGGTTTCGGCCGCTGTTCTGGCGGTTGCGGCCGGTTTGGGTGTAGCCAATGCCCAGTCGGCGAATGATTTCGGTGGACCTCGAGAGCTGCCGCCTGCCTCATTCAAGGGGCAGCAATATGTGGACAGCCGTGGCTGCGTGTTCCTGCGAGCTGGTCTTTCCGGGCGCACGAATTGGGTGCCGCGGGTCACGCGGGATCGCAAGCAGCTTTGCGGTTATCCCCCGACCTTTGCAAAGCAGAAGATTGACGTGGTCGAGGACGCACCGCGCGCGGCCCCGGCCCCCGCACCTGTAACAGGGCGTCGTCCGATTGAGACCGTGGCGACAACGACCACGCCGCCGAAAATTCGGGAAACCCCACCAAAGACAGCACAGCGTCTGCCTGCGGCCACCTATGCGGCCCCGCCTGTCGTTGCCGCGCAACCCGCGCCGCAGCGCGTGGTCAAGGCGGCCCCGCCCGTGGTCGCGGCGGCACCTGCCCCCAGGGCGGAAAAGGTTGTCCGTCAGGCCAAGGGACAGCCGACGAATGGATGCTATGCGGCGGTTCCCGTGCGCGAGACATTTGCACTGCGCGGTGGCGGGACGATCACGCTGTGCACCACCGGAAACGGGGATCTTACCAGCGCGCGCGCCCCGCGTCTGGCAGGCGGTGCGGCAGCAGTGGCCCCGTCCGGTTTTGTTGAGAGCGCTGGCGGCAAGGTGGCGATCTCCTCTCAGGATAGCATTCCAAAGGGCTATAAGAAGGCTTGGACCGATGACCGCCTGAACCCCAAGCGGGGACAGGGGACAGCGCAGGGATGGGCGGATCAGGATCAGGTCTGGACCCGCGACGTGCCCGCGCAATCGGTTGAAGAGGCGCTGAAGGCTGGAAAGCGCGTGGTGATCGTTCGCCGCGTCCATGTTTCGTCGAAATCGTCGCCGGTTGAACTTGCGGCAAAGGTGACGAAAAAGGCCTCTGGTTCGGGCAAGATCTATGTTCAGGTTGGCACCTTTGGCCAACCAAGCAATGCCGACGGGGCGGCGGCACGTCTGCGTGGTGCGGGATTGCCGGTTGCAAAAGCGAAGACCACCAAGGCGGGCAAGGCTTTGCAGATCGTTCTTGCGGGTCCGTTCGCGTCTTCGGCAGAAGCGCAAGAGGCCTTGAAAGCAGCGCGTCGAGCAGGGTTTGCGGATGCCTTCATTCGCTGATCGGCGCTGACGAGATGAGAAAAGCCCCCGGAAATCGGGGGCTTTTTCGTTGGCGGGCTTATTCCTGCCCGCAGATGTCTTGCAGGCTGACCCAGTCGCCATCTGACATCAATGCTTGGGGCACCAATCCGCGCAGCGGGTCTGCCTCGATCAGGCTGAGTGTCTTTTCGCCCGTCGGGTCCACGGCATAGGCATAGGGCTGGGTCGACACACCGGCCGCCTCAAAACGTGTGATCAAGGCATCTTGGTCGATCGGTTGGGGATCGGCCTTCAAGATGGCCTGACCATAGCCGCGCAGCGCGTTGTCGGGTAAGGAACCCGTGGTCAGCAGCCGGAACGTTGCGGTCAGACCGGCATAGCGCAAAACGGCGAGGATGGGGTCTTGCGCCTCGGCCCGCAGGCGTTCGGCCAAAGCAAGACCGGCCAGCGTTTCGGGGCCATTGGTCTTTTCAACCACATCGCGGTGGACCAAGATCACGCCACCCGGCAAATGGGCAGATTGCACCACGCCGTCGCGCATGACGAAAATCTGGGCGCGATGCGGGCCGAAGAGTTTTTCCGAAAGCGAGGTCAGGGAATAGCTGCCCAAGGGGCTGGCGCAAGGGGAACCGGTCAGACGCTGAACATCCGCCAAGGCCGCTTGACCGATGGACGCACGGGTTGCGGCCGGAAGCACCGAGGCGGTGTGGTTGACCAAGGCATCGGGAAGCCAAAAGACCGCGGCTGCGGCGACCAGCATCGTTCCCGACCCAAGCAGAAAGCCCCGCAGGCGGCCGGGTTTCGGACCGCGCCTTTCTAGGACACCGCGGACGGTTTCCAAGGCCTTGATCATGTCGGGGTCGGTCAGTTCCAGCGTTTCCGCCCCTGCGTCGTCGGGCCCGAACAAGGCGGGCATTTCGCCGGGATTAAGGCGCTGGACGGCAGGCAGCGACCAGTGGGAAAGGGCGGCTTCGCTCCGGGGATCGGACAGCACGAGAGAGGCTTCGCGGAAGGCCACAATGACCTCACGCCTTTGGGCTTCGGCGCGATCACGCCAAAGCCCTGTGCTTTCCAGCCGTGCATATTGTTTCAGCGCGGTTGATGCGCCCGAGTGCTTGCCTGTCATCACGGTGACGATAGCCGATGGCGATTGCGGCCACAATCGCCCCGAAGGCTCAGATCAGCTTTGCCACAGCACGCAATTCGAACTTTTGGATCTTGCCGGTCGAGGTTTTCGGCAATTCCGAGAAGACCACATGTTTTGGGGTCTTGAACCCGGCCAAGTGGCTGCGGCAATGGGCGATCAGGTCTTCGGCTGTTGCGGTCTGCCCCTCTTTCAATTCGATGAAGGCGCAGGGCACTTCGCCCCATTTGTCATCGGGTTTTGCCACGACCGCGCAAAGCGAGACGGCCGGGTGTTTCATCAAGACGCCCTCGACCTCGACCGAGGAGACATTTTCACCGCCCGAGATGATGATGTCTTTGGCGCGGTCGGTGATTTTCAGATAGCCGTCCGGGTGTTGGAAGGCGATGTCGCCCGACCGGAACCAGCCGCCCTTGAACGCCTCTCGGGTGGCTTCGGGGTTCTTGTAATAGCCCTTCATCACCATATTGCCGCGCATCGCGATTTCGCCCAGATGCTGGCCGTCACGGGGAACGGGGTTCAACTGGCTGTCATGGACCTCGGCGCCTTCCAGCATGGCCATGGCAACCCCGGTGCGGGATTTGAGAGCGGCGCGGTCATCGCCTTTCACCTCATCCCATTCGGGCTGCCACAGGCATTCCGTCGCCGGGCCATAGGTTTCGGTCAGGCCGTAGACTTGGGTCACATTGAAGCCCAAGGGTTCAATGGCGGCAAGCGTCGCGGCTGGTGGCGGGGCGCCTGCGGTAAAGACCTCGACATGGTGGGAAAAGTCGCGGCGGTCTGCCGGCTTGGCGTTGATGATCGTGTTCAGAACGATTGGCGCGCCGCCAAAATGGGTGACACCTTCATCGGCAATCGCATCATAGATCGCCTTGGCCGTGATGTCGCGGCAGCAGACAAGCGTGCCGCCCATCATCGGGATCATCCAGGGGTGGCACCAGGCGTTGCAGTGAAACAGCGGCACGATGGTCAGGTAGATCGGAAACAACTGCATTCGCCAGCCGATGGCATTGGCGGTGGTGGCAAGATAGGCCCCGCGGTGGTGATAGACCACGCCTTTGGGGCGGCCAGTGGTGCCCGATGTGTAGTTGATCGCGATGGATTCCCATTCATCCTCGGGCAGGATCCAAGAGAAGTTTGGATCGCCTTCGGCAATCAGGGCGTCATAGGTCAGATTGTGGCCCGAGGCAGAGAAGCCGTGATCCACGACCTCAACAATTTGCGGGGCCGGGCCTCCCATGCGGCGGATCGCCTCTTCGGCAAGGCTGATCAGGGCCGCGTCCACCAGAACGATCTTTGCCCCCGCGTGGCCAAAGATATAGGCGACCGTATCGGCATCAAGTCGGGTGTTGATCGTGTTCAATACCGCGCCACAGGCGGGCACGCCGAAATGTGCCTCGGCCTGAGCGGGGATGTTGGGCAGAAGTGTTGCCACCACGTCTCCGGGCTGAATGCCCCGTCGTTGCAGGGCCGAGGCCAGACAGCTGACGCGTTGGCCGTATTCCGCATAGGTCAGGCGAGTGGATTTCCAGACGATCGCGGTTTTCGTCGCGAAGATGTCTGCTGCGCGTCGCAGATGGGAAAGGGGCGTCAGCGGCACATGGTTTGCCGCACATTTTTCAAGCCCGGTTTCATCGGCCAACCATCCCATTACGCTCTCTCCCCTGAAATTTGCCCTTATATGTCGTTTTCCGGCGGGCAAGCCGAATTGGCAAGCGGCAAGAGACCGAAAAGAACGACGAGGCGAATATGGCGCAGACAGATCGTACCCTTGCAGCGGCGGGATTCTTGGTGGGCTACGCCCTGCTGATCGGATTTACCGACAATTATGTCCGCGTGATTGCTGAAGATACCGGTCTGTGGCAGTTCCATGCCACGCGAACCTTGATGGCGATGGCGCTTTTGGCGGTGCTGGTCCCGGTCTTGAAGCTGAACCCGCGTCCGGTTCATCTGCGCAATGTGGTGGGGAGAAGCCTCATCCACGGCTCGGCCATGGTGATCTATTTCGGCGCTCTGGCCTTTCTGCCGGTTGCCATCGTTGCCGCCGGCCTTTTCACGGCGCCGATTTTCGTCCTGCTGATTTCGCGATTTGTCTATGGCCACCATATCGGCCCGGTTCGCATCATGGCCGTTGCGATTGGCTTTGTGGGGGTGGTCTTGGTGCTGGGGCCGGAAGCAATGGCCGGGGCCTCGGCGGCGGCCCTTTTGCCGATTGCGGCCGGGGCACTGTACGCCTTGGGCAATATTGCAACGCGGGAATGGTGTTCCGAGGAAAGTGCCGAGACCTTGTTGGCGGGTTTTTTCCTGGCGCTTGGAGCGATTGGTGTGCTTGGGATGATCGTGCTGGCGCTTTTGCCGGTGCCGGTTGCCGATGGGCCTGCCGGATTCCTGCTGCGTGGCCCGGTTTGGCCCAGCACGACCTTCCTGTTCTGGACTTTTGTCCAAGCGGCAGGGTCTCTCTTGGGGGTGGGCCTGATGATCCGCGCCTATCAGATCACCGAAGCAAGCCGGGCAAGCGTCATTGAGTATGTGATCCTGCCCGCCTCAGCCCTGTGGTCTTGGATCATCTGGGGTGAGACCCTTTCCACAGTGGCGTGGCTGGGCATGGCGCTGATTGTCAGTGCAGGGGCGATGATCGCGCTGCGGGCTAAGGCGCAAGAGGGCACGGCCCTCGCCTGACGCCCATTTTCTTTGAAGAAAATGGTAAATTCCTTAAGTAAGGAATTTGCGCTTAGCTGCCGACGGCTTCTCGCCAGTGACGTCGGCAGAGGCTTTGATAGGTTTCGTTGCCGCCGATCACGACCTGTTCGCCGTCTTTCAGCGCCTTGCCATCTGGCCCTTTGCGGACGACCATCGTCGCCTTCTTTCCGCAATGACAGATCGTGCGGACCTCGCGCATTTCATCGGCCCATGCCAGCAGTGCGGCGGAACCGGGGAAAAGGTTGCCCTGAAAGTCCACCCTCAGGCCATAGCACATGATCGGCACGCCCAGATCATCCACAGCACAGGCCAGCTGCCAGACCTGTTCCTTGGTCAGGAATTGGGCTTCGTCGATAAAGACGCAAGCGACGGGGCCTTTGGCGAAACGCGCCTTCAGCTTTTCAAACATGTTTTCGTCTTTGGCAAAGGTATCGGCATCCTCTCCAATGCCGATGCGGCTGGCGATCCGTGCCTGACCTGCGCGGTTGTCGAACTGCGCGGTAATCAGATAGGTCATCATCCCGCCCTCGCGATAGTTGTGCGAGGCCTGCAGAAGCGCCGTCGATTTGCCGGCATTCATTGTGGAGAAGTTGAAGTAAAGCTTTGCCATGCAGCGGGATTATCCAATGCCGCGCGGGCTGGCAAGTGAGCGGGTGGGGGCCGTTGATCCGGTGGTGGCCTGACATGTGCCAGTCACGAAAACAGGGGAGGGGGCCGCAGCGGGCCGTCGAACCATTTACACAACCCGAACAGGGTCAAACAACTTACTTAGACGGGCCCGCCGCACGGCCTTGCGGCCGCCCTTTCGGACTGAAGCACGGCGGACCCCCACCCAGTCGGTGCTGGGGACACCGACCACTCACTAAAGTTCCGGTCGCCCGGAACGCCTTTATTCATGACAAAGCTTTTCCATCACATTAATGGGAAAAGATGTAAGGATTTCCCCGGGTCTGCGGGGGTGAAGGAGTCTCTGCCGATGTCGATGGCAACTTATCTGAAGAAACATACGGAAGCCTTGGTCAAAGACGTCGGGGTAGAGGCGGCGTGTAGCCTGACAGGCAAATCGAAAGCGACTTTGGGGCGCTATTATTCCGACGCGGATGAGCATGACGACCGTTTCATGCCGATCGACGTGGTGGCGCAGTTGGAAGCTGCGTCCAGCTTTCCGCATGTGACAGCGGCTTTGGCCGATCTGCGGGGCGTCACGCTGTCCTTGGACAGCGAGAAGCGCAATTCCGGATCAAAGGGGGTCAATCAGGACGTGGTGGCGCTGGCCCAGCGTTTTGCGATGTTGATGAGCGAGTATAACGCGGCCATCGCGGATGGCCGGATCAGCGTGAACGAGGCCAAGCGCATGTTGCGCGAGACCATCGCCATTCAGCACGTCCTCATTGATATGAAGCTGAACCTCGAAGACGAGGTCAGCTAGTTTTTATCAGCTCGGCTTCCGCGGGCCTTTGCGGCGCGGTGGCTGGCTGCCGGGACGTGGGCCCTGAGGCCGTGCCCCAGCCGGTTTGCCTTGGGGTTTTGCTTGGGGGCGTCCCTGCGGCTTGGCTGATGGTGCAGCCCCTTTCGGAGCGCCGGCTTTCGGCGCCCCCGGCGCGCGGCCCTGTCCCGGTTTCGGCCCGCGACCGCGGCCCTGTCCCGGCTTAGGACTCGCGGCGACGACTTCTGCGGCCCAAGGCGCGCCGCCGACAACGGGGACAGGCTTTTTCAAAACCTTTTCAATGGCTTGAAGCTCCCCCATCTCTGCAGGTGCGCAGAAGCTGATGCTAGAGCCGCTGGCGCCGGCACGGGCGGTGCGGCCGATACGGTGGACATAGTTTTCGGGAACATTCGGCATGTCGTAATTGTAGACATGGCGCACGGTCGGGATGTCGATGCCACGGGCGGCAACATCGGTCGCCACCAGAACATCAATCTCACCGCCCTTGAAATCCGCCAGAATGCGGTCGCGTTGGTTTTGGCTGCGGTTGCCGTGAATCGCCCCCACGCGGAAACCCCATCCTGCCAGAACTTTGTTAAGTTTGTCTGAACCGTGCTTTGTCCGACAGAAAACCAGCGCCTGCTCGCCCGGGTGCTTTTTCAGATAATCCTCCAACAGTCGTGCCTTGTCGCCATTGGGGATGAAATGCACGCCTTGGGTGATCTTTTCGGCAGGCTTGCCGGGGGGCGCGACCTGCACGCGAACGGGGTCACGCAAGTAGGTGTCGGCCACTTCCTCGATATCTTTCGGCATCGTGGCCGAGAACAGAAGAGTCTGGCGTTTCAAGGGGATATGCTTTGCAATCCGGCGCAGGGAATGGATGAAACCCATGTCCAGCATATGGTCGGCTTCGTCCAGAACCAGATAGCCGCATTTTTCCAAAGACACATCGCCGCGTTCGATCAGGTCGATCAGACGACCGGGGGTGGCGACGAGGACATCGGCGCCGCGTTTCAGCGCCTCGGACTGGCGGTTCAGCGATTGGCCGCCGACGACCATCAGCACTTTCAGATGCGTGCCTTTGGTGAAAACTTCGAAGTTCTCTTTGATTTGCACGGATAATTCGCGGGTTGGTGCAAGGATCAGGGCGCGGATGTTGCGCGGACCGGGAGGGTTCGTCAGATCGAGCAGGCGGTGCAAAAGCGGCAGGCCGAAGGCGGCGGTCTTGCCGGTGCCGGTTTGCGCCAGACCCATCAGGTCACGCCCCTTCATGATCTGGGGAATCGACTGTTCCTGAATGGGGGTTGGTGCCTTGAGTTCCGTTTTCTCAAGGGCTTTCAATAGCTTGGGGCTAAGCCCCAGTTCGGCAAAAGTGGTCATGGTTTCATCCATACGAGAGAGACGGCAAACCCTCACCCACCGGGTTTTCCCGGTTGGCCGTGCGCGCCGTCGGCGCCCCTGCGTGATGGTGGGAACCTGTGTCCGGGGCTTTCAGTGCTCACGCGGCACGGCCTTCGGATCGGGTGCAGATGGGGGTTTTGGGCCGGAAAGTCAAGCGCCACCCTGCGTACACCCGCCGTACACCCCCCGTGCAGACGCTGGATGCAGCGAATTTTAACGAAATTTGCGGAGTCTGGGCCAAAACTGGAGGCGAAGATGGATCGCAAGATGACCGCCAAGGAGCGGGAAAATTTCTTTTACATGTCTGAGGCGATGCGGCGGCTGGAATGGGATCTGCACCACACGATCGAGGTGACGAACCGCATTCCCGAGGCATGGCACGAGATTGCCCGCCGCCCGCATCCGCAACCGACGGAACGGGTGACGGTGCGGTTGGACCGCGATGTGCTGAAATTCTTTCGCAGCATGGGGGCGGGCTATGGGCCGCGCCTGAATGAGGTCTTGCGCAGCTATATGCATGCGCGGCTGGCGGGCGTGATCGGGGGCGCGGATACGGCCGAGATGTTCCGTCAGGCCAAGGATCACGAAGGCGAGCGCCCGGTCTGGGGCGAAACCGGGGCCGCGTTTGGCATGGGCGGGCCGACGCTGGACGACCAGACCCGCGACCGTCAGGCACGGATGCGGGAAATGATGCGGAAGTTCGGGCTGGAGGGGGAGCGGGAGTAGGGGGCAGGGGAGTGCTTGATTGTGGATGGAGGAAAAGGGGCGCAGTCTCCCGCGCCCCATTTAGTCACTTTTCTTTTCGAACACCTTTGAAGGGAGTTTTCGATGAAGTCTTAACATCCATGAAGCGACCTGTTTCTGTGTTGCGCTTCACGTAGTGACCAGACGGAGTCTGAGTTTGCGACCTGCCTTTGACAGCGCCGTTACGTTTTCCGTCTCCAGTGGGTGGATTGGTAGCCATTCTTTACACCTTAGCTTGTATGACAAGGGTTGGAACAAAAGTAGCAGCCGTTGATCCGGCGCCACGTTGGGTAGCGACGTTTCGCCTCATCGATCGCCTGCGAGCAATATAAGAAATCGCCGAGGTATTCGCGATTTGCGGTGGGGAGGAAAATACAAGTGCTTGTATGCACTTCGTAATCCCCATTAGGTTGTTGGTTCTTATTCAAGTAATAATAAGCCATTTCCCATTTTCCTTTCGTTGGGAAGCGTCTTGAAAATGGCCTGATTTTATGGGAAACTCTGTCTTGCTAGGGAGCAGAGCGCCTACAAGGCCAACTGTTTTTCGGGAGGGGCCAACCGATTAGGTTGGCTCTTTTCGTTTTCGGGGTGCTCTGGTGAATTACCTCCGTTCGCAAGCAGGTGTATAAAGTTTGGCCGTGCGTCTTAGTGCACGCCATACTTATGGCACAACTATGCTTAAAGGGGAAGTATCCCGCTACAAATTTGCTGAGGCGCTAAATGTAGCTTATCAAGATTGAGCTTATACACCATCTGGGGTGTGACGCAACAACTTTCTTTTGATGTAACCCATTGATTTAATTGGATCGCTACAAGATTTACTTTTTAGGTGTCCACATTGTTATGCACAATGTGTGACCTTGAGGACTGATTGGGCTGGGCCACGTTGATTGGCGTGGGTAATCAGGAACCATCCGAATGTGTAGAAGAGGCACCAGAAAAAAGAATCGCCATTCTGCCGCGTAATCCGGTCAAAAGGCCCCGATCCGAACAGCAGTTGTGCGGCCCTCGTTACCTCGGGCTGTTCGGGGCTGAAAACGCTCCACTGGAGCGTTTTCGCGGGGCTAAGCGCCCCGCTGCTCCTTAGCCTTGAAGAGTACGGACCCCATACCCCTCACCCCGTGCCTTCATGGCCGAGACGGCGGCGATGGAGGCGGCGGCGGTGGTGAAGTAGGGGATCTTGTCCATCAGCGCGACGCGGCGGATGTCGCGGCTGTCATTGATCGACTGGGCGCCTTCGGTGGTGTTGAAGACCAGTGCGATTTCGCCGTTTTTCAGCGCGTCGACGATGTTCGGGCGGCCCTCATAGACCTTGTTCACCAGCGTGGCCTTGGCCCCATTGGCGCCCAGCCAGTCGGCGGTGCCTTTGGTAGCGGTGATCTCAAACCCCATGGCGATCAGGTCGCGGGCGGCCGAGGCCATCGCCTCGGTCTTGTCCATGTCCTTGATCGAGATGAACACGCGGCCTTCGGTGGGCAGGTGTGTGCCTGCGCCCATCTGCGCCTTGAGGAAGGCGAGCGGGAAGGAGCGGTCCCAGCCCATGACCTCACCCGTTGAGCGCATTTCGGGGCCAAGCATCGGGTCGACGCCGGGGAAGCGGGCGAAGGGCAGCACGGCCTCTTTGACGCTGAACCACGGGGTGATCGGGTTGGCCAGCGTATTGGCATCGGCCAAGGGCAGAACCGAGTCCGGGCCCACGCCTGCGTCATAGGGCGCGCGTTGGGGGAAGTTCGACAAGGGTTCGCCCGCCATCAGCCGTGCGGCGATGGAGGCGATGGCGCTGTCGGTGGCCTTGGCCACGAAAGGCACAGTGCGCGAGGCGCGCGGGTTAACCTCGAGGACGTAGATCACGCCGTCTTTGATGGCGAATTGCACGTTCATCAGGCCGACGACATGCAGCGCCTTGGCCATGATGACGGTCTGGCGCTTCAGTTCCTCGATGATCTCGGCGGAAAGCGAGTGTGGCGGCAGGCAGCAGGCAGAATCGCCCGAGTGCACGCCGGCCTCTTCGATATGTTCCATGATGCCCGCAACATGGACGTTGTTGCCGTCGCAGAGCGCGTCGACGTCCACCTCGATGGCGCCGGCAAGGTAGCTGTCGAGAAGAACGGGGTTCTTGCCCGAGACCTGAACGGCGTCGCGGATGTAGCGTTCAAGCTGGGCGTCGTCGCGGATGATTTCCATGGCGCGGCCACCAAGGACGAAGGAGGGGCGGATGACCAGCGGATAGCCGACATCGGCGGCGACGGCGAAGGCCTCATCGCGGCTGCGCGCGGTGCCGTTGACGGGCTGTTTGAGGCCCAGATCGTTCAGAAGTTTCTGGAAGCGCTCGCGGTCTTCGGCAAGGTCGATGGCATCAGGCGTGGTGCCGAGGATCGGGATGCCTTCTTCGTGCAGAGCATTGGCCAGTTTCAGCGGGGTCTGGCCGCCGAACTGGACGATCACTCCGTGAAGCGTGCCGTTTTCCTGCTCGACGCGCAGGATTTCCAGCACATGTTCCAGGGTCAGCGGTTCGAAATAAAGGCGGTCCGAGGTGTCGTAGTCGGTCGACACGGTTTCGGGGTTGCAGTTGACCATGATGGTTTCATAGCCCTGCTCGGTCAGAGCAAAGCAGGCATGGCAGCAGCAATAGTCAAACTCGATGCCTTGGCCGATCCGGTTCGGGCCACCGCCAAGGATGACGACTTTCTTGGCGTTCGAGGGGCGGGCCTCACATTCCACATCGCCCATCGCGGGGGCCTCATAGGTGGAATACATATAGGGCGTTTGTGCCTCGAACTCGGCGGCGCAGGTGTCGATGCGCTTGAACACGGCGGTGACGCCAAGGTTGCGGCGGGCGCGGCGGACATTGTCTTCGTCGCGGCCGGTCAGCTTGGCCAGACGGGCATCGGTGAAGCCCATCATCTTAAGCTTGCGCAGGTCTTCGGCATTGACGGGCAGGCCGTTCTTGCGGATTTGTGCTTCGGCATCAATGATTTCGCGGATGCGCGACAGGAACCATGGGTCGAAGGCGGTGATGGCCTGAATCTCATCGTTGGTGAAGCCTTCGCGCATGGCCTGGGCGATGACGCGCAGGCGGTCTGGCGTGGCGAGGCTGAGCGCCTTGGAGATGGCGGCGCGATCGGGGGCGCCGGGGATGGCGATTTCGTCAAAGCCGGTCAGGCCGGTTTCCATGCTGGCCAGCGCCTTTTGCATGGATTCGTGGATGGTGCGGCCAATAGCCATTGCCTCGCCCACCGATTTCATGGCGGTGGTGAGGAAAGGTTCGGAGCCCGGGAATTTCTCGAAGGCAAAGCGCGGGATCTTGGTCACGACATAGTCGATGGTCGGTTCGAAGCTGGCGGGCGTGACTTTGGTGATGTCGTTGTCGAGTTCGTCCAGCGTGTAGCCCACGGCCAGTTTCGCGGCGATTTTGGCAATCGGGAAGCCGGTGGCCTTGGACGCCAGAGCCGAGGAGCGCGAGACGCGGGGGTTCATCTCGATCACGACCATGCGGCCGTCTTTCGGGTTGATCGCCCATTGCACGTTCGAGCCGCCGGTTTCGACGCCGATTTCGCGCAGCACGGCAATCGAGCCGTTGCGCATGATCTGGTATTCTTTGTCGGTCAGGGTCAGGGCCGGGGCGACGGTGATCGAATCGCCGGTATGGACGCCCATCGGATCGACGTTTTCGATGGAGCAGACGATGATGGCGTTATCCGCTTTGTCGCGGACGACTTCCATTTCGTATTCTTTCCAGCCGAGCAGGCTTTCGTCGATCAGAACCTGTGCGACGGGGCTGGCATCAAGGCCGGAACGCACGATGGCCTCGTAGTCGTCGCGGTTATAGGCCACGCCGCCGCCGGTGCCGCCAAGGGTGAAGGCGGGGCGGATGATGGCGGGCAGGCCGACATAGTCGAGTGCCTCGATGGCCTCGCGCACGCCGGCGTTGATGTCATATTTGCCGTTGTCTTTTTTCGGGGCGGCGATGATCGTGGCCTTGGGGTTTTCAAGGCCGATGCGGTCCATCGCCTCGCGGAACAACTTGCGATCTTCTGCCATTTCGATGGCTTCGCGCTTAGCCCCGATCAGTTCCACATTGTACTTTTCCAACACACCCATGTCGGCAAGGGCCAGCGAGGTGTTCAGACCGGTTTGCCCGCCCATCGTTGGGAGCAGCGCGTCGGGACGTTCTTTTTCGATGATCTTGGCGACGACTTCCGGGGTGATCGGTTCGATATAGGTGGCGTCGGCCAGCTGCGGATCGGTCATGATCGTGGCCGGGTTCGAGTTCACCAGAATGACCCGGTAGCCCTCTTCGCGCAGGGCCTTACAAGCCTGTGCGCCCGAGTAGTCGAATTCGCAGGCTTGGCCGATAACGATAGGCCCCGCTCCGATGATCATGATGGATTTGATATCGGTTCTTTTGGGCATGTTCGTCTCCGGCATGGCTGAACCCGCGCCTGTGTAGGGTGCGGGACATGGATTCGTCGCGTTCGCAAATTGACGGGGGTTTAAGGGCATCGGTCGGGCGGCGCAACCCTTCATGGAAGGGTCGGATGCGATCTGTTCGAGATGGGGGGGGCGTGCTAAGTCCGTTTTCAGGCAAGGGGGTGTGATCGTTGATCATTCTTGAACATGGACCGGGCGGAAAAGCGGCGCTGTTCCAGCGACCGGTCGAGGTGTTTTCGGCGTGGTCGGCCGATGAGGTTCTGCCAGCGCTGGCAGCGGCCGAGGCCGCGCGGGCGCGGGGGCTGTGGGTGGCCGGAACGGTTGGCTATGAGGCGGGATATGCGCTGGAGCCGAAGCTGGCGGCGCTGATGCCCGCAGGGCAACGCGAGCCTTTGGTGGCGCTGGCAGCTTTTGAGGCGGTCGACGATCCGGCGGCGGTTTTCGTGCAGGCGGCGGAAGAGGGGCGGGGCGCCAGCCTTGCCACCTTGGAGCCGCAGGTGACGCGGGCCGACTACGATGCGGCATTTGCGCGAGTGAAGGCCTATATCGCGGCGGGGGACTGCTATCAGATCAACCTGACCTTCCCGATGGCCTCGCGCCTGTCGGGAGCCACGGCGCTTGGCCTTTATGGGGCGCTGCGGGCCGGGCATCCGGTGGGCTATGGGGCTTTTGTCGATATTGGCGTGGGGCCGGTTGTCGTGTCACGGTCGCCCGAGTTGTTTTTCCGTGTCGAGGATGGGGTGATTGAAAGCCGCCCGATGAAGGGGACTGCACCAAGGTCAGATGACCCGGTGGATGACGCGATGCTGAAGGCGAGCTTGCGGGCAAGCGAGAAGGTGCGGGCCGAGAACCTGATGATCGTGGACCTGTTGCGAAACGACATTGCGCGGATGAGCAAGGTTGGCTCGGTCAAGGTGCCGGAGCTGTTCTATGTGGAAAGCTTTTCGACGGTGCATCAGATGTCGAGCCGGGTGCAGGGGCAGCTCTTGGGGGGCGCGGGGTTGCCCGAGGTGATGACGGCACTGTTCCCTTGCGGCTCGGTCACTGGGGCGCCGAAGATCCGGGCGATGGAGATCATTCGCGAGGTGGAGCCCAACCCGCGCGGCGTTTACTGCGGGGCAATCGGATGGGCGGGCCCTGACGGTGGCCAGTGCTGGAATGTGGGCATTCGCACGATCCGGCTGTTTGGCGACGAGGTGTTGCTGAATGTCGGTGGCGGGGTGGTTTATGATTCCACCGATGAGGGCGAATGGGAGGAGGCTTTGTGGAAGGCACGCTACGCACAGCGGCTGGTGAGCCGGGGCTGAAGCTGATTGAGACGATGCTTTGGACGGGGGAGGTTCTTCCCCGGCTGGCATTGCATCTGGCCCGGCTGGAGCGGAGCGCCGAGGCGCTGGGTTGGGCCGATCCGATGCCGGGGGCGCGACGGGCTCTTTCGGCGGGGTTCCCGGATAGCCCGGCGCGGCTGCGGCTGACGGTGGATGCGGCGGGCGAGGCTGCGCTGGAGCTGGGTGCCTTGCCCCCGGCCAAGGCGGAATGGCGGGTGGGGTTGGCGGCAGAGCGTCTGGCCTCGGACGATATGTGGTTGCGGGTGAAGACGACGAAGCGGGCGGTTTATGACCGGGCGCGGACGGATTTGGCCGAGGGGCTGGACGAGGTGGTCTTTCTGAATGAGCGCGGCGAGGTTTGTGATGGCACGATCACCACGGTGTTTTTCGATCGCGGGCAGGGGATGCGGACGCCACCCTTGTCGTCTGGCCTGTTGCCGGGGGTGTTGCGGGCGGAACTGAACTGCCCGGAAGAGATTTTGCGCGTTGAGGATTTGCCACGGGTGAAGCTGTGGGTGGGCAATGCCTTGCGGGGTCTGATGCCAGCGGTTTGGGTGGGCGCATGAGGCCCCTTTGCCGGACGGCCCCACCCGCCCACCCGCCGTCCGCCAAAGGGGCCTTGGAAGGGGCGGTTCAATGAGACTGTTTTTGCTGACCGCCGTGGCGATGCTGGCCTTTGCCGCGAATTCGGTACTGAACCGGATGGCGGTGGGAGGAGGGTTGATTGACCCCTTGGGCTTTGCCGTGATCCGGCTTTTGGCAGGGGCGGGGATGCTGGGCGTGCTGGTTGGCCTGAGGGCCTTGCGCGGGGGGGCGTTCTGGCCGGGATGGTCCGGGCGCGGGGCGGGCGTCTTGGGTCTGCTGGTCTATCTGTTCGCCTTTTCCGTGGCCTATCTGACGCTGGATGCGGGCGTTGGCGCCTTGATCCTGTTTGGCGCGGTGCAGGTGACAATGTTTGCAGGCGCGGTGATCGGGCGCGAGGCTGTGCCGCCTCGGCGGTGGTTGGGGGCGGGGCTGGCCTTTGCCGGGCTGGTTGTGCTGATGGCGCCGGGAAGTGCGGCCGTGCCCTCGGTTCAGGCGGGCGTCACCATGGCGGTCGCAGGAATTGGCTGGGGCATCTATTCGCTGGCCGGGCGCAAGGCCAAGGATGCGCTGGGGGCGACCGCGTGGAATTTCGTGCTGGCGGTGCCCGTGGCCTTTCTGCTGGTGCTGGCTTTGCCTGTGAGCCCCGAGGCCATGCCTGCAGAGGCAAGGGGGATCTGGCTTGCGGTGCTTTCGGGCGCTGTCACCTCGGGCCTTGGCTATGCGCTGTGGTATGGGCTGGTGCCATCCTTGGGGGCGGCAAGGGCAGGGGTTGCCCAACTGACCGTGCCGCTGATTGCCGCCGCAGGGGGGGCCTTGTTGATTGGCGAGGGTGTCGGCCTGCGCTTTGCCATCGCGGCGGCGCTGGTGCTGGGGGGCGTTGGTTTGGCCAGCTTTCAGAAGGTCTTGACCAAGCGGTAGACCCGGTGGGGAATGCCGTTTTCAACCGTTTCACGCATGATGCCTGTGGGCACAAAACCCATACGGTCCCAAAAGGCGCGGCCGCGTTGGTTCTTTTCCAGAACGGCCAGATAAAGCATGGGCGATTGCCCCGCCTTGGCCAAAGCCTCGACATGCGCGAGGAAAGCCTGCCCGTTTCCCGATGAGCGCGCGCGGGGCGCGAGGATCATCAGGCCAAGATAGGCATTGCCCGCTTCGGGGAAGCCGAAGGAAAGCTCGGCCACGCCGCTGAGCCTGCCGTCCAGATAAAGCCCCAGACGGTGCGAGCGTTCGACGTCGTAATTCGGCGGGCCACCGGCGAGGAAATCGTCGATTTCCTCCTCTCCCGGCGCCATGCCCTTCCACAGATGGTAGTAATCCTGCGCCTCGGTCAGAAGCGACTCGACCGCTGTGCGATCTTTCACCGGGTCGAGTTCACGAATGTCCATCACTGGCTTTCAGAGGCTGGGGGCATGACGTGGCGCCAATCGAAATCGCGGACCGAGATCATGCCCGAAATGATAATGCTGGCAAGTATTGCCCAGATCACCGTCGCGATCAGCGTGGTGATCTTGGCCTTTTTGCCAACATTTTCACTGTGCGGTGCGCCGCGGGGCGTGCCGGGAACAACGTCGCCGACATCGCCCTGCGTCGTCAGGCGGAGCGGCAGCACGATGAAGAAGGTCATGAACCACGTCACGGCATAGAGGACGAGGGCGGCGGTGATCGTCATACTTGCTCAAGCTCCACGAGGCAGCCGTTGAAGTCCTTGGGGTGCAGGAACAGAACCGGCTTGCCATGCGCGCCGATCTTCGGCTCGCCAGACCCAAGCACACGGGCGCCGGAGGCCTTCAGGTGGTCACGCGCAGCGAGGATGTCTTCGACTTCATAGCAGATGTGATGGATGCCGCCCGAGGGGTTCTTTTCCAGAAAGCCCTTGATCGGGGAGTTTTCCCCCAGAGGGTAAAGAAGTTCGATCTTCGTATTCGGCAATTCGATGAAGACAACGGTCACACCGTGATCGGGTTCGTCCTGAGGCGCGCCGACCTTTGCCCCAAGGGTGGCACGGTATTGTTCCGAGGCGGCAGTCAGATCAGGGACTGCGATGGCGACGTGGTTCAGGCGTCCGATCATGGCTTTGACTTTCCTTCGTGGTGGGTTGCTGGGGTTATGGGCATCGCATCCGTGCGCGGCAAGGGGCAGGCTGACGCAGGGACGGCAATTAACGCGATCTTAGCGGTTTTATCGGTCAATGCGGAGAGGTCTGGTCTGGCAGGAGGAGCGCCGATGCCGATGGGAAACGGGACTGGAGGGCTTGGACTGCAAGCCGCAGTTCAAGGGATGCTGGTTCCCGAGCGGGGGGCGTTGCCCTTGTCTGGTGTGACGATTCTGCTGGTGGAGGACAGTCGGTTTACCTCTGACGCGCTGCGATTGATGTGCCAAAGGTCGGGCGCGCGAATGAGGCGGGCCGAAACCATCGCAGCCGCCCGCGCCCATTTGAAAACCTACCGCCCCGATGTCGTGATCGTTGATCTGGGCCTGCCGGATGGCAAGGGTGAGGATTTGATTGCCGAATTTGCCGGGCAAGGCATGGTGGTTATCGCAACGAGCGGTGATCCCGCAGGGGCGTTGTCATCGCGGCGCGCGGGGGCCTGCCGGTTTTGGGCAAAGCCCTTGCCGGGTCTGGCGGTGTTTCAAGGGGATGTTCTTTCGCATCTGCCCAGCAGGTTTAAGGTCGTCTCGGCGGATAAGGAAAAGGCCGAGGCCGACCCTATGGCCTTGGCAGATGATCTGCGCCATGCCCTTGCCGTTCTGGAAGAGCCGGATAGCGCCGACCAGCGACATTACCTTGCCGGGTTTCTGCAAGGCCTTGCGCGCAGCACGGGCGATGCGACCCTGAGAGAAGCGGCGCGTCTTTTGGACAAGACCGGGGCCTCGCTTGCGCCAGTTCAGGCGGCCTTGTCTGCGCGGTTGAACGCGGCGGGGGTGATTTGATCCGTCTCGCCGCTGCTGGGCCGGGCGCGGACTAAAGGGCGGGATCGCTGGCCTGACGGACCAGTCTGGTCAGGTCGGAGAGCCGTTCTTTCTGCTGGCCAGAGGCATTGAAATTCGACGGCGAAAGCCATGCAGAAAACGCTTCTTTCAGGGCGGGCCAGTCGCTGTCGATCACTGCGAACCATGCGGAATCCCGATTGCGGCCCTTGATGACCATATGGTTGCGAAAGACGCCTTCGTAATTGAAGCCCAGCCGTTGGGCCGCACGCCGGGACGGGGTGTTCAGCGCATTGCACTTCCATTCATAACGGCGGTAGCCGACGGAGAACGCCCATTCCATCATCAGGGCCATCGCCTCGGTCGCGGCGGCACCGCGCTGGAGTGCCGGAGACAGGCAGATATGGCCAACTTCGATCGACCCTGCCTCTGGGAAAATTCGCAAAAAGCTGGCGACGCCCTCGGCATGGCCCGTGGCAAGATTGCGGATCGCGAAGAACACTGGATCGTCCTTGCCCTGATTTTCCTTGGCCCAGCGATGGTAGGCGCTGGCCGAAGAAAACGGGCCATAGGGCATGTAATCCCACAAGTCATCATGACCGGAAAAGCTGCGGAAGAGGTCAGCGGCATGACTGTCGGCATCAAGCGGTTCTAGCCGGACGCGGTGTCCTTCGAGGATCTGGCGCCCCGGACGCGGCGGTGGGGTCCAACCGGGAACGGGGGTGCCCAAACGTGCGTCCTGAGTCATGGTTTACCTTCCTGCCTGCGACTTTTGGTCAGTTCTGCCCGAAACGCCGCAAAGCGCAACCGGGAAACGCGCCGAAATGGCACAAGATATGCGCTTTCCTCACGCGGGGGCGGTGTCAAAAAGGCTGCAATCATAATGACTAAGGTTGATTTTCAGAAAAAGCCGGGGGTTTTCCAGCGGGCCGGAGTTTGGGCCGTTCACGGCGTCTGGGTGCCTCTGACAGTGCTGGTTGTTGGCAGGGCTTGCTGCTGAACAAAATCCCGTTGAGCCGCGCTTTGCACAAATCTTTTCGGGATCAGAGCAACAGCGACGGATCATTGCCCATATCGAGACCCGGAAAGATGGAGGTTTCCAAAAGGCTGCGGTCAAGGCCAAAGAGGCTGCGCATGGCCCAGGCGGCCCAAGCGCGCACGTCGCTGGTGGGCATCAGGTCACGTCGCGCGTAAAGTGAGGCTTCGTCCAGCCCCGGCCATTGGCCCATGACGCGGCCGCCGCGCAAAGCACCGCCTGCCAAGACCATTGCCCCACCCGTGCCGTGATCGGTGCCTTTGTTGCCATTTTCGGCCACGGTTCTTCCGAATTCTGTCATGGCCAGCAGCACGGTCTTGCCCCAGACCTCGGGGCCGAGACCGGATTTCATTTGCAAGATGACACGTTCCAATTGCCCAAGGGGGCGATGAAAGCTGCCGCTTTGATTTCGGTGGGTGTCCCAGCCTGTCAGCGAAAAGGCCGCGATGCGGGTTTGCCCTCGCAGGCGGCGGGCGGCGAATTCGGCAAGCCTGTCGATGCCTTTCAGCGCCCGGTCAGTCTGCCCATCGGCAGGGGCGGCCATCATCGACAGTGCGGCCTCTTCGGCGACGGCCATTGCCTCGGTCGCCGCTTCCCGAAAGAGGTCGTCATCATGGTAGATGTGATCAAGCAGCAATTTGGTCTGTGCACTCAGGTCAAGCGTCACCTCGGGCGTCCAGTTGACCACGGGCGCATCCCCCGCAAGGAGCGGAATGGCGTCGCGCCCGATGGCATAGGCGGTTTCCGAGGTCAGGCCGGGGACGGATTGCAGCACCCGGTTCAGCCAGCCGTCTCGGATGGCCGCGTCGGGCAGGTCGAGCCCGGTGCCGGCCTCAAGAATGTCTTGACCGTCAAAATGCGAGCGTTGGTCCCGGTAGGGGGTGGAGGTGGCGTGGACAAAGCCCAGTTCGCCCGAGGTCCAAAGCGGCAAGAGCGCGTGTAAGCTGCCATGCAGGGCAAAGCGGTTGTCGAGCGGAAGGGTGTCTTGCATCAGGCTGGGGCGGTAGCGGGCAAGGTCAGGCTCGAAGGTTGGTCGAAGCAGGTCGAGGCCATCCATCGCGCCGCGCAGGATGACGACGACAAGGCGGTTTTCGCCAAGAAGCTGGCTGTCCTCTGACCCGGCCAGGGTGACGGTGGTCAGCCAAGGATGGGCCGCAGTAGAGCAGGCGGCGGTGGCCAGTCCACGAAGGAATTTGCGTCGGTCCATCGAGTTACCTTCGATTGAATTCGGGCGAGGCAAGGACAAGTCCAAGGCCGCTGCGTTGGGTTTCAGCCTTGGGAACGGCCCAAGCGAGGGCTGTGCTGATGCGTGGCCCAAGCGCGCGTTGCATGAGCGTTTCGGGGTCGGGTGGAGAGGACAGCAGGCGCAAGGGTTGCTCCATCGCCCATGTGATGCGGGCCGCCAGACCGGGGGCGTTCAGCCAGCGTTCTGGGGCTTCGGGCCAGCCATCCGGACCGGGCGCGGAAAGCCACGGCTGCCCCATCTGGCGCAGGGGGACCATGATGGCGCGGCGCAGATCACGGGTTGGAAGGGCCATCATGTCGCTGCCGGTCAAGCCCATCGCCCGCAGCGCCGCCACGAGGTATTCAAAGGGTTGACGGGCCTTGGTCGCGGGGGCCTGCCATGCAGAAGGATGGTTCAGCAGGGCGCGATAGGCGGTGGGCAAATCGCCAGACGACTCTTGCCATGCGGTTTCGATGGACGAGACGAGCGCGGGGTCAGGGGTGTCGCTGACGAAATGAACCGCCAGCTTTGTGGCCAGATGACGGGCGGTTTCGGGGCGCCGGGCCAGATCGCGCAAAACGGCGAGGATGGGTTCCAGTTTCGACCCCTTATAGGTTGTGCCCAGCACGGTTTCCGGCCCCGGTTCGGCGCGGGCCGCTGCAAAGCGGAAGCCGTCTTTTGCGACAAAGACCCCGGTCAAAAGCTCGGCCAATTCTCGCACATCGGATTGCGTATAGCCTGTGCCCGCCCCCATCGTGTGAAGTTCGATCAATTCGCGGGCGAGGTTTTCGTTCAGCCCCTTGTTCTTTCTTTGGCCAAAGGGCGAATTCGGGCCGACGCTGGAGGTTTGGTCGAGGTAATCGAGCATGGCGGGATGCAGGGTTGCCGCGATCAGCAAATCCTCGAACTTTCCAGCCAGATTGGGGCGGATCGCTTCGTCAAGATGGGTGACGGGCAGGGCTGCGGCATAGCGGTTTCGGGCGGTGGTGGTGAAGTGATCGGCCCAGAAAAGCACCAGTCGTTCGCGCAAATCGTCGGGCGCGTCCAAAGCGCGTGCCATCGCCGTTCGAAGGCCAAGTTCTGTCTTTGCGGCGATCTGGGCGGTCAATTCGCGGATTTTGGCGGCAGCGGCTTTGGAGTCTTCGGGACTGCCGCGCCGCCGGATTTTCAGCCAATCCTGGATTTCATCCATTACCGGGAACAGTTCCGCTGACGTGACCGAGGGAAAGCGATTGCGCATGCTGTCCGGTCTGGTCAGGGCCTCGACCATGGCATTTGGCTCGACCGCCGCACCCTTTGGAAGCGGCAGCCCAAAGCCGAACCGAAAGGCAACTATCGCTGTGTCTGGCATTCTGGCGCTTTCCGACAAAGGCTGGGATTCCCGATCAGTATAGCCCTGATATGGGGATCGCCAGAGAGAGACGAAAGGTGATTGGCAGCGATCCGTTTTCAGGAAAAGCGGAAATCTGCCGGATAGCTGTGAAAGCCGTCAAAATCGCCCTTGCCGATGGGGACGCCTGCGTTGCGCAACGAGGCGTAACCCATTGTGACATGGAAGAAAAAGTTGGGAAGCGCGTAAAGATGGACGTAATCCTGTCCCGTCTGTTCCAGATCGGCAAAGCCCGCGCGATGGCGGATCATCCGGCTGTCTGCGCCGTCAAAATCTTCTGGACGCAGGTCCAAAAGCCGCGCCCGCGCTGTGGCAAGGCGCGGCCCGATTTCGGCAGGCAGATCGGGTGGCTCGCGCCCCAGAAGGGGATAGGTCAGCCGCAGGGAAAACCCGGCGGCTGTCAGGAAATGTTGGCGGGCGGAAAAGCTGTCCGCAATTCGCGCATCCAGCGCCGCCTCTCCCGCCCGCTCGACCATCTTGGCGATCTGGCCAAGGTAATGGAGAAGGGGCGGGACAGCGGCGTCGTACATCACGCCTCTTTCGGCAGGACTCGCAGGCGCAATTCACGCAGTTGTTCGTTCGTGGGTTCCGAAGGCGCGTTCATCAGCAGGTCTTCGGCGCGCTGGTTCATCGGGAACATGATGACTTCGCGGATGTTCGAGGTGTCGGCCAAGAGCATCACCAAACGGTCGATGCCCGCGGCGCAACCGCCGTGGGGCGGAGCGCCGTATTTGAACGCCTTGACCATGCCGCCGAACCGCTTGTCCACTTCGGAATTCGGGTAACCGGCCAGTTCAAAGGCCTTGTACATGATTTCCGGCTTGTGGTTGCGGATGCCGCCCGAGATGACCTCGTAGCCGTTGCAGGCAAGGTCATACTGGTAGGCATAGACGTCCAGCGGGTTGCCCTGCAGTGCCTCAAGTCCGCCTTGCGGCATCGAGAAGGGGTTGTGCGAGAAGTCGATTTTGCCGTCGTCGGTCTTTTCATACATCGGGAAGTCGACGATCCAGGCGAAGCGGAAGCAGTCCTTTTCGGTCAGTCCCAGTTCCTCGCCAATCACGTTACGGGCGCGGCCGGCGACGGCCTCGAATTGTTCGGCCTTGCCGCCAAGGAAGAAGGCGGCGTCGCCTTCATTCAGGCCCAGTTGCAAGCGAATGGCTTCGGTGCGTTCAGGGCCGATGTTCTTGGCCAAGGGGCCAGCAGCTTCCATGCCCGAGCCGTCTTCGGCCTTGCGCCAGAAGATATAGCCCATACCGGGCAGACCTTGGCTTTGGGCAAAGGCGTTCATGCGGTCGCAGAACTTGCGGCTGCCGCCGGTGGGGGCGGGGATGGCACGAATCTCGGTGCCTTCGTTTTCCAAAAGCTTGGCGAAGATCGCAAAGCCCGAGCCGCGGAAGTGTTCCGACACATCCTGCATCTTGATCGGGTTGCGCAGGTCGGGCTTATCTGACCCGTACCATTTGAGGCTGTCGCGATAGGCGATCAGCGGCCAGTCGGCGTAAACCTTGCGGCCCTTGCCGAAATGTTCGAACAGTCCTTGCAGCACGGGCTGGACGGCGTTGAAGACGTCTTCCTGCGTCACAAAGCTCATCTCGATATCCAACTGGTAGAAATCGGTGGGCGAGCGGTCGGCGCGGGGGTCTTCGTCGCGGAAGCAGGGCGCGATCTGGAAGTAACGGTCAAAGCCTGCGACCTGAATCAGCTGCTTGAACTGCTGAGGGGCTTGGGGCAGGGCGTAGAACTTGCCCGGATGCAGGCGCGAGGGCACGAGGAAGTCGCGGGCGCCCTCGGGGCTGGAGGCGGTGATGATCGGCGTCTGGAATTCGTTGAAACCCTGATCCCACATCTTTTGGCGCAGCCAGCGGACGACGTTTGACCGCAGCATCATGTTCTGGTGCATGGTGTCGCGGCGCAGGTCGAGGAAGCGATAGGTCAGGCGGGTTTCTTCGGGGTATTCTGCTTCGCCAAAAACCGGAAGCGGCAGTTCTTCGGCGGGGCCGAGAACTTCCAGATCGGTCACATAGACCTCGATCTCGCCCGTCGGGATTTTCGGGTTCACGAGGGCTGCGTCGCGGGCCTTGACCCGGCCATCAATGCGGATGACCCATTCGGCGCGAACTTTTTCCATTGCCTTGAAGGCCGGGCTGTCGCTGTCGGCGAGAACTTGGGTAATGCCGTAATGGTCGCGCAGGTCGATGAACAGCACCCCGCCGTGATCGCGTACGCGATGGACCCAGCCCGAGAGGCGGATCGTTTCGCCCACATGGGCTTTGTTCAGGGCGGCGCAGGTGTGGCTGCGATAGGCGTGCATCGTTTTTCCCTTTTCCGGGGCCCGTAGCGGGCAGAATTCATCCGGCCCGATACACCTCTTGGCGCGCGCGAAGTCAAGCAAGTCCTTTGGTCATGGGCCGCGAAGGTGCCATTGCGCGGATTTTCAGGGGCTGATCAGGCCCTTTAGCGCCTGCACATAGCCCAGTTCGGGGTCAAAAGCGCCGGTCTGCAGGAACAGTGCCGTTTGTTCCAGAACCAGCGGGTTCAACATCAGGAATGTGTGGGTGACGGGAAGGGTCAGATGCGCGGCCATGCCTTCGACCTTGGTTGATGCGACCGAAACCTTGCCGTCATCCCGACCGGGGATCAGGGCAGAATAGACCGGGTTCAGCGAGCGATCCCCGGCGATGACGCCCAAGGGGAAATCGACAGGGGGCAGGTTCAGCGGCACAGAGGCCGCGTCTGTGCCAAGTTGCGCCCCTGCAGGCCCGTTTACCCAGTTGAACGGCTCGATCTCTCGCAGCGCATCGACGAGTTCTGACCCCTGATTTGGCGGGGCGAGCATCACGACCCGGCCCAGATTGGCGGGCCGATGGTCGCGCAGGTAAAGCCTCACCAAGATGCCGCCCATCGAATGGGTCACGAAGTGAAGCTTTTCCTCTGGGGCAAGGGCGCAGGCCTCTATACCAAGGCCCACGAAATCGGCCAAAGAGCCGATTGGTTGATCAGTTGAAGGGTAACCCTGGTTGACGGTTCTGAACCCCTTGTCCTCCAAGGCCTCGGCCACCAGCAGAAGTGATGAATCCGTGCGAGCCAGACCATGCAACAATACAACGCAATCCGCCTGCGATGGCGCGGCGGAGAGAGTCAGAAAAGCGAGGAATGCGGCAAGGGTTCGGACCATCAGGTCAATCTGGGGGGAAGGCCGCAGGAAGAAAAGGGGGCATGGACAAAACCGCCGTCGCGTCACAGGCTGCGCGGCATGAAAACGCGCTCTCCACGTTTGGCCGTTCGGGCCCTGATCGTCGCAGACGACCAGCTTTTGCTGGTCAATGCCTATCCCGGCGGCAAATCGGATCTGTGGTGCGCGCCGGGGGGCGGGGTCGAGGCAGGCAGCAGTCTGCCCGCTAATCTGGCGCGAGAGGTTGAAGAGGAAACGGGTCTTCAGATTGAGGTCGGGGAACCGGTTCTGGTGAACGAGTTTCACGACCCCAAAAGCGGCTTTCATCAGGTGGAGCTGTTTTTCCGGGCCGAGATTGTTGCAGGACAGATCCGGCAGGATTGGGCAGACCCCGAGGGAGTGGTGACGGAACGGCGGTTCTTTTCAAGAGAAGAGATGGCGACGATCCGGTTCAAGCCGGATGGGTTGGTCCGGGCGGTCTGGGGGGAGGGGATCTTTTATGATCCGCTTGAGGAGATCGTGGGATGAGCCGGGCCTTTGTCAAAGAAGGGGACGGCTCTTTGGAGCCTTTGCCGGATCTGCCGATTTCGCCGCATCCGAATTGGGTGACACCGCGAGGGCTGGCGGATTTGCAGGCGCGCTTGTTGGCAAGACAAGAGGATTTGGGGCTATTGCGCGCGCGGCCAGACAGGCTGGACAAGCTGCCCGAGGCCGCTGCCGAACGGGACATTCGTTATCTTGAGGCCCGGTTGCGATCGGCCATCGTGATCGACCCTGGCACTGCCGCGATGGACGAGGTTGGTTTTGGTCTGGCAGTGCAGGTTGTCGATGAGGATGGCCGGGAAGTGCGGTATGAAATCACCGGCGAGGACGAGGCCGATGCGTCCAAGGGCTGGATCGCGCCGCAGTCCCCTTTGGCGCGTGCGCTGATTGGAGCAGGCGTCGGGGATGTCGTTCAATGGAAACGGCCGGCAGGCGTGGTCGCGTTGGAAATCTTGCGCATCGAGAGGCCGTAAGCGCCAATTTTCTTTCAAGAAAATTGCAAAATTCTTGAAAGGATTTTGGTCTAGACATCCATCCAGATGGTCACGGGGCCGTCGTTGTTCAGGCTGACATCCATATCTGCACCGAAGATTCCGTTGGCGGTTGGAACGCCTTCGCTCTGCATTCTCTTGGTGAAATACTCATAAAGGCGCTTGCCTTCGTCCGGCGCGGCGGCGGTGGAAAATCCGGGGCGGTTGCCACGCAGGTCTGCTGCCAGAGTGAACTGGCTGACGATCAAGGCCGAGCCACCGACATCGCGGACGGAAAGGTTCATCTTCCCGGCATCGTCCTTGAAGATCCGCATTTTGGCGACTTTGGCGGCCAGTTGATCGGCCTTGGTCTCATCATCCCCTTGCATGGCGCAGACAAGAATCAGCAGGCCGTGGCCAATCTCCCCGACCACCTTGCCTTCCACAGTGACCGACGCGCGAGAGACGCGTTGAAGAACCGCTCTCACAACTCGTTCGCCCAGGGTGGGTTGGCACCGGGGCGGCTGACCGTGACGGCTGCCGCGCGTGTGCCCAAGGAAAGGGCCGCGTCCAGAACGTCGTCGGACAAAGAGGACAAGGAATGCTTTGTCAGCACGCCTGCGTCATGCAAAGCCGCCAAGGCGCCTGCGTTGAACGTATCGCCTGCGCCCACAGTGTCTGCGACGGTTACTTTGGTGGCCGCGACAAAGCGGTTCTGTGTCGCCGTCACCGCGCGGGCACCTTCGGCCCCTTCGGTGATGAAAACGAGTTTTGGCCCTGACGCAAGAATGTGGCGGGCGAGCGTTACGACATCGCCTTTGCCTTCCAGCCAATGCAGATCTTCGTCAGAGAGTTTGACGATATCGGCGCGGCTGATCATGCGTTCGATCCGGGCACGGTATTCGCCTTCTTTGCCCGCGATAAAGCCGGGGCGGATATTCGGGTCGATCATTGTCACGCGAGCATTGCATTCGCGGGCCTGAAGCGCCTCATAGGTGCTGGCGGCCGGGTCGTTCACAAGGCTGATGCCCCCGAAAAACAGCGTGTCGACGGCGCTGGGCAGGTCGGGCAACTGGTCGACCGAAAGCATCCGTCCCGCGGTCATTTCGTCGTAGAAGGCATAGGTTGCCTGCCCGTTCACAAGCTTGACGAAGGCCACGGTGGTCGGGCGGTCCGAGCGGGCCAGCATCGAGATATCGACTTTCGACGCCGTAAGCGTATCAGCAAGAATCTCGCCCAGCATGTCGTTTGAGACGCCCGAGAAGAAGGCAGAAGGCGCACCCAAGCGCCCCAGAGCAATGGCCGTGTTGAACACCGCACCTCCGGCATAGGGTGCAAAGGCGGGCTCGCCTTCGGTCGAGACGCGAGGAAGCATGTCAATCAAGGCTTCGCCACAGCTGAGTATCATCCTTCGATCCCCCGAATCCGGTGTTGTTCAATAGATGTTCATGCGCATGTTAGCGCAATCATTCAACCCTTGAACCAAGGTGACAGGTTCTTTCTGATCCGGTCAAGAGGCGTTTCACCTGTCAGGTCGGGCATGAAGCTTTGTCCGGTGATCGCCTCAAAGGCATCAATATAGACATTGGCGGTTTGGGCGATCATTTCATCGGGAATATGCGGGATGTCGTCCTTGTACGGGTCGCAGCGCGCGACCACCCACGACCGGATCACATCCTTGTCAAAGCTGGGTGGTCTTGTGCCGGCCTCGAATGCGGATTGATAGCCATCTGCCAGCCAATAGCGGCTGGAATCCGGTGTGTGAATTTCGTCGGCGATGATGATGCGGCCTTCAGCATCCAGACCGAATTCGTATTTGGTATCGACCAGGATCAACCCGCGTTCCGCTGCCATCTTTTGGCCGCGCGCAAAGAGTGCAAGCGCATAGCCCGACACTTCATCCCATTGCGCTTGGGTCAGCAGGTTTTGCTCGACGATTTCGGTGGGCGTCAGGGGTTCATCATGGCCGCCGTCAAAGGCCTTGGACGTTGGCGTCAAAATGGCTTGGGGCAAGGCTTGATTGTCGCGCAGGCCATCGGGAAGGGTGTGGCCATACATTGTCCGCTGCCCCTTTTTGTATTGAGTCAGCACCGAGGTCGAAGTGGTGCCCGCCAGATAGCCGCGCACGACGATTTCGACAGGAAGGATATCGACGCGCTTGCCGATCACGACATTGGGGTCGGGATAGGCCACAACATGGTTCGGGACGATGTCAGCGGTCTGTTCAAACCAGTATTTTGCCGTCTGGGTCAGCACCTGACCTTTGAACGGGATCGCTGCCAAGATGCGGTCAAAGGCGCTGATCCGGTCGGATGAAATCAGAATACGGGTGCCGCCCGGATGTTCGGCCGTCGCGGGCAGATCATAGCAATCGCGAACCTTGCCGAAATATGGGTTCGGCAGTTCCTCGATACGGGCATGGGGCAAAACGCGGGACAGGTCGATCTGGCGGGTCATTCGGGCCTCCGGTCGGTTGCGGGGGGCTATCGCGCCTTGGCCTGCGGCTGTCAACGTGAAAAGGCTCGAAAGGGCTAGCGCCGCAACAAAAGCAACAACTCCATCGACGGCTCACCCGTTATCGTGAGGCCGCGAGAGCGTTGGAACGCCTCGATCGCGGCGCGGGTTTTGGCCCCGATCACGCCGTCAGATCCTTCGGTGTCAAAGCCTGCGGCGGTCAGACGACGCTGCAACTCCTGGCGGTCGGCGATGGTCATGCCTTGGGCATCTGGCGGGAAATTGCCCTTGATCGGCCCACCGCCGCCCAAACGGTCGGAGAGGTGACCGACGCCGATCACATAGTTGACCGCATTGTTGTAACGGGCGATGGCATTGAAATTCGAGGTGATCAGGAAGGCCGGGCCATTTGCCCCCTGAGGCAAAAGGATTGAACCGCTATAGCCCGGAAGGCTTCCGCCATCTGCCTTTCTGACGCCAAGAGCGGACCATGCATCGGCCGACTTGCCTTTGCCGCGTCCCGCTAGCCCAGTGTTGAACCCCGTGGGCAAGCGGACCTCATATCCCCAAGGTTGGCCTTTGCGCCAGCCAGAGCGAGACAGGTAGGCGGCTGTAGAGGCCAAGGCATCGGTTGGGTCAGCCGACCAGATGTCGCGCCGCCCATCGCCAGTGAAATCGACGGCGAATTGCAGGTAAGACGTTGGGATGAACTGGGTGTGGCCCATAGCCCCGGCCCAACTGCCTGTCATATTGGCGGGCGAGGTGTCGCCATTGGCGAGGATGCGCAGGGCAGCAATCAATTGGCTTTCAAAAAACGCGCCGCGCCGGCCGTCATAGGCCAGTGTAGAGAGGGCAGAGATGACATTGATATCGCCCCGGCGTTCACCATACTGGCTTTCCAGACCCCAAACCGCGGCGACCACTTCGGCCTCAACACCAAAGCGGCTTTCGATCGCGTTCAATGTGCCGCGGTGGCGGGCCAAGGCCGCACGCCCTTTGGCCACACGCTCTGGACTGGCGGCAATGGCAAGATAATCTTCCAAGGTCCGGGAGAACTCGGTCTGGTTCCGGTCACGGTCGATGACACCGGGCAAAAAGCCCGCGCCGCGGAAGGCCGAATTGATGGTGGCTTGCGGGATGCCGCGCGCGGCGGCGCGGGACTGGAAACCTTGGACCCATTGATCATATCCGGCATTCGGCACCGGCCGCATGCCGGGGGCCGCGCTGCTGGCCTTGGTTTGCGCAGTTCCGCCAGAGCTGACACAGCCCGTCAAGGCCATCGCTGTGAGGCCCAATCCAACAAAGCGGCGCGAAACGGACATGTGGGAAACTCCGATTGGTATGAGCGTTGTATATGGCTGAAACTAAACGAATTCTGAGATGTCTGAAAGGCAAGGCGGGGAAACCCGCCTAGGCATTTTGATTGAAGTAAATGATCGTGCCGATGATGACGGCTGCCAACAGAACAGCGAAGGCAATCTTCCAGGCGCTCCACGGTCTTTCGCCTTGGACCTTGCCGGTTTGCCCGTTGACGACAAAGCGGTAGGTCTTGCCGTTGTATTTGTAGGCGGCCATCCAGATCGGCAGCAGGATGTGTTTGAAGGTTTCTGCGGAATAGGCGGTGTCGATCCGGTCAACCCGTTGTTCATCGCCACCGATATCCGCCCGAACATCGCGGTCAATCTGTGCGGCCATGATCTGTCGGGAAATAGCCTGCCCGTCGGATAGGCTGACGGTATAGCCCTCGGCCGTGAAGCCCGCCAGATAATCGGGGTTGTAGGGGGTTAGATCATTCAGGTTCCAAGGTGCCAAAGCATCGGTGTAGCGGCGCGGAATGGATGTGCTTGCCAGAACGAGAATGTCGTCAAAACGGCGGCTTACCCAGCCGGCAGCGTTGTACCAACGGGTTTTCTGGACACGTTCCTGACGTTGTTCATGGCGACCATTGACCTGAACCGTGACCGTCCGTGTCTCATAATAGTGTTCGCCTCGCGCCCCTGAATAGCGGCTGCGTGTGGCGGCATCAAAGGTCCAGTAGGGCACATAAAGCCCCGAAAGGGCGCGCCCCTTACGGGCGTACTCGACCAACCCGTTGGGCGCGAACCAGAGGTTGCCCAGCCATTTCACCATTTCCTCGCGGCCTGTGCGTTCGTCTATTGCAAAGGGCAGAAGGGCCTGAGGCTTGATCCGGCGTTCTGTTCCGGTGCCGATGGCGACGGGCGTGGCGCAAAAGGGGCATTCTGTGGCATGAGTCGCGCCACGGAACTCTACCTGTGCGCCGCAGGACGGACAGGGCGTGATCCGCACCTGTTCCAGATCCGAAGGCGCAAGGCCGTCCTTCAAGGCATCATAGAGATCAAGTTCCCGCAGGGGGGAAAGCCGAGCGGGCGGGGCATCCGGCAGTGCCTGTGTATAGCCACAGTGGTCGCATTTCAGGACGCCATCCTCGGGAGAAAAGCGCAGATCGGCGCCGCATTGCGCGCAGGGCCAGCGATGTTCTTCTGCAGACATTCTCGGGGTCCGATGACGCAATCAAGAGGGTTTTCAAAGGAAAGGCGGCCCGTCATAGCCGCCTTTCCAGATGCTTACACCGATGGGGGCGGGGGCGGCGGCACAGAATCGAACAGCCGTTTCAGCGCCGTATCTGCGGCCATTTTCCAGCCATCCTGACCAGCGGTCCAAACCATTGTAGCGCGCGACAGCTGGCCGGATAGGGCCATCTGCGCAAGCGTCGCTTCGTCGAACGGCCCTTTGATTGCGCCATTTTCGGCTAGATGCCAGACGGTGGAAGCCGCTGGTGGAGGCGGCGGCGGCGGAGCAGAGGCGGCCTGCGGGGCAGCCCCCCATGGGCCCATATTCTGGGCCATCGCCGCGCCGATGCCTGCGGCCATTCCGGCCCCCATCATGGCGCCTGCGCCACTTGCCGGGTTGGCCATGCCTTCGGCGGCATTGAATTGCATGTATTTGTTCAGATCCCCCGCGATGCCCATCGAGGTGCGCTTGTCGAGCACCTTTTCGACTTCTTCTGGCAGGCTGATGTTTTCGATGTAAAATTCGGGCAGTTCAAGTCCATAGGCTGACACGGCCGGGTTGATGGCAGCGGTCACGATCCGGCCCAGATCGCCGGTGTTGGCCGCCATGTCCAGCACCGGAATGCCAGATTTGGCGATGGTCTGGCTGAACGCCTGAACGATGATGTTACGGATCTGGTAGGACACCTCATCAGCGGTAAATTCCCCATCGGTGCCGACGATTTCCCGCAGGAAGACTCCGGGGTCGCTGACGCGCATCGAATAGGTGCCAAAGGCGCGGATGCGGACAGGCCCGAATTCCGGATCGCGGCAGATGATCGGGTTCTTGGTGCCCCATTTCTGATCGTTGAACCGGGTCGTGTTGACGAAATAGATTTCAGACTTGAAGGGGCTGTCGAACCCATGATCCCAGTGCTGAAGGGTGGTCATGATCGGCATGTTATTGGTTTCAAGCATGTAAAGGCCGGGGCCGAAGACGTCGGCCAATTGACCCTCATGCACGAACACGGCCGCTTGGCCTTCGCGCACGGTCAGCTTCGCACCATATTTGATCGCCTGGCCCCGGCGTTCAAAGCGCCAGACCATCGTATCCCGCGTGTCATCCAGCCAAGAAATGACGTCGATGAATTCGCCCTTTAGAAAATCAAAGACCATGGGCTTCTCCTTTGTGCCAATGGTTGAGGGTCAACTTTCGCCGCCGATCAGCCGTTTCGCAAGGTTTTGGATGATCGGGCGGGCTTCGTATTCGGTCATGCCGGGGCGCAACTCGGGCGAGTACAGCATCCGCAGCATCAGTTCGTCTTGCCCAGTCAAAAGCGCGAATTCCTCATCGTCGTTAAAGATCGATGGGCGGGCGCGCGGGCTGTCATTCGCCAGCCCAAGCCCCTGAGCGATTTCTTCATGAATGCAGGAAAGGCGCAGAAGATCGGGATGTTCAGCGCGGATGACGGCGACCGCGCGCGAGTAACGGCCAGATGTGCCATCGGACATGGCATAGACAAGGCAATAGGTCGAAAGGGGCATCTGGGTGATGCCTGCAACTTCACCCGAGGTCAGACCCGGCAGAGATTGCTGGATTTGCGAGCCAAGAGCGCGGCGTTCGTCTTCGTTTACGATATGGATCGTGAAATTGGGGGAAGCATCAGAAACGGTGATGGGGTGACCCGTGATCCGGCTGAGCCGCGCGAGATAAGAGCGGATCCGCGCCGTATCGGTTGCCCGCATGGTTGCCGGAACCGTTGGGCCAAACCGCAAGGCGACGCGCACAGGCTGTTCCCAACGGCGCAGGCGGCTTTCGGTCTGGCGCTGAACGGGGCCGCCGGGGCCACGGGCGTATTCGTCATAAAGAGCGATGCGGATAAAGTTTTCCGCAAGTTGACGATCAGTATAGGGGGTGTCACGATCGCCGCCATCTGTCCGCAACAGGCCCATACCCAACAATTCTTCCTGCACTTTTGTGAAATGCAGCCGCACGGCATTGCTGGCGGCAGACGGTGGCAATGTCGGCGCCACGGGTGCCGGGCGCGGCACCGATGGCGGGGATGTCCGGGGCGCTTGTGGGCTGACGCAGGCCGAAAGCACGAGGGCTGCGGCAGGCATCAGGCACAGAAGGGAACGAAGGCGTGCGATCATGAACCGTTCTTAGCCTGCCGAATGGCTGCTGCCAACGCCACTGGTGCGCGCCTTGGCAGAGGCAAGCGTATCGCGAAGTTCAGCTTCCATTTTCTGCAATTCGGTTTCTGCGGCAGCGCGACGCGCCTTACCTTCGTCCGCGATGGCCAGACTGTCATTGATCGTGGCAATAAGCTGTTCGTTCGCGCGTTTGACGCTTTCGATGTCAAAGACCCCACGCTCCATTTCTTCGCGCACAACGCGGTTGGTTTCGCGCAGATGATCGGCGTTTTTGGTCAAAAGTTCGTTCGTCAGGTCATTGGCGTCACGCACGGCATCGGCTGCCTCGCGAGAACGCTGAATCGTGACCGCCTGCGCCAACTGGGTTTCCCACAGCGGCACTGTGTTTACGAGCGTCGAGTTGATCTTGGTAACAAGGCTCTTGTCGTTTTCCTGCACCAACCGGATCGACGGAAGCGATTGCATGGTGACTTGACGGGTCAGCTTCAGGTCATGGACGCGCCGTTCAAGATCGTCCCGTGCGGCGCGAAGGTCACGCAATTCTTGCGCCTTCATCACCTGATCCGATTCTGGCGCTGCTTTGACCTCGGCTTCCTTTGCTGGAATGTCCTTGGCGTCTGTCTCGGCCAGCTTTGCTTCGCCTGCTGCGATATAGAGCGCCAATTCATCGTAGAAATCCAAGGTCTTGGCATAAAGCACATCAAGCGATTTGATGTCTTTCAGCAAGGTATGTTCATGCTTGAGCAGATTTTCGGTGATCTTGTCGATTTGGCCCTGAACATCTTCGTATTGGGCGACAAATTTTGCGAAGGGTGCGGCGCGGCCCAGCAGTTTTTCCCACCAGCTGCGTTCGCGGCGCAGATCCAGTTCTTGTGATGAAAAGCCACGGATCGTGGTCACGATCTGGCGCAGGCTATCGCCGGCAGGGCCGACGTCCTTGTTCTTCACATCGGCCAGCATTTCCTGACTGATGACCTGAAGTTCAGCTTGCGCCTTTGACCCGAAGGAAATGATGGATTGGGTGTTGGCCATGTCCAACTCGCCCATACGCTGGCGGATTTCGGCGGCCTTGCCTGCCGACGCAGCCTCAAGCGGAACAATCTCGCCACCGGGTTCTGGCAGGATAACAGCCGTCACAGCTTCCAACTGGGCCAAGGCTTGGGTCGCTTGTTGTTGAGTCGTTTGGGTCATGGCACTCTCACTGGTGGATATTGGCTATAAGTCAGGTTTCGCGCTGCAGCCGTTCGCGCAGCACCTCGATTTCGACGTTCATGTCCGTCTTGTTATCGGCAAGCAGGCTGCGTGAGCGGTCTGCGAAGGTGGTTTCAAGATCGTCCAGCAGGGTTTCATAGTCGCTGCGCGCCTTTGGGTCGCGCGTCTGCGCATAGAGATCGGCGAACTTCACCGTCGCGTCGCGGGCCCCCATCAGATAGACAGACAGGTATTTGCGGGCTGCGGTCAGGTCACGCGGGTCTTGCTCGACCGTACGAAAAAGCGCGCGCGCCGTGCTGGAAAAACGGTCGACGCGAGCCTCAAGCTGGCGGTCGCGTGCGCGCAGAATGGCGTCACGCATGGCAGACAAAAGCTTCTCGGCCTCATCCACGGCCCGCGCCACGCGGTCAGTCTGGAAACTGTCGATGCCTTCAGCACCTTTGTCTTTCAGCGGATCCATCCCGAAGCTGCCCAAATGGAGTGCGCTTCCCACGATCCCGAAAAGAATGGCGTAGACCGCTGGTCCATCTGACATCAGCGTGCCCGAGGCCAGGGCCGTTCCCGTCAGGATGGCCCCCACGATCTTGCGTGGAAAGGCCGGACGTCGTGCAACGGTTCTGGACTCGTATGCGGCTTCTGCGGTCAAGCCTTCACGCGTCAGCCATGCGGAAAGCAACATCAAACCCGTCGCGCCCAAACCCAAAAGAAGTTCGCGCGGCGTGCCACCGAAGGCGGAGGGCACGAACAGCAACGCGGCCACAAAAAGAAGGGTCGATTTTGTTCCGGCGCGGGTTGGTTGGCGATGGTCAAACGGGTTCGTGCTGGACTTTGCCGGCTGTGTCGTCGTTTGAGAATTCGGACTGAACTTTCCGCCAAAGCGCTGCGCCATCAGAGGCCAGCCCCGAATGCGACATAGGCTGTTAGGCCCAAAAGCAGGACGAAAGATAGGTTTTGCAAAGACTTAGCGGACATCCATGCCCCTTTTTGATCGCACTTGCCCGCGACGGGCTGAAATACTGTATCAGAGTATAGGAGATGGGGGTAAGCCATTCCAGAGCAAGAAGAGGGGGAAGGGTTCCAAGTCCTTCCCCCTCTTTGCTTGTATGGAACGCATCAACAACCGGCCAGTTCCTGCCTGGGGCCAATTGATGACGGGATGGTCATCGTCCACGCTTTGGCGAGGTTGGAGCGTTACGGCGGGGGCCCGATGGCGATGCAGGTTTTGCCCGGCTCGTTTTTGGTGCAGGTATTTCGGTGGCGTTCTTGCGGTCTGTTGGTCGCGCAGACTTTGGTTTTGATGGCGCCGAGCGATCTTTGCCCTCGGTAATGTCACTCCAGGCATTCGAAAGTTTCCGCAATCCCTCACGCCCTTTCGCACTTGTCACGCGACCGGGCGTTTCGGCCTCGTCGGACGGTCTGCGTTCGCTGCGCTTTGGTCCCGTTTTTGCCCGTGGGGGCACGTCCTTGTCGGCTGACCGCTTTTCGCGTTCATCCGATCTGCGCTGCCCATAGGGTGCCGTCTTGCGCCGCGTCTCTTCGGTTGCCGCAGGCTTGCGTGGCGCGCGTGTGACTTTGGGGCGGCTTTCTGCATCGCCCTGATCGTCGGGAAGCAACTGCCCAAGCTGTTCACGCAAAATGCGCGCGCGAATTTCCTCAACCTCGCCCGGCTTCAACTCGTTCAGGCGGAACGGGCCATAACTGACGCGGATCAGCCGGTTCACGGTCAGCCCGATTTCAGACATTGCGCGGCGGATTTCCCGATTTTTCCCTTCGCGCAGCCCGACCGTAAGCCACGCGTTCGCGCCTTGGTGTCGATCAAGGATAACGTCCATCGGCTGAAAACGCTCCCCCTCGATGGTCATCCCCTTCCTAAGCGGTTCCAGATCGGGGTCTGTCGGGTTGCCTTTGACGCGCACCCGGTATTTCCGCAACCATCCCGTCGAAGGCAATTCCAAGCGGCGTTTCAGTTCGCCATCATTGGTCAGAAGAAGCAGGCCCTCCGAGTTAAGGTCGAGGCGGCCAACCGACATGACGCGGGGCATATCCTCGGGCAAATTGTCAAAGACAGTTTCCCGCCCTTTCTCGTCTGAGGCCGAGGTGACGAGCCCTTCGGGTTTGTAATAAAGCCAGAGCCGTGCTGGTTCGGGGGCGCCGACGGGTTTGCCAGAGACAGTGATCTTGTCTTTCGCAGTGACGTTCAGGGCCGGTGACGTCACAAGTTTTCCGTTTACTTTGACTTCGCCCGCCTCAATCAGACGTTCCGCCTCTCGCCGTGAAGAAATGCCAGCACGCGACAGGACTTTGGCGATGCGGTCACCTTCGGTGCTTTTCGGTTCCGTCGTTGTAGCGGCTTTCGGCCTTGGTTTGGCTGCCCTTGCATTGTCTGAAGGTTGGTCTTTCCGGGGCCGACTGGATTTCGGGGGGCTTGTCTTTTCGGACATGGGAGGCGACCTTCGGCGCTAATCGGAAATTGGGGGGCGTTGGGGCCCGCGAAACCTGACAGTATTTTGGAACGAAGAAAGGGGCAAGGTGGCCTTCCGATCCTACATGGACATCGCATTCGATGAAGCGAGGGCGGCCTTTGCGCGTGGCGAGGTTCCGGTTGGTGCCGTTGTCGTTTCGCCTGATGGCCATATCGTGGCGCAGGCGGGAAACCGGACGCGCGAATGGAGCGATCCAACCGCACATGCCGAGATTGTCGCGATCCGCGCGGCCTGTGCAGCGATTGGCTCAGAGAGGTTGGTCGGACACAACCTTTATGTGACGCTGGAACCTTGCCCGATGTGTGCGGCTGCTATTTCGGCAGCGCGCATTGAAAGGCTTTACTACGGGGCATCGGACCCAAAGAGCGGTGGTGTGGAGTGCGGTGCCCGCGTCTTTACCCATGCTCAGTGTCACCATGTTCCCGAGGTCTATGATGGAATTGGCGCAGCAGAATCCGAACGGATGCTGAGAGACTTTTTCAGGGCCAAACGCGAAACACCGTGACTTCAGCCGATTGCGACCAGATGGTTGTCCCACATCGGGACGTCTTTTCGGATCAAAGTAAGCCCGTCGTCAGTCACTTGCCAAAGTGCACCGTTGCCGTCGCTGGCAACAAATCCTGTGCGATTTGGCGCAACCCCGGCCAGATCGGCCCGTCGGAAAGTTGTGATCGGTTCTCCGGAAATGTCAAACAACATGACGGCACCGCCCTTTGACGACGTCACCGCGATCCGGTTTGCATGCGCAGCGATGGACCCCGCATACCCTTTCATCGTCAGCATTTCATGATCTGCGGCCGGGCAAAGGCGTGGTTTCGTGCCCGGCACCCAAAGACCAAGCAGGGGAACGGGTTCGGCGATATCGCCCTCCCACTGCATCGCAAAGGCGATGGTTTCACCGATAAGCGCGAGGTGCCGGATTGAATTCTTGTTCAGTTCGCGGGGCAGTTCTGCTTGGTCCAGTATCTGCCCGTCCGGACTTAGGCGGGTCAGATTGGGTTTCATATCCTCGACATTCAATTTGGTGCGGTCAGATGGATCGGTTTCAATTCCGCCATTCGCGATGATCAGACCCCCTGCAGGATCCAGCTTGATGTCATGTGGGCCGATGCCGCCGCTGTTCCATTCGCCCAGACGCCGATAATCGCGCGTGTCCCACAGGCCAATCTTTCCCGCAGACCCCTCGGCTACGACTTCTGACGTCAGAAGCAACTGGCCATCTGGCGAAAAGGCTCCATGACCGTTGAACTGGCGGCCAGCGGGCGGTGTCAGTGTTGATAAAACGTCGCCGGTTAAACAGTCGAAGACTAGTCCGAATATCCCCGGACGTCGGGCAAAGGCCACCGCCTGAGGGCGGAGAGGATGGACCGCAGCAGCATGGCCACGATCTGGCAGGGGGAGCGAGAAAACCGTTTTTGCGCCTGCGTCCAAGCCGTGAAGCACATAGCCGGCCTGCGTTTTTCCGGCGGCCACGAAGACCGGGTTTCCAACATCTGCCCATGTCGGGCCCGCCATCAAAGCTGTTGCCCCAAATCCTGCCAGAAAAGCGCGGCGAGAGGTCATCGGATCAGTCCCCATCTGCCGCGTTGAAGCCTAGGTCAACATCAAGATCGCGCGCCAGTTCCTGTCGGGCAACTTGCTGAATGGAGTTGATCGCTTGTTGCAGAATTTCGACCTTTAGCCGTGTCGCTGGGTCAGCCACGCCATCAAAGGTCGGATCGTTCAACTCTTCTGCCAAGGTGAGGGCATGGTCAAAGGCTGCGAGTGTCTTGGGAATGTCTGGTGTAAGACTTTCAGACAAGGCACGAAGCGCACGCAGCGATAGGGTCACATTCCGTAAAGAGCGGCCGGAGGCACGGGCTTCGGCCAATTCGGGGCGAGGGCGATCAAAACTGCCCAAAGGGCGACCAAGCCGTTGATCGCGGTCAAAGGACAATTCGGCGTCAATCTGGGTGAAGAGAGATTGCCTGACCTCGGATCGGGTGAGGAAGGTCGAGTTTTCGGGGGCTCCGGCGGTCAGGATTATTTTCGCAAAATCACTTTCCCACTGATTGCGGATCAGCGAAGACATGCGCGCAAGGTCATCTGCCGTGGCGCGGATCAGCGGACAGGGATCTGATTTTAGGTCCGAGTTTGGCCAAAGCAGACGCTCCAGCCCCGTAAGGCCACGGGCCGCAACGGATTGATGCGCGAATTTTTCTGGCTGCAGATCTTCGGCACTGGCGGTCAAAAGGCTGCGCTGCGCCTTCGCGCCCAGACCTTTGGGGTCCGGCCAATATGCGATGGCAAGGCCCATTCCGTCCTGTTCGACAGGCCCTATCTTTATTGCGGCAATAAAGAGCCATGCATCAAAAGCAGCGTGCCAAGCTGGGATGATCGCTTCGGCATCGCAGGTCTGTTGTGCCGTGGCGGCAAGCTGCAAAGCGGCGGTTTCAAAGGCGGCATAACCGGGTGTCAGAATATCCCTGACCGCCTCGGGATAATCAGCCCGCGCGGTGCTGGCTGCAAAAAGCGAAAAGGCAAGAGTTAGCCGAAGGAACCGCATTGATCAGAGACTTTCGAGGAAGGCGATGACTGCGTCACGGTCTACCGCAGAAAGGGATGCAAAGCCATCACGCGAGCCCTTTGCTTCTCCGCCGTGCCAAAGAATGGCCTCGGTCAGAGTGCGCGCGCGGCCATCGTGCAGAAACTGGGTATGACCGCTTACTTGCTGGGTCAGGCCGATCCCCCAAAGCGGCGGCGTCTTCCATTCAGATCCCGTGGCGCGTCCTTCAGGCCGATGATCGGCCAGGCCTTCGCCCATGTCATGCAAGAGCAGGTCGGTATAGGGCCAGATCAGTTGAAAGCTTTGTTCTGGTTGGTCTTCAAGACGATGTGTAACGTACTTTGGCTGATGGCAGCCAGTGCAATTCAACTGGTAAAACAATTCCTTGCCACGCAGCACCTGCGGGTTACCTAGATTTCTGCGTTCGGGAACCCCAAGGTTTCGGGAATAGTAGGTCACGAGATCAAGGCTTTCGGAATCAACTTCCAACCCATCTCGGGCGTCGCTCTCTTGGCCATGCGGTGCCGCGCGACAAGCGGTTTGCGCAAGGGTGCAATCGCCCCACGGGTCGGGATGGAGGGGAGTAGACAGCCCCATATCACCCGCGAAAGCGCCCGCCGACTGCTCTCGGACTGTGGGCGCGCCTGCCTTTAGGCCAAAGCGGCCCAGCATAGGGATGCCAAATTCGACCGAGAGGATGATTTGTGCCCGACCAGAGATCCCATCGCCATTCAAGTCGTCCGGATCGGCGGTGGCCAAGATGTCGGCTGCAGGAATGGCCTCCAAAAGACCCAAGCCGATCATTTGGGGGGCGATGCGCGGGCTGATCATGACATCAGGATCCAATGCGCCATGGCCGGGGTTGGCAATGGCATAGTCGGGATGCCGCAGGGAAACTGACGTCCCATCAGGCAAAAGGACCGGACTCTCGGTGTAGGTCACGCTCATGCTGCCCTCGGCCACCTGACCCGGAGCCGCGAAATCCTGCAATTGTCCGCCATAGGTCGGTTCGGGAATTGTCGAGAGCCACTCGGTTATTTCTGCGGGTGTTTCTCCGCCGGGCACCGAGAGCCGCAGGAACATAGAAACGCGGCTGTCATCCGGTCCCTCGGGCGTATGCCCGCGCCCGTCTTTCAAATGGCAATCCTGGCATGCGCGCGCATTGTAATATGGGCCAAGCCCGTCAGAGGCTTTGGTAGAGGCCGGTGCCGCGACCCATGTCTTTGTGAACAGGCCGTTGCCAAGTTTGAAGTCCAACTCACGCTCGAAGGGCATATTGGCCGAGGACTGGCTGAAGGCATCGAGCGTTCGTCGCGCCCGAACCGTCGCAGCCCCCGCCTGCATCTTCTCGTAAGGTTCAGGTTTGGAAAAGTCAGTGGTCGGTGCTCGCACCGCCTCGATGCGGGAGATTTCCTCTTTCGTCCGGTTGACGACCGACAAATGTCGATCGTCCAAGGCCTGTGCATAGGCAGAGGTTGATAAGAGACCGAAAAGGAGAGCTTGGCGCAGAAGCATAAGGTCTGTCCTGGCTGGAAACCCGCACGCTTGGCGGTGACGTCACTGAAATACGGCGCTGGGCGCGTCAAGGCTATCAGAGCCTTCGAATTCGATCTTCGACAGACCAAGCGTCGAGACGACCCGCTCGACCGACTTTGTCTGAGTGACCAGTGCGTCGACAGCCGCCATGATCAGGGTTTCGCCTTTTTCGTTTCCGGCTTCCAACATCTGATCATAGGCAAAACCGGCCTCAGCCTCTGTCCTGATGGCCATGAGAGCGTCAAGGGAGATTTCCAGATCGGCCTTCAGTTGCGCGTCTATGGCTGCGTCCTTCTCAGCGACCAGAGAGGAAAGCGAAGGGACTTCAAGCACGGTGCCGTCCAGCCGGGTGTAGCGGCCAAGGTAGACGTTCTGAAGGCCCAAGCCATCGTAGTAGTGGCTGTTGTGGGTGTTGTCCGAGAAGCAATCGTGCTCTTCCTCGGGGTCGTTCAGCATCAGACCCAGTTTGATCCGCTGGCCCGCGAGTTCACCGTATCCAAGGCTTCCCATCCCTGTCAGTATGGCGAGCAGGCCAGTATTGGCGTTTGCAGTTACATAGGTGCGGCCTGCACCACCTTCGTCCCACGCAGCAACCATTTCTTCCAGATCAGTGACCAGCAGAGCGCTTGCTGCCGCAAGGTAATCTGCACGACGGTCACAATTGCCGCCGGTGCACTCTGCGCCCTGAACGAAATCGGTATAGGGGCGGTTTCCGGCCCCCGAGCCAGTGCCATTCAGATCCTGCCCCCACAGAAGAAATTCGATGGCATGATACCCGCTTGCGACATTCGCCTCGATCCCATCGGCTTCGTGAAGCGTGCCTGCGATCAGTTCAGGCGTGATCTCGGAGGCATCAATCTCGCGCCCCGACAAGGTAAAGGATGGGGTCGCAATCACGTTCAATGCAGCATGGGTGTTTTCTTCATTCACCGCTGTATCGGTTTCGACGTAGTCGATCAAACCTTCATCTAGCGGCCATGCGTTGACGCGTCCCTCCCAGTCATCGACCACTGGATTTCCAAACCGATAGGCTTCGGTTTGCTGATAAGGGACACGGGCTGCCAACCATGCCGTTCTTGCTGCTGTCAGCGTCTCGGCCGAGGGAGAAGTGATCAAATCATCAACGGCCGATTTCAGGCTGACCGCAGTCGACAAGCTGTCCTGATAGGCGGCAAAAGCGAGATCGGCGTATCCTGTGACGACCGCGTCAGGTGTTTCGGCGGAAACGGCAGATGCCGCGATGCAAAGCGTAAGGCAAGAGGAAGTGAGGCGCATGGCGGCGGTGTCCTTTGTCTGGGCGTTTTGGCTGTGGCGGCAGGGCTTGGCGGTGCGCGTGAATCACATTTGGGCAGATAAATCCGACAAAAATACTATGTTGTAAATACTGATTGTTTATATCGGGAATTGTTGCCCTATTCAGTTCCGGCTTTCCTTGCGCGGAGACAGTGTTTAAGTCACGGGTATCCGAGCAAAAGGGGCACGTCATGAAAATCGACAATCGGTCCATTGGCCCAGATCACCCACCGTTGGTGATTGCTGAGATTGGCATCAATCATGGTGGCGATCTTGCGGTCGCCAAAGAGATGGTGCGCCTTGCCGCCCTGGCTGGCTGCGAGATGATCAAGCACCAGACGCATATCATCGAAGACGAGATGACCGATGAGGCCAAGTCGATCTTCCCGCCAAATGCTGATGTCTCGATCTGGCATGTGATGGAACGTTGCGCGCTGAGCCGTGAAGACGAGGCCGAGTTGAAGCGGTACACCGAAGAACTGGGCATGATCTGGATCTCGACCCCGTTCTCTCGCGCGGCTGCCGATTTTCTAGAGACCTTGGATGTACCCGCCTACAAGATCGGTTCAGGCGAGGCGGATAACCTGCCGCTGATCCGCCACATCGCCCGCAAGGGAAAGCCAGTGATCCTGTCCACCGGGATGCAGACCATCGAAACCATTCGTGCAAGCGTCGAAATCCTTGATCAGGCAGGCGTCGAATACGCCCTTCTGGAGTGCACGAACCTTTACCCGAGCCCGGCTGAAATCGTTTCCTTGCGTGGCGTGACGGAATTGAAGACGGCGTTTCCAAAGGCTATCGTGGGCTTTTCCGACCATTCCATCGGGCCGGAAATGGCGTTGGCCTCTGTTGCGCTGGGCGCATGTATTCTGGAACGGCACTACACCGACACGCGCTATCGCAAGGGGCCGGATATCATCAATTCGATGGATCCAGCGGAATTGAAATTCCTGATCGACCGCAGCAAGGAAATCTGGATCGCCGCCAACAATCCTAAGCAGCGTTCCGCGCCGGAAGAGGATGTCTATCGCTTCGCACGCGGCTCCGTTGTGGCGGATGGCGACTTGCCGGCAGGCCATGTAATCACAGAGGCGGATATCTGGGCGCGGCGTCCCGGATCGGGTGAAATCGCGGCTTATGATTTTGACAAGGTGGTTGGCAAAACGCTGACGCGATCTGTAAAGCGCAACACGCAGTTGAAATGGTCTGACTTGGCCTGAGGGCGTAGGGCGGTGATCCTTTCAACCTCGCATAACTTCATCTTTGTGCATGTCCCAAAGACAGCAGGCACGGCCATGACGGCCGCGCTGGAACCCTATGGCATTTCTGGAACCAGAACCAAATGGCGAAGGCTGTTGCGCCGTGTGCCCATTCAGGAAGAAGCGACCAAGGCCTATTTTCGCAAACACGAGACGGCCTTGGATATGCAGCGGAAAATGGGCTCGGTGGCCTATTCCGGGTTCTTCAAGTTCACGGTGGTGCGTAACCCGTTTGACCATGCAGTATCGCATTACGAATATCTGAAAGAGTTCCGAAACCCAAAGCTGGCAGCACAGTTTGCGGCCATGTCATTCGCGGACTATCTGCGGTGGCGCGAAACGAGGCGCGGCCTTTTTGTGCCGTTTTTCACAATCCTTCCTGATCAGGCCCATTTCATCGCGGATGCAGCAGGCACATCGCTATTGGTTGATCGTGTCTTGAAATTTGAAACGCTTGCCGATGATTTCGGACGGCTGTGCAAAGAACTTGGGCTTCCAGACATTGCCATGGAAAGGATCAACCCGACTCGAGCAAAGAAAGCAGGGCGCGCGTTGGACAGCTATTACGACGAAGACACCTTTGCGGCTGTCCAACGGATTTACGCAAGAGATTTCCCGCTGCTAGGGTATTCCCCCGTCTTGCCCAAGTCTTAACGGGCGTAGCCAAACGCTTCAAAGATCTGTCGATCTCGTTCCTGAATGGCAAGTTTCTGCGTTTCAGTCAGCAAACTTGCCGCTGGGGCGCGATTAGACCGATGCTCACCTTTGGCAAAAGGCATATGAGCGTTCAGATCTGCCCCGACCCGCTTGGACAAGTGGGATAAATCTTCGGCCATTTCTTCGTAACGGATCACCAGATCAGGCCGTCGACTATCGAAGAGATAAGGGAGATTTGGAGAGGCTTGGCGTGTGCCATGATCGACGAAAGCTGAAAGAGGTGCGGATGAGTTTCGCAGTTTCTTTTGGTGCCATGCCCAAGAGACGATCTGTTCATACGGGTGACGCACCATAGAGACGAGGAATGCTTTGGCGAGCATCTCGCCGCCGCCGCGCCTGCGGATGGCTGCGGGCGTTATGTGATTGTAATATCGGGCAGTGAACTTTGAATACAGCTTGCCATGTCCGCCGGGCATCATTCGTTTCGGCACCTGTCCGGTGGTCCTGAACGATGCAAAGTCAGCAAGGTATTTGTGTTCTGTCCAAGAAATCCATGCCCAGTTCTGGGGGAGGCGGCCACCGGCCTCGGCTCTTTTCAGCTCATCTTCCGGCAAAAGCGGCGTAATGATATCCGCCTGACCGCCCGGTGCGCAGGACAAAGCAACCTCGACCGAGGTTGACGCCGTCTTGTGGGGTTTGATGAACAGGATGTTCTGTTCGCTTAGGAAAATCATGAAACCCCTGAGTGACCGGATTTGAGGCTGGTTTGTCCGTTCCCTACAAAGACAGTGTCCAGTTTTGCAAGCAAATAAGGCGACAGGCCGCCCGATGGCTTGGCATCGCTGGGCTTCCAAATTCGGGTTGCCAGTGAATGTGAAACCTTGAACAGCCAACTTATCGGTGACGAAGCAAGGGCAACGACCGTGATCTCTCCTCTGCCGTCTGATGGTTTGATCGAGTTCAGCAACATACTTCACGTCTCGCCCCGTGACATTTCCGCAAAGTTTGCTATGGGCTAGGCCATGACCCGTTCGCTTCTCTTTCTCACAGGTACCCGCGCCGATTTTGGCAAGCTGGAGCCGTTGGCCGCCGCCGCCCGCGACGCGGGCTACCGTGTTACGTTCTTCGTGACAGGAATGCACATGATGGAGCGGTACGGCCTGACAAAACTCGAAGTCCATCGAATGCCCGGCGTTGGTGTTCATGAATTCCTGAACCAGAGGGCTGGGGATGGACAGGACGTGGTTCTGGCCAAGACAGTCATGGGTTTTTCCGATTATGTGATGGAAAATCGCCCTGATCTCATCGTCATCCATGGCGATCGCATCGAGGCGCTTGCCGGAGCGTTGGTTGCTGCAACGAATTATGTGCCTTCTGCGCATATCGAGGGTGGCGAGGTGTCGGGCACGATTGATGAGGTGTTCAGGCATTGTAACACCAAGCTAGCGACCCACCACTTCGTATCGTCCGAGCAGGCTGGGCGGCGTGTCATGGTCTTGGGTGAGCCTGAAAGTTCAATCCACGTCATTGGATCGCCGGAACTGGATTTCCACGCGGGACCATCTGGTGTGACACTGGATGAAGTGCGCAAGCGTTACGCCATAGATTTTGCCGATTACGGAATTGCGGTTTTTCACCCTGTCACCAGTGAGCAGGGGACCATGGGGCAACAGGCCCAAGATCTCTTTGGGGCGCTGGAACGTGCAAAGCGGAATTTCGTCGTGATCGCGCCCAACAACGACCCGGGGTCCGAGGCGATCTTCTCGGCCTTGTCCACCTTGCCGAAGGATCGGTTCCGCCTGATCCCATCTATGCGCTTTGCTCATTTTTCAGAGCTGATGAAGAACGCGGCCTGCATGATTGGAAATTCCAGTGCGGGTGTGCGTGAGGCACCCTTCCTTGGAATTCCATCGCTGGATATTGGGACGCGGCAGACCAACAGGGCGCAAGCAAGCTCGGTTCATTCCTGTGCTGCGAATGATGTTACAGCGATTGATGCTTTCTTGGGTCAAGAGTGGGGCCGTCGTCATCCGCCGCATACAGGGTTTGGCGAGGGGCGCGCGGCAGATAGATTTGTCGACACTCTGCGCCAAGAAGAATTCTGGGCTCGGGGCTTGCAAAAGGCCTTTCACGATTTTGGCTGATCAAGGGCAACATCGTAAGGGCCGACAGTCTACAGGCCTCTTGCTGCGGGCCTATTTGCTGGCCAGCAATGCAATACCCCTTTTGGCTCAACCCGTGCTTCGACGCCGTTTGGCCAAGGGGAAGGAAGACCCTGCACGGTGGAGAGAGAAGCTGGGACTTCCGAGCCTTGGCAGGCCAAATGGTCGTTTGGTCTGGCTTCACGCTGTGGGACTTGGCGAGGTCTTGGCGCTGCGTGGGTTGATCAGCGAAATGTCGCGTTTGGCACCGGATCTCCATTTTCTGGTAACATCGACGGCCAAATCTTCGGCGAAGGTCATGGCGGCGAACTTGCCTCCACGTTCGTTTCACCAGTTTCTGCCTTTGGATGCGCCGGTTTATCTTGAACGCTTTCTGGATCATTGGCGTCCAGATCTGTCGGTTTGGGCCGAACAGGAAATCTGGCCCGGAGCTGTCGTGGCGCTGTCGCGCAGAAAAATCCCGATGGCTCTGGTCAATGCCCGGATCACCCACGAAAGCTATCTGCGAAGAAAGCGTGCTGCCGGGCTTTATGGTGACCTGTTTCGGCGATTCTCCTTGATTGCCGCGCAGGAAGAAGAGACGGCATCCAGACTAACGCAATTGGGTGCATCTGATGTGCAAGTGGCCGGTTCGTTGAAGTCGGCGGCGCCGCCGCTGGGCGTCGATGCTGCCGAACTTGCGCGGCTGCAAACCATTCTTGCGTCTCGAAAGGTCTGGGTTGCCGCTTCGACTCATGCTGCCGATGAAGCGGAAGTCTTGCGTGCGGTGCCCGGATTGGGGACGGAGTTTCTGACAATCGTTGCCCCGCGCGATATTGGGCGGTCGGATGAAATTGCCGCGGCCCTTGCGGAAGGCGGCATCAGTTTTGTCCGTCGAAGCCTTGGCCAAGTGCCGGGGGCGCAAACGAAGGTTTGGCTGGCAGACAGCTATGGTGAACTTGGGATCTGGTATCGACTGGCTAAGGTTGCGCTTGTCGGCGGCGCTTTTGGAGAGGTGGGCGGGCATAACCCATGGGAGCCCGCGGTCCTGGGGGTTCCAATTTTGCATGGCCCGAATACGTCCAATTTCGTCGTGGATTATGACCTGCTGGACAGCAAGAATGCATCGGTCTTGGTTCAGCCCGGAGGTCTGGCGACGGCCGTCTTGCAGCCCGGTCTCGAGGCGATGGGAGAGCGGGCACGGACGATGGCCGAGTTGGCGAAAGGCAAGCTTGCGCCGCTGGCAGAAGATCTGGTTGCTTTGATCGCGAGGACGGAATGACCATCGTCTTGCGAGTGTTCCTGTTGGTTTGGGCATTGCTGTGGACCGCCGGGTTGCCGGCTGTCCTCTTCTATCTGTGGCGCAGAGGGCGGAAAGATCCTGTCTACTGGTCGGCATTGGCCGAGCGATTTGGCCGCTATGACAAGGCTTTGGCGGGTGCAGTCTGGGTGCACGCGGTCTCGCTTGGCGAATTGCGATCCGCTGTTCCTTTGATCCGCGGACTTCTCGATCAGGGGCACAACATCGTCACAACCCATTTTACCCCTGCTGGCAGGTCAGAAGCGGAAAAGGTCTTTTCAGCAGAAATCGCCGCTGGACGGGTCCGCGCCGTCTGGGTGCCATTTGATGTGGGCTGGGCGTTGAGCGGCTTTTTCAGAACTTTCCGTCCCGCTTATGGGCTGGTCATGGAAATCGAGATTTGGCCGGGGATGGTATTTTCTGCACGAAAGCACGGCGTTCCGCTGTTCATGTGCAATGCGCAGTACCCGGAAAATTCACTGCGCCGCGATAGCGGGGGGCTGCGGTTGCGGCAGCAAGTGATGCAGGGCTTTGCTGGTGCCTTGGTGAAATCTGACCTGCAAGCCAATCGTTTTGCGGGTGCAGGAGTTCGGAACATCGCTGTTACGGGCGAGTTGCGATTTGATCAGCCAGTGCCGCATAACCTTGTCCGAGAGGGTGTGGCCGCACGGCGCTGGATCGGCGCTGGTGAGCGTCGCGTCATCTGCATTGCAAGCGCAATTGAGGGCGAGGATGAGGTCTATCTTCGTGCGATCAATGACCTTAATTTGCATTGCCGTGAAAATGGATTGCCAAAGCCCCTTGTCGTCTATGTGCCACGACGGCCGGAACGGTTTGACGAGGTTGCACAAATGCTTGCGTCCTCGGGGTTTTCCGTTCTGCGGCGGTCAGGTTTGGGATCTGTTTTCAGTCCCGACCACTGGCCGGCGATTGATGAGTGTCCGGACATCTTTCTTGGTGACAGTCTGGGTGAAATGTATGGCTATCTGGCCATGGCCGATCAGGTCATTGTGGGCGGGGGATTTTCGCCCAAAGGCGCCCATAACATTTCCGAAGCGCTGGTTCTGGGCAAGCCTGTCGTCACTGGCCCCCATACACACACAATCGAATTCCCCTTTGCCGAAGCTAGGGCCGCCGGGGTCGCTGCTTCCGTTCTGGATGCTGCCGCGTTGTCTGCCTGGCTGATCAGGGGCTCATACCCGAACCCCAAGGCAATTGCCGATTTCGTCGCAACGCAGGTCAACGCAACCGAGCGTACGCTACACGCCATTCCCCGCCTGCTGTCCGCGGTCAAACCTTCCTGACGCCTGCGGCCAGTTGCTCTTTCAGCAGGAATTCTACCAAGCGGAAATCATAGGGCGTGTCGATGTCATGGCAACGGTCTGAGTCGAGCACATATGGAACAACCCGACCTTCATAAATCGTTTTGGCGCGCCGCAAGTATTCAGGTGCCACCACATAAACGACGCCAACATGTTCATACACCACAGGTGCGTCCTGACGTGCCCAGACCCCGCCAGGAAGGGGCTTTGAGACATGCAAGGCACCAGAGGCATCGGGCTCGACTAGGTTGAAATATGGATTTTTTCGAGCCTCGCAAACGCTCATGACCATGTCAGGATGTTCGTTTGTGAAAAGATCGAGTGCACCGTCGATATCTTCGGGAATGCGCAAGGGCGAAGTGCAGTCCAAGTCAAGGAAAGCCGAAACCGGCCCAGTCTTTTCCTCGGAGGTTGCGAGTGCATGCTGCCAGACACCCCATTTCGGTGCGGTGTCCGTTGCCAGTTCGGCTGGGCGCAGGCCAATGTCCAGCGCTCCACGCTTTACAGCGTGCTCATAGATTGCCTCATCATCAGTGGACACCACCACTGCTCCAACGCGAGGATTGGCAAAAAGTTGATCCAACGACCAGTCAATCAGAGGTTTGCCACAAAGGGGCCGGAAGTTCTTGCCCGGCACACCCTTGGACCCTTTGCGCGCCCCGATATGCCCAAGGATCATGTCCTGACCCCGGCAAAACGCGCTTGCCAGTCGACGCGCTCCTCGTCGGTGATCTTGCGGAACAGGTTTTCGGGAACGCTGAACGCATGCCCGGCCGGAAGGGCGCGGATCGCGTCAGACAGATGTTCAGGCCATGTCCAGTCATCGCAGCCCATCGCTTGCATCATCGTCGCCGCGGCGTCAGGGATGAAAGGCTGTGACAGGATGGCGTAAATTCGGATCAAGTTCAGGCTCAGGCGGATTTGGGCCTCGGCCCGCTCTGGCTCGGTCTTGATTGTGGCCCAAGGTGCCGCCGCTTGCAGATATTCGTTGCCCGCGACCCAAATCGCCCGCAATTCGGCCGCTGCCTTACGAACGTCCATTGCTGACATGTGGGTTTCATAGTCGCGAACCCGTGCCCCCAGATCTGCGATCAAGGCGGTTTCCTGTGGTCCGAACTCTCCACCGGCTGGAACCGTCTCGCCCAGCTTTGAACGGGCGAACTTGGTTACGCGGCTGACGAAGTTCCCAAGAACATCGGCCAGATCCTTGTTCACAGCAGTCTGGAAATTGTCCCATGTGAATTCGCTGTCCGAACTTTCCGGAGCGTGGCTGAGCAGCCACCAGCGCCAGTAATCCGACGGAAGGATCGACAAGGCCTGATCCATGAAGACGCCGCGCCCGCGCGAGGTCGAGAACTGGCCACCGTCATAGTTCAGGTAGTTGAACGATTTCAGGTAATCGACCAGTTTCCACGGCTCGCCCGAGCCAAGGATGGTGGCCGGGAAAGACAGGGTGTGGAAAGGCACGTTGTCCTTACCCATAAACTGATAATAGGTCACGTCATGGGCACCCTTGTCGGTGCGCCACCAGCGTTCCCATGCGGCATCGTCCAGTCCGTTTGCATCGGCCCATTCAGCGGTGCCCGCGATATATTCGATGGGGGCGTCGAACCAGACGTAGAAGACCTTGCCTTCCATGCCCGGCCAAGGTTGGTCGCCCTTTTTGACAGGAATACCCCAATGCAGGTCGCGGGTAATGCCACGATCCTGAAGCCCATCACCGTCATTCAGCCATTTCTTGGCAATCGAGGTCGTCAGTACGGGCCAATCGGTTTTCGAGTCGATCCATGCCTCCAGCTTGTCCTTCAGAGCGCGCTGCATCAGGTACAAGTGCTTTGTCTCGCGCTGTTCCAGATTTGTGCTGCCGGAAATCGTGGAATGCGGGTTGATCAGGTCGGTCGGGTCCAATTGCTTTGTGCAATTATCGCACTGGTCGCCACGGGCCGAGTCATAGCCGCAGTTCGGGCAGGTGCCTTCGATATAGCGGTCGGGTAGGAAGCGGCCATCGTCGATCGAGTAGATCATCTTTTCCGAGACTTCGCGGATCAGGCCGTTTTCGGCCAGTTTTCCTGCGAAATGTTGGGTCAACTGATGATTGCGCTGGCTGGAAGAACGCCCGAAATGGTCAAAGGACAGCCGGAAGCCGCGGGCGATTTCGGCCTGAACCTCGTGCATTTCGGCGCAGTAATCGGCCACAGGCTTGCCTGCTTTGGCGGCTGCCAATTCGGCAGGCGTGCCGTGTTCATCGGTCGCACAGATGAACATCACCTCGTTTCCGCGCGCCCGCATGTAGCGTGCAAACAGGTCAGCCGGAAGCTGGCTGCCCACGAGGTTGCCCAGATGCTTGATCCCGTTGATATAGGGAATGGCGGAGGTGATGAGAATCCGTGCCATGATGCGCCCTTTGTTGTCTGGGCGCTCGTTTATCCTGTCTTTACAGGTCATGCCAGTCCATGTGCGGGCCGATTTGCGTTCATGCAGGGAATTGCCCGGTTTTAGTCTTTGGCGGCATTACGGGTCGTCAGGAATCTACTTCTGCTGCCCAGATGGCAGGGCCGTTTGGTTGCACAATGGGTCTCGCGATCGATGCTTGCGGTCGGCGGCATTCGTTAGATCTGTCATCAGGCTTGGGAATGTTGGGCTGCGAGAGGCTGTGCGACAGTGCCCCCGTCTGCGGCCCGGATCAGCCTCCAGTCTTGTGGGCGTGCTTGCCGTGCTCGCGAAAGCCGGATCTGCAAGGCGATCCCTTCTGAGTCCAATAGACCCGAGGGCGCTGGCATTGGGTTAGCTTGCCACCTGCTTTCTACCCCCTGTGCGCCGCCGGATCCCGGCGTCAACAGCAACCCAATGGGGGCGGTCTGACCGGTGCCAAGTGCCGTCTCTGCCGCCAGATGCAGGCGGCGCACAGCGGTCAAGTTGGGCGGTTCGGGGAACTCGGCCACGACAACTGGCGCGGTTCCAGATCGGAGCCCCTCTTCCATCGCCCACTGTATATCTTCTGCCCTTCGGCATTGGACAAAGATGATGCGGCCGGGGTGCAGATAATCTCGCATCCCGCAGGAATAGGGGCGCTCGGGGAACCATGCGGGCGCGGCCCATATGACAGGGCCGGTGGATAAAGAGAGCGTCATCAAGGCAAAGGCAATTCGGGACGGGCCGCAGAATTCATGTACGCGGCCCCGCATGAGGCCAGGCCCGATCTCCCCGGGCAGCGCAAGCAGCTGCGGGTGGCGCGGGCCTTTGGAGGGCAGGCCGGAAATCTGGTGAATCGGCAGACTCATGCGTAAAAGATAAATCGTTCACTATTTGTTCTCAATTCCAATTCGTGACTTGCCCACAGGGATGCAGCCATTACCTTGTAGCCAAATGCAGAAATCAACGGGATGGCATCATGAATCGGGTTCAACTGGGGCGAACTGGGATCGAAGTATCACAACTCTGCCTCGGGACCATGACTTGGGGCAGCCAGAATAGCGAAGCCGAAGGGCACGCGCAGGCTGACATGGCAGTCGCGCAGGGCGTCACGTTCTGGGACACCGCAGAAATGTATCCCACCAATCCCGTGCGGAAAGAAACGGTCGGGGACACCGAGCGCATCATCGGCAGTTGGCTAAAGTCGCGCGGGGGGCGGTCACGCCTGCAGATCGCCACCAAGATAACAGGTGCCGGGCAAATGATGGTGCGTGACGGAGAGGCCGTCACTGGAGACAGCCTGCGACGGGCCGTCGAGCAGTCTTTGCTTCGCCTGCAAACCGATTACATCGACCTTTATCAACTGCATTGGCCGAACAGGGGCAGTTACCATTTCCGCCAAGCCTGGCGTTATCAGCCAAAGGTGACCGACCGCGCAGCGGTCGAGGCCAATATGCTGGATGTCCTGAAATCTGCCAAAGACCTGATTGCCGAAGGCAAGATCCGGGCAATCGGGCTTTCGAACGAAAGCGTCTGGGGGGCAGGGACTTGGCTAAGGCTGGCAGAGCAACACGATCTTCCCAGAATGGCATCAGTGCAGAACGAATATTCGCTTCTGTGCCGCCAGTTCGACACCGACTGGTGCGAATTCAGCATGATCGAAGACATGCCCCTCTTGGCGTTCTCGCCACTGGCGACGGGTCTTCTGTCCGGGAAGTATGCGGGTGACGTGACCCCTGACGGCACAAGGCGCAGCTTTACGCCGGACCTCGGTGGCCGTGTTACGACACAGGTCTTTCCTGCCGTGGCGGCCTATCTTGGGATCGCTGCCAAGCACGGGCTGGACCCATGTCAGATGGCGATTGCGTTCTGTTTAAGTCGGCCCTTCCCGTGCATCCCGATCATCGGGGCATCATCGTTGGACCAACTTGCGCTAAATATCCGTGCTGCCGAATTGACACTAAGCGACGACGTGATGGCTGATATTGCGCAAGTGCATCGGCAATATCCGGCTCCTTATTGATCTGGCTCCAGATCAACGGGATCCGGGCTTGCATCTGAGTGTGGTTTCAGGCCTTCTTTCCGCAAAAAGATAAGGGGCAGGTCGGTGCGGCGGTATTTGGCATCAGTAAAAGAAGCGGGTTTGGGTCTGGCCTTGTCCTTGATCTTGTCTGCTTGCCAGCTTCCCCTCGCCAACGGCGACACCGTGGACGGAGGGGTAAACCCGATTACGGGGGGCGCAGTCGAAACCACCAGTCTCGATGCAGCGCCTGCGACAGATACGCCAGCAGACGTGGCCAAGCCGAAAAGTGACGACGGGGGCAACGAAAAACCAGCGGATATGCCAACACCAAAGCCGCGCCCGGTTGTAGACCCCGCAAAGACCAAGGATGCACCAGAGCCTGCGAAACTGGACCAGGCTCCAGCGCCGCCAGCTCCGACCCCGGCCGCAGCGGCACCTAAATCAGCCTCACAGCTTGCCTGTGAAAAGGCAAAAGGCGTTTGGACACTGGCAGGAAGCGGCAGCGCGGCCTTTTGCCAAAAGCCCACGCGAGATGGCGGGAAACTGTGTCGGGCTTCGACAGATTGCGAAGGTTATTGTCTTGCCCGGTCCCGCACATGCGCACCAATCACCCCGATGTTCGGATGCCAAGACATCCTGAACGAAGATGGCCGGATGTTGACACAATGCATAGATTAAGCGCCGCCGTCCTTTTCTTGGTGATGGGCGCCTGTATTCCGAAGACACCAGAGACAACAACTGATCGTTTTCGTGCGGCTTCCGCTCCGATGTGGTCAAGCGCCCAATTCAACCCAGGAAAATTGCCAGGACGATGGGGGCAATCCGCAACCTTTGCGTCGGCGCCTTCCCCCTGCAAACCCGGCGGCGCAGAGTTTTCAAACGTCGGCGGGGCAATCCATTTAGCTGCTCGCTTGTGCCTCGCGGGGCAGGACATGGCGATTTCTGGACCGGTCAAGATGGTCGGGCCTGGTCGGATGGAGATTGACGGACAGCTTTGGTGGGTAATCTGGGTCGATACTGACTATCGCACCTTGGCTATCGCCACGCCTTCTGGCGCCTATGGGTTCATATTGAACCGCGGCGGAAAGCTGCCCGCAGATCGTCTGGCAGCGGCGAAAGAGATCTTTGCTTTCAATGGCTATGACGTCGCAAAACTGATCTCGTACTAGCCAATCTGCGATCTAAGTGCCCGAAGATGTGCTGGCACGTCGCGCGCGCTCATCGCCGCTTCTCGCACAAGCCAATCAAAGTGGCGACCAAAGCTTTCCACCCGCCCCGTGTCTCTGAAGGCGAGGTAGTGACGGCCAAGGTACAGAACAGCGAGCATTGGTCCAAAGACCGTGATCGGCGCAGAGAAGACGCGCCGCGCATCAAAAAGGTAAAGCCGAAGAGAAGGATAAAGGCTTTCCGTCAGTTCGATCAGACGATCCATTTGTTCCAATCGGAGGCCAACCCCAAGCCCTGAGTAATAGCCGCTTCCTTGACAAAAGGCTTCAAGCTCATGCAGCGGAAGCGCTATTTCATAGTCGGATCGTGCGTTTCGCATCCAGGCCAACCTGTCTTCAAATGCTCCGATTGCCTGATCGGCGGTTCTGCCTAGCTGCGGCGCATATTCCCAATGCACCATGGACCGGGTCTTCAGCATGTCGGGCAGAGTGGCAGGAACATGGCGGATCTTGTAACCGGCCGCTTCGCGATGCCAATTGAAGATTGCCTCGTCGATCAGGGCACGGGGAGCCTCGGTCTCGGTCAATTGCGTGGCCAAGAGATCCGCCAAAGGTTCGGGTCGTTGAGACAGCCCCAAAAGCCAGTCGGCGGAAATTCCCAAGGCCATTGCGCAATCGGCAGCGAGTTGGGCATTTGGCAACCGCTTTTCACTCTGCAATAGCTGACTGATGGTCGAGCGATCCACATGAACCGACCGGGCTAACGCGCTCTGCGACATCCCGCGTTGCTCCATGGCTTCTGCCAGCCTTGTGCGAAATAGAATTGCGCGGTCGCGTTTGTCGATCATTTTCTACTCATGTTTATTAAACTAAACATTAGTGACTATATGTTGCTTATCCTTCGGGTTTTCCTTTCAAAATGCAAGTGATAGGCACAATGGCGTGAGGTCCGATCCGCCGAGATTCAAGTGACATACGCCAAGACTGAAAACGGACATCCCGCAGTAGAATGGCCAACGCTCGCCCTTCTTGGTGCGACTTATCTGATATGGGTCGTGGCGACGTCATACGGCTATGGGTATTCTCCGGTCTTGGCGACCCTTGTGACTGGTGTTGCCATCGCGCAGTTTTCATCGCTTCAGCATGAAGTCTTGCACGGACACCCATTCAGAAACCGCTTGCTGAATGAGATGCTGGTTTTCCCCGGCCTTACGTTGACAGTGCCATACGGAAGATTTCGTGACACGCATCTGGCGCATCACCACGATCCGAACCTGACAGACCCCTATGATGACCCTGAATCGAACTTTGTCGATCCCGTGGTCTGGGCGCGTCTGCCCAAGGTGTATCAGGCCATTTTACGGGCGAACAACACCTTGCTTGGCCGCGTGACGATCGGGCCTTTGCTTGGAAATATTCTCTGGCTGAAAAGTGAAGCTCGCCTACTGCTTTCCGGCAACATGCCCGTGATCCGCGATTGGCTTTTGCATTTGGCCGGCGTTTGTCTGGTTCTGATATGGCTATCTGCAGCAGGCATGTCTGTATGGGCCTATTTGATCGCGGCCTACATCGGGCACGGCTTGTTGAAAATCCGCACTTTTCTTGAACACCGCGCCCATGAAGCGGCAAGAGCAAGGACCGTTATTGTCGAAGATCATGGGCCGCTGTCGTGGCTTTTCCTCAACAACAATTTGCACTCGGTTCACCACTGCCATCCAAACATAGCTTGGTACCGGCTTCCGAAGGTCTATGAGGCGCAAAAAGCGCATTACCAAGCCAGAAATGCGGGATATGTCTATCGGTCCTACCCGCAGATCTTCAAATCCTATCTTCTGCGCACGAAAGATCCGGTCCCGCATCCGATGATGCCCGTGAACCGCAAAGAAGAAACCCAAGGCTGCTGCGATCTGCTCGACAAAGCGTCCTGATCAAGGTCAAACGAGTCTTCGGAACTGTGGCATATCACCAGAGTTGTCGAAGAACGGAACGCCTTCATCCTTTGCGCCAGCGAAATGTGCGGCCACTTCTGACAAGACCACTTCGGTGATGAACGGCAGATCAAGGGCTTTTGCCTCGGCAAGACCGATCCAGTGAAGATGACTCAGTTCATCTTCAGCCCGTGAGAAATCGTCCAGATCGCCCGTAACAAGCGAAGCATCTGCCAGAAAGAACCGGGCGTCAAAGCGGCGGCTGCGGCCCGGAGGCGTTATGGCCCGAAAAAAGAACGTCATTGCTGAGGAAACGTCTGTTCGTAAGCGCAACCCAGTCTCTTCCAACAATTCGCGAAGCGCGGCTCCGGCGATTGCGGCAGGAGAAGGAGCGTCGTCGGGACAAGACAGAGACAGGCGCCGAATGCAGGTCGTCCCAAGTGGCAAAGGATCGGCAGTATCACCTTTATCGACGGCGCCACCGGGAAATACGTATTTTGAAGGCATGAAGGCCGCATTTGCCCCGCGCTGCCCCATTAGAACCTGAACCTCGCCGGCGTGCTTGCGCCACAAGATTACCGTCGCGGCGGAACGCACGGGCGTATTGTCGGCCATGGTTCTTATTCGCCGGGCACTATTCGGCCAAAGCCGTGCATCCGTTTGGCCCATTGGATGGCTACCACCAAGCCTTTGAGGCGGGGAAGCAACCAGAGCGAAAGCGCCACGGTGCCGACCGAGAAGACCGTCGCCAGCACCAGCGGGTCTGGTCTGTAATGGGTGAAAACGTAAAGGATCAATGGCGCCATGATGTGACCCACGATCAGGATCGTCAGATAGGCTGGCCCATCATCAGCGCGATGGTGATGCAGTTCTTCGCCGCAGACGGGGCAGCTTTCCCGGACTTTCAGATAGCCGCGAAGCATTGGGCCAGCGCCGCAATTCGGGCATTTCCGACGCCATCCACGCAGGATCGCTGGTTTCACCGGGCGCTCATCAACCACGTCACCACCATGGAGTTCTGTCATGGTCATACCAATTCCTGTCAGTTCGGCTTCCAAGAGCCATCCAATACCAAGGTCTTGAGTGCCCCGCTCGGCACCTCAGATAGCGCAAACGCCGCTCATTTTGGAGAGCTCTTTCGGACGTTGTGCGCCTTTGTCGCAAGCGCCGAAAGATTAGCGACGGAAACCAAAACGTGGTGCGTAAGAGAAGCATAAGGGCCAGACAAGAACGGTCAGGCCAAAAACAGAAAAAGGAAGCAGAACATGACACGCACGATGAAACTGACGGCCTTGACCATGGCGACCTTGGCCTCTGCGCTGGTTGCAACCACTGCATTTGCCGACCGTGGCAACGGTATGGGCATGGGTGGACCTGGCATGGAGCGCGGAATGGGGATCCCGTTTGCTGAATTCAACTTCGCCGAGGTGGATGCGGATCAGGACGGCAAGATCACGGAAGCCGAACTGTCCGCTTGGCATGCGGCGCGCACCAAGGCGCTGGATGCGGATGGTGACGGTTTCATTTCTGCCGACGAATTGGCCGCAATGCAAATGCAGGGCATGGAGGCCCGTGTGAAAGAGCGCAGCGCACAGATGGTGACCCGTCTGGATGCGGATGGCGACGGCAAGCTTTCGGCTACTGAACTGGCATCGCGTCCTGTACCGACCGGCCTTGTCGACCGTCTGGACACGGACAACGACGGTGCGATCAGCCAAGCCGAGATCGACGCGGCCAAAGCAAAGATGGCCGAAGGCCCGAAGGGCTTTAAGAAGAAGCGTTTTGGTCATGGCGAAGGCCATGAAGGCGGCTTCGGACGCGGCAATAACTGATCCGGCATCAGACGAAGTCTCGCGCCGCCACTTGCGCGGCGCGGGGCTTTCAGTCGGGTTCGAATGACGCTAAGCCATTTGCAGGATGGAAATGCCCCGCGACACGCTTGCGCCTCTGTCAGACGACGCGCTTTTGGTTCTCTATGCAAATGGAGACCGTGATGCTGCGCGTGATTTGACAAATCGTCTTGCCCCACGCGTGATGGCCTATGCCATGCGGGTCTTGAATGACCGCTCGGAGGCCGAAGACGTTGCTCAGGAGGCGATGTTGCGACTGTGGCGCATCGCGCCTCAGTGGCGCCAGGGTGAAGCGCAGGTCACGACATGGCTGTTTCGTGTAGCAACGAACCTTGCGACCGATCGTCTAAGGAAGCGCATCCGGCGACGGGCCGCTACTTTGGATGACGCGCCAGAAGTTGCGGACGACCAGCCGGGCGCTGTCCAGTCTTTGATTGAAACGGATCGGATGGCAGCCCTGCATAACGCGCTCGCTCAACTTCCCGAGCGGCAACGTCAGGCGGTGATCCTGCGCCATATCGAAGGTCTGCCCAACCCGGAAATTGCAGAAATTCTGGGAGTTGGCGTTGAAGCGGTTGAAAGCCTGACGGCGCGGGGAAAACGGTCGTTGGCCGCGATCCTTGCCGGAAGGCGAGAAGAGCTTGGATACGAAGATGAAGCTTGACGTAAATGCAATCGGAGATGGGGAAAGGGGATTGAGATGACTGAACGCGATCCACTTGACGATCTTTTTGCCGAGGCCCGGCAAAATCCGCCCGTGCCATCGGAGGATTTTCTTGCGCGCGTACTGGCAGACGCAGAGTCTGAACAGCCGGTCGCCAGCATGGTGCGGCGGCCATCTGTCGTGTCGAAGGGCGGCTTCTGGAGCAGCCTTTTCGCAGCCTTGGGTGGCGCTGCTGCCGTCGCGGGCGTGAGTTCGGCTGCGATGGTCGGGCTGGTCGTGGGATATGTACAACCAGAGGCGCTGGTCAATTTGGCCAGCTCCTATGGGATATCTGAATCTGCCGGCGGAAGCTTTGACCTTTTGCCTGGCTATGAAAGCCTGCTTGCCGAGGAAACGACCCAATGAGCGACCAACAAACCCCTCCACCGGCAGATACGGCACCTGTGTCCGCACGGCGGGCCCCAACATGGATGAAACTGCTTCTTGCGGCTTCTCTGGCAATAAATCTTGGGATTGTCGGGGTGGTGACGGGCGCGGCGCTCAAATTCCATCGTGGTGGCGATATGGTCTCTGGCCCGCGTGACGTATCCTTTGGCCCCTATACCGAGGCATTGACCCGCGAACAGCGCAAGGGTTTGTTCAAGGATCTGTCTGGTCGTGATGCGGGATTGCGCGATCTTCGCAGAGAAATTGAGGCCGACATGAGTTTGGTGCTGGATTCTCTGCGCGCTTCTCCGTTTGACGCAGGGGCGTTCCGTGCCGCGTTGGAAAATCAAAGCAGCAGGCTTACCGCCCGCGTTGCAGAAGGTCGGAAAGGCCTTGTGGACGTGGTCACGATGATGTCGGATGCCGAAAGGGCGGAATTTGCGTCAAAACTTGAACGCAGGCTGAAAGAAAAGCGCCGTCGCGACTGACAACGGAAAATCGGCGGCACCTGAGTTTCCGGTTGTCACGCCACGTCGCGACGGGCAATTGTTACCATATTCCGGCCCGATGCCTTGGCGGTCAGAAGGGCCGCGTCGGCTTGGTCTATCAAGTCGCGCGCGATGATTTCGGCGTCGTGCGACGTTCTTGCGAGCGACGTTTCAAGGACCGCAAGGCCAAAGGAAGCCGTCACTTCGACACGTTCACCATTGGCGAGTTTAGTTGGGTTTTGGACCAATATTGACCTAAGCCGCTGTGCGATGACGTTCCCGGCATCGAGCCCGGTTTCTGGAAGGACGATCAGAAACTCCTCTCCTCCGAAGCGTGCAAGCAAATCTTGTTGTCTCAATCCCTGCTGCATTTTCTTTGCAACGTCGATCAGAACCTGATCGCCTGCAGCATGGCCATGAACATCATTGACACGCTTGAATCGATCCAGATCTGCCACAAGGATTGTCAGAGGCCGCGAAGTCTCTGACTGTGAAAAAACTAGGCTGGTCAACCGTGCCATCGCGTAGCGACGATTATAGAGCCCCGTTACAGGATCAATCATCGCAAGCCTCAACCCGTCTTGTAGATTGGCTCTGGTCCTGTCGACGTATCGCTTTCTTCGCAACGTGGCCCGCAATCTGACGGCGATTTCTTGAATGTCGCTGTTTGGGTCGATGATATCGTTTGCCCCTAAATCGAAGGCCATTCCTTCGACTCCGTCAAGCGCTCTCGTCCGGGACAAAAGGCAGATGGACGCGTGGCGCGTTGTGCCACGGCTCCTCAAATCGGAAAGCAGACGACGGATTGAAGCGGTTGGATTGGTATTTTCGCCGTCGATCAAATACAGGTCTGGTCCCGACTTATCAGGGTCAGCTTGAGAGAAAGCCTCATCCACTGTGACAATTTCAATATCTCCGCGCATCAGCGGGGAGAGGTGGCGGCGAAGGCGCATCCCTTCATCTTTGCGATGAGTTACAATCGCGATCCGAGAGGGCTGAGCGAACGGAGTAATGTCTTCGGCAAGTTCAAACTCTCTATCATTACCATCCTGCTTCAGGTCTCGAATGTCCTGATGGCCGCGCAACAGATTGCGGACCCGAGCCAAAAGGAATGCGTCAGTCGATGATTTCGTAAACACATCATCCGCTCCCGCATCCATTGCTTTCAGCCGATCATGCAGCTTATCCGATGACGTCATGGCGATAATGGGGGTCGTCGCGGTTGTGGGATCCTGACGAAAGGCCGCGCAAAGTTCTATACCAGACATATCTGGAAGTCGCAGGTCCATGAGGATCAGATCGGGCCGGTCGGTCCGTGCAAGACGCATTCCTTCTGACCCGGAGGAAGCGAGAAGAGGTTGGTAGCGAGCCGCACTCAGTTTGGCCTTGAGGACGATCCGGTTGGTCGCCACGTCATCTATGACGAGAATCTTGCCATCCATGACTACGAACCTGCAATTACGAGTTACCCTCAATCCATGCACAAATTTGGTTAAGGATTCCTTGCCAGATTCATAACACATCCATTCCCATTTCTCTAAAAACTGGGCTAGTTGGTCAAAACGGGAAAAGAAACGCATGTCTCGGCAAGAAACCGCTGAAATCGTGGCCTTACAGGCTTTCGCTTGGCTCGCCGCCAACGATGAACTTCTTCCGGTTTTCCTGGGGTCTACGGGCGCAAGTCTCGATGACTTGCCTAGGTCTGCGCGAAGCGTGGAGTTTCTCGCCTCAGTACTGGATTTTCTCCTGATGGATGATGAATGGATCATCGCCTGCTGCGATGCGCAGGAGCTGCCTTACGAGGCATTGAGAGACGCGCGAGCAGGGCTTCCGGGGGCAGAGCAACACCATTGGACCTGAATACAAGGTAAGTGTCAGGTATCGTCGAACAGGGAATGTGCAGGAGAATACAGTTGCGCGCTATTGATGGTCTTATCTTCGACAAGGACGGCACGCTTTTTGATTTTCGGAAAAGCTGGGGAGGCTGGGCCCGTGGTCTGTTGTCCAACATGGCTCGTGACATGTCTCATGCCGATGAAATGGCGCATGCCATCGGGTTCAATCTGAAGAGTGGCGATTTTACGCCGGATAGCCCGGTTATCGCGGCAACTGCTGCCGATATCGCTTTGTCACTTTCTCCTCATATTCCCGGTCGATCCGTTTCCGAGATCACTAGTCATATCAATGAAGCAGCTGCATTGGCGCATATGGAAGAGGCCGTCCCACTGCGTCCCTTGTTTACGAAGCTCAAAGCAAAAGGGCTGAAGATCGGTCTGGCGACGAACGACACCGAAGTCGCAGCGCGGGCGCACCTTGCGGCGCATGATGTCATTGATTTTTTCGATTTTATTTCTGGTTACGATACCGGCCATGGCGCTAAGCCGGGGCCGGGCATGTGTCAGGCTTTTGCGCGTACCACGCGCTTGTCCCCGTCGCGTTGTGCAATGGTTGGTGACAGCCTTCACGATTTGCATTCAGGCAAGGCCGCCGGAATGGTGACAATCGCTGTTCTGACTGGCATTGCAACCCGTGAAGATCTGGCCCCTGACGCGGATGTTGTCTTGGACAATATTGGCGCGTTGCCAGACTGGCTAGAGGGCGCATAGCGCAAAAACGACACATATGCGTCGCTAAATAGGTGCTCATGCCCTGATCCTTTCAGCCATCTTGGTTCCAAAGCACTGCCAATGGCAGGACAGGAGTAATGGCGATGAATGACGATCAGGGACGCAAACGTCGCGCTGGTGGGCGTGCGGGAATGAAAGCCCGGTCGGGGACGTCTGTCATCGACCAAATGCCGTGGCGCATTCCGGTCAATCCGGATCGACCGACGGAACCATTGGATGCAGATGGCGTTCAGCGCATCCACAACGGCGCCATGAAAATCCTCTCGGATATCGGGATCGAATTTTTGAATCCGGAAGCGGTCGAGATCCTTCGGAAAGCAGGTTGTATCGTTTCGGGCACGAATGTCCGTATGGATGAAGCCTTTGTCATGGAAATGGTGGGCAAAGCGCCCTCCAGTTTTACCTTGACCCCGCGCAACCCGGATCGGGAACTGATCATGGGTGGCAAGCATATGCTGTTCGTAAACGTCTCTTCCCCTCCGAATTCTTGGGACTTGGAGCGGGGAAAACGGTCAGGAGATTTCGAGAGCTTCAAAGAGTTCATGAAGCTGACGCAATACTTCAACTGCATTCATATCGCCGGCGGCTATCCGGTCGAACCGATCGACATTCATCCTTCCGTCCGCCATCTTGATTGCCTGTTCGAAAAACTTACCCTGACCGACAAGGTTTGCCACGCTTATTCGTTGGGCGCCGAGCGGGTTGAGGATGTCATGGAAATGGTCCGCATTGCAGGCGGGCTTAGCAATGACGAATTCGACGCCAAACCGCGGATGTACACGAATATCAACTCGGTCAGCCCGCTAAAGCATGACTTTCCCATGCTCGATGGCGCAATTCGCCTTGCGCGCCGTGGACAGCCGGTTGTCGTGACCCCATTCACCTTGGCCGGGGCGATGGCCCCTGTGACGATGGCTGGGGCGGTGGCGTTGTCGATTGCCGAGGCTTTGGCGGCCATTGTGCTGCTGCAATTCATCAACCCCGGTTGCCCGGTCGCTATCGGAACCTTCACCTCGAACGTTGATATGAAATCTGGTGCGCCAGCTTTTGGCACGCCGGAATACATGCGCGCGACCCAGATGACGGGGCAGTTGGTCCGTTTCTATGGGCTTCCGCTCCGTTCGTCGGGTGTTTGCGCGGCGAATATTCCGGATGGGCAAGCCATGTGGGAGACGTCAAACAGCCTTTGGGCGGCCGTGCAATCGGGGACCAACATGGTCTACCATGCGGCGGGTTGGCTGGAAGGTGGCTTGATCGCAAGTCCCGAGAAATTCGTGATGGACTGCGAAGTCCTGCAAATGATCCAGCGGTATTTCGAAGAGGCGACTTTTGCTTCTTCCGAAGACGACATAGCTCTGGATGCAATCCGCGAGGTCGGGCCGCAAGGTCATTACTTCGGCTGCCAACACACGCAAGAACGCTATCAAACGGCTTTCTACTCTCCCTTCGTCAGCGACTGGCGTAATTACGAAGCGTGGAACCTTGATGGCGCGGTTTGGACGCCAGAACGCGCGCATCGGATCTACAAGCAAATCATGGCCGAATTCGAAGCTCCGCCGATGAATGGGGATCATCTGGAAGAGCTCACCCGCTTTGTTGCGCGCCGCAAGCAAGAGGGCGGAGCACCGACGGACTTCTAATCGCACGCGGTTTTGGCCGGTCCGATATCGGCGTGCAAAGTTGCTGGCTCTTTTCTGGCCAAAGACTTAGCTTTGCTGGAAGAAATCGGTGACCCGTTTGGGTGAGAGAGGCACTATGACCCCGATGATGGCAAGTCGCGCGACGATGGCGGCGCTTGGATTGATGGCAGGCTTTGCCCTTTATGCCTTGGGTGAACTGAGCCAGTCCAACCTTCTCCCATATCGCCTGATGCTTGCTGTCATTGTCTTTATGGCAACATTCTTCGGGACCCTTTTGATCATGATCGGCCCTATCCGGCCCTTGCGGTCTTCCTTGGGGGCTGCCGGAATAGCGATCGTGGTGACCGTCCTTGTCGTTCTGGCGTCTCTAAGGTTTGAAACCGTCGAAGACGCCGTCAAACCGCACATCGTTCTCGCCGCGATGGTGCTGACAACGGTGCCAATGCCATTCTGGATCGCGCAAAGTCTGGGTAAATGGCGGGACTATCCCCTGCTCTTTGATGAGGCGTGGTCCATCGTCGTTCGCTATGCAATCGCCTGGACATTTACCGGGGTCGTCTGGGCGGTCATCTTTTTGTCGGATGCCTTGTTGCAAATCGTTGGCCTGACCGTGATCGGTGATCTGCTAGACCTTGGCCCGATCCCTTTCCTCATCACGGGCGGCGTGCTTGGGCTCGGTCTGGCCGTTGTTCAGGAATTGCAAGAATATATCAGCCCCTATCTGCTTTTGCGGATGCTGCGGCTGATCCTCCCTGTGGTGCTGGTCGTCACGGTCGTCTTCCTTGTTGCTTTGCCACTTCAAGGGTTTTCGGGCCTGTTCAACGGTTTATCCGTCGCACTGGTCATGTTGGCGATGGCCGGCGTGGGGGCGACACTGGTCACGACAGCGGTCGATCAAGATAATGTTCAGGCCAGTTCCAGCACGGTGCTGATCTGGGCCGCTCGCGCCATGTCCTTGGTCTTGCCCATCCTTGCCGGCGTCGGGGCATGGGCCGTCTTTCTTCGGGTCTGGCAGCGTGGCTGGACGCCAGATCGGGTGTTCGCGGCCGAGGTCTCAGTTTTGGGCATTGGATACGGCGTTCTCTATGCCATAGCCGTGCTCCGCGGGGCAGGGTGGATGGATCGCATCCGTCAATCCAACATCGTTATGGCCTTTGCCCTTATGGTTGTTTCGGCCTTGAGTTTGACGCCCCTTCTGAATGCCGAAGCGATTTCCTCGCGCAATCACCTTGCCCGGTTTGAGGCGGGGGTTCTTGCGCCCGAGGATGTTGACGCGCAGGCCTTGGAACGCTGGGGGTTGGCGGGGCAGGCCACCTTGGCGAAGCTCAAAGAAATATCTGTGCAACCGGGGCAAGAGGCTTTGGCCGACCGTCTGGCCAACCGATCTGCGCCTGTGGCCGCTCCGATCGAACTCTTGGCCGAGGCCCAGTCAGTTTTGGTGTTGCAGCCGGAAACCGCGACCGCCACGCGCGATGTGTTCCTTGCAGAATTTGATCAGTTCGGATTGGAAGCGCTTATTAATGCCTGCAACAGCGACCTTCCGGGTGGTGGGAGAGGGTGCGTGATGATCGTGGCCGATCTCTTGCCTGCATCGCCGGGTGAAGAAGCCGTTCTGGCGCTGTGGAATGACAGCGGCTTTGCGTCATTCGAAGGTCTTGTTCAGGGAAAGCGCCGCTATGAACCCATTATCCGTGGATCTTCTGGCGTTCTTCCTTTTGGGGATGACGCTGCACAGTTGATGCGAGAATGGCAAGCTGCCCCCCCCGCGATAGAACCGGCCCCGGTAAATCGTCTGCTCGGGTCAGGCATCACCGTTCTGGAGTAAGCGTTTAAGCGGATTGTTAACCGCTGCTCCCTAGCGTGTCGCCAAATGCTTTGGGTGTTAGACCCAAGGCTTGGGGATGTCGCTATGCTGGGTCTGGTTAATCATGCCTTGGAAGGCTTCCTGCGGGACACCTATGGGTCGTCTGCTTGGAAAGGGATCGTTCAACGCGCTGGCTTTGCTGCAGATCGGTTCGAGCCGCTCCTTCGCTATCCGCCGGAATTGACGAATATGATCCTTGAATCGGCCGATGCGCAGTTGGGACGTGCCCGCGACACAATACTTGAAGATCTGGGAACATGGCTTGTTTCCCGGCGATCGGGCGGGCGCCTACGCCGATTGCTCAGGTTCGGCGGGGTCACATTCGTGGATTTTCTTCACTCTCTAGAAGAGCTTCCAGATAGGGCATTGCTTGCAATGCCAGACTTTGTCGTTCCCGACCTGAACCTGACTGAACAAGGGGCTGGCCTCTTTTCCATGCGCTTTGACGATCCTTTTTCTGGCGCACAGCACGTTGTCGCGGGTGCGCTGAGGGCAATGGCGGATGACTATGGTGTGCTTGTTCTCATTGAATGCATTGAGGGTGGGATCCTCGTTCAGCTTCTGGACGCCGAGTTCGCCGAAGCCCGCCATTTCGATCTGGGGATGGTAGGAAATTGAACGATCAGGGACCAATCGCGATTTCCTCGGCGATAACGTTATCTCCGTCTTCACTGGACCGGTTGCTGCCGATGCATCTGCGCCTTTCGCCATCTGGTGCAATCGTTCAAGTCGGCCCAACGCTGAAGCGCGTTCTTGGCGACTGTCGGGGGCAGTCGTTCTTTCGACAGTTTCGCATCGTCCGGCCTGCGGGGGTAGGCCAGATGGCAGATCTTTTGGAAAAGGCGGGGGATCGCCTGTCTCTTCTTCCGCTACGGGTCCAATCCAGCCCGATGCGCGGGCATGCACTGCCAGACGAAGGTGGCGGGGTCCTTTTGAACCTCTCTTTCGGAATTGGCGTGGTCGATGCTGTCAAGACGCACGCTCTGACCATTTCGGATTTCGCTGTGACCGACCTGACAGTGGAAATGCTGTATCTGGTCGAAGCAAAGAATGCGGTCATGGATGAATTCCGGCGTCTGAGCCTTCGTCTGGAAGGAGCCAGAACAGAGGCTGAGGAACGTGCGCTGACGGATACGCTCACGGGTCTTCGCAATCGACGTGCCTTGGACAGTGCCTTGGCCAGAGCCTGTGAAAGCGGCATGGACTTTGCGGTGATGCAACTTGATTTGGACAAGTTCAAACAAGTGAACGACACCCTTGGCCATGCGGCTGGGGACCATATTTTGCGCCACGTTGCGTCGTCGTTGCGGGACGAAACGCGCAGTACAGATACGGTTGCGCGCGTAGGCGGGGATGAGTTCATTATTCTCTTGCCTGATCTGACAGACAAAGACCTGCTGCTCAAGCTGGCCCACCGCCTGATTGGCAGGGTGTCTCAACCGACAGCCTTTGAAGGTTCGGTTTGTCAGGTTGGGGCCAGTATCGGCGTGACGATCAATACAGATTTCTCGCGACCAAAAGCCGACGAGATTTTGCAGCAGGCAGACACGGCGCTTTACCAAGCAAAAAATGAAGGGCGCGGAATGGCCAAGCTCTTTGGTTTTCCTGCAAACAGCATTTAGCCGTAAGAGCGCCCCACCTATTCCGGCTGAAACCCACCAATCAATTGGCGAAGTCCTACGATAGCGCCGATGGCAATTGCCGCCAATGTTACAGGTCCAGACCAAGCCAACGTGGCAAAACCCGTGACGCCTTGCCCAACAGAACATCCCATCGCGATGACGCCGCCAACGCCCATCAGCGCCGCACCACCGACTTGTCTCCCCAATTCGCGCGGGTCTTCGCAGGCCTCCCAGCGGAACAAGCCACGAATCGTGGAACCCAGAAGCGCGCCCAAAAGAACCCCGACGACGGCACCCACGGAAAAGGTTATTCCGCCGGCTGTGGCCGTCATGAGAAAGATCAATGTCCTGCCGACCGGCGCCGTAAAGGATGGTCCCTCGACTCCAATCGCCCCAAGGCTTTGGTCGTCGACCCATGTGGTGCCCGCAAAGCACCACACAACAGCCAGCCCGGCCGCAACACCCCAGGCCAGCATATCGGGCCGTTGCCGCAAAGGCGCATAAGACAAAGCCCAGGCAAAGGCGCCAGCAGCGAACAAGACAATGATCGCGATCGCAGGGATGCCGGTGAGACCTGTCAGATCAGCAATGATCCCTTGTGGCTCGACCGCCGTAGGCTGGGGAAAGAGTGCCACCCGCAAGGGAGCCAAGGGGCCAGAGAGTGCGATAAACCCGAAAATCCCCATGACGACGACAACAACCAAAGAGCGCAGGTCGCCTCCACCAAAACGAACCAGCGCACCAAAGCCACAATTTCCGGCCATCGCCATGCCATAGCCGAAGATCAGACCGCCAACGATCGAGGCCAGCGGATTCCACATGATCGAGTGATAGAAAGTCGCGGAAAGATTGATCCAGCCTGCAAGCGCACCAAGCTGCGTTCCCAGAATGGCGACCCCAAGAACGATACCCCACAGCCGCAAACGCTTTTGGTCCTGACCATAAACAGCCGATTCCAGCGCGCCCAGGGTGCAGAAATCACCCAATCGCGCCGAAAGGCCCAGCACGATACCGCCCACGAGGCCAACCACCGCCGCCAATACGCCGTAGGGGATTCCGTCCATCGGTCATTTCCTCCCGTTTCCCCAAATCTGGGGTTCGTCTTTCGGTCTTATGCCGATTTGCAAAAGAGTTTGGACAATACGCCCAGAACTTCAATCACTTTCGGGTCAAGGATTGAATAGAAAATGGCCTGTCCTTCGCGCCGCGCGCTGACAAGACCTTCAAGCCGAAGCCGTGCGAGTTGCTGACTGACAACGGCCTGGCGCGCAGACAGCAGGTTTTCAAGCTCTGTCACACTCTTGGGGCCCGACAAGAGGTGGCAAAGGATGGTCAGGCGACCGTCATGGCCCAAGGCCTTTAGGAAATTTGCAGCGTCATTGGCCTGCGTCACAAGCTCATCCAGCCCCTCAGGAGGTGGAAGTTCTTCAGCGATTGTCACGCCATCGGCCAAGCGTCTGCTCCTGCATTTTCCGCCCAAATGTGATTTGACCAGATAAAGCCGTGTCAACAAGTCAAACCGCACGATGGGCGGCATTTCTGAAGCCAATTGTTGCTGTGGCGCTTAGTTTGTCGCGGCCTTCAGCATCCCGTCCAAAAGGGGCCAAAAGAAATCTTCCCCCGGATAACCTTCCAGTCTGCCCGTCTCGACGCCGTCCTTCACCAGAATAAAAGTTGGGGTGAACACCGGATGGCTGGCGATACTCAGCCCTTCTGGCAGCGGGTCACGCAGTTGCACCCTGCGGAGAGGGGCGGCTTTGCCTTCATCAGTCAGGCTGTATTCCGGTCCAACTTCCTCATTCCAGCGGGCGCAGTAAATACAACCGGTTTGTTCGAACATCAGAAGTTGCAGCTCCGCCAAGGCGGTCTGGGCGCTAAACAGCAAAGCTGCGAAGGCAAAGGCGATACGAGTCATGTTGACAGCGCCATTTATAGATAGAAATATGCTAATATAAATTTTGCATTCCGGCAAGTGTAATGGCTCCGGCTATATATCTGTGCGTTTGGGGGGATTATGCTGGAAATCAGCTTCGGTGGCGCGCTGGTTGCGGGCTTTCTCAGCTTCCTGTCACCCTGCATCCTGCCGATGGTTCCGTTCTATCTGTCCTATATGGCCGGTCTTTCGGTCAAGGAACTGCGCGGTGGCGGTACCATCGCAGCAGGCGCGCAAAAGCGACTCATCACACAGGCCATCGCCTTTGCCTTGGGGGTCACGACGATCTTTGTGCTTCTTGGAATGGGCGCGACCGCTCTTGGCCGTGTATTCCTGCAATGGCGCGAGCCTCTTTCTTGGCTGGCGGGTGGCGTGCTGATCCTTTTTGGGCTGCACTTCCTTGGCCTATTACGGATCGGTCTGTTCTACCGCGAAGCGCGGATCGAAACGGAAACCAAGCCCACGACTCTGGCAGGGGCCTATGTCATGGGACTGGCCTTTGGTTTTGGTTGGACGCCCTGTGTCGGCCCCGCGCTTGCTGCCATTCTGATGGTCGCCAGCGGCATGGGGGAAATATGGCGTGGCGGGCTACTCCTGCTGGTTTACGGACTTGGAATGACCATGCCCTTTGTTGCGGCGTCCCTTTTCGCCGGACCATTCCTCGATTGGGTGTCTCGTCATCGTGCCCTTATGGGACATGTCGAAAAGGCGATGGGCGTCATGCTGATTGTGTTCGGTCTGCTGATCGCCACCAATTCGGTCAACATCATAGCGGATTGGATGATCCGCAACTTTGATTGGTCTGCCACCCTGCAATGACATTGGGAGGATACAATGTTCCACTTTCGCACTGCGCTTTTCTCGCTTATCGCCGCCACTTGCCTTGCGCTGCCGATGGCAGCTGCGGAAATTGGGGATGATGGTCTGCACAAACCAACATGGCTGCGGGAAACCTTCAAAGACCTGCGCGAAGATCTGGCCGAGGCGAATGCCGAAGGAAAACGCCTCCTTCTGATCGTCGAGCAGCGCGGCTGCATCTATTGCACGAAAATGCATGAAGAGGTCTTTCCAGCCCCTGCAATCGACACGCTGATCCGCGACCATTACTTCGTGGTGCAAATCAATCTTTTCGGAGATGTCGAAGTGACCGACTTCGACGGGACTACGCTTCCGGAAAAGGATATGGCGGCACGCTGGGGCGTGATGTTTACGCCCACCATGATGTTCCTGCCGGAAGAGGTTGCCGAGGGAAAGACCGCAGCAGAATCGGCCGTTGCCCTGATGCCCGGAGCCTTTGGAAAAGGCACGACCGAGGCGCTTCTAACCTGGGTTCGCGACCATGGATATGACAGCGGAGAGCACTTTCAAAAGTTCCTCGCAAGCCGGGTAAATGCGAACAATTGAATGTAAGTCGCTGATTCATAGGCGCATATAGGAATATTCATGGAATTATATATTTCTATTGCGTATGATGGCATACCGAGGTTATCGTTTCCCAAAGGGAGTGATCAGGGAGGATCGCAATGACACGTCAGCTTTGGCTGGCCTCGGTTCTGGCAATGGCCGCCGTGACGCCAGCAATAAGTGAAACCGCACCAACGAGTGTGGTTTATGTAGAGGGGGCAGTTGCAGAGTCTCTGTCAGGCGCCCCCGGCGATCCGGCCTCCGGCGCCAAGATCATGACGACGAACGCCTTGGGCAATTGTGTGGCCTGCCACATGATCGGTGCCATGCCTGACGTCCCATTCCCGGGCGACATCGCGCCGCCTCTTGACGGGGTGGCAGACCGCTATGACGAAGGCCAGCTTCGGGGCATCGTTGCAAATGCAAAGATGACCTTCGACGGCACGTTCATGCCTGCCTTCTACAAGACCGAGGGCTTTATTCGTCCCGGCGCCGCCTACTCGGGCAAGGCCCCCGAAGGCGATCTGCCGCCGATTTTGAACGCTCAGCAAATCGAAGATGTGGTGGCCTATCTGCTCACGCTCAATGAGTGACCAGCCAGAGGAACCCTAAGGAGATGACCATGAAACTTTCCAGAAGAGACGCACTCTGGGCCGGCCTTGGCGGCATCGCTTCCGCGACCCTTGCCAACCCGCTCTTTGCTGCGACCGTTGAAGAACTGACTGCCGGCTTTACCGGTGGTGCTGCTCCCGGCGCCGAGGGGATCACCCTGACCGCCCCAGAAATCGCTGAAAACGGCAACACCGTTCCGGTGTCGGTCAGCGCACCAGGCGCCGTCGCCATCATGCTCTTGGCCGCAGGCAACCCCGAACCGGCCGTTTGCACCTTCACCTTCGGCCCGGCCGCAGGCAGCCAGAACGCCGCAACCCGGATCCGTCTGGCCAAGACCCAGGATGTGATCGCCTTGGCCAAAATGGCCGATGGTACGGTCCTTCAGGCTCAGGCGACCGTCAAGGTCACCATCGGCGGCTGCGGCGGCTGATCAACCGGTAATCAGGAGATACGACAATGGCAAAAGACGCAAAACCCCGCGTGAAAGTTCCGAAGTCGGCTGCTGCCGGCGAGGTCGTCACGATCAAGGCTCTGATCAGCCACCAGATGGAATCCGGTCAGCGCAAGGACAAAGACGGCAAGCTGATCCCGCGTTCGATCATCAACCGCTTCACCTGCGACCTGAACGGTGCGAATGTCATCGACATCGCGCTGGATCCGGCAATCTCGACCAACCCGTATTTCGAATTCGATGCGAAGGTCGACGCCGCCGGCGAGTTCAAGTTCACTTGGTACGATGACGATGGCTCGGTCTACGAAGACACGAAGCCGATCGAAGTCGCCTAAGCGCAGCAACGAACTCGAGGGAGGAGACGCTATGCAGCGCACAATCACAAAGATGTTGGCCGCCACGGCCCTTGGTCTCGCCATCACCGGCGCGGCCCTTGCCGATCCAGCTGATGATACGCTGACCATCGTCACCGATGACGGCGACATCACCCTGACCACGAAGGCAGCGGCCCCAGCACATTTGGACGGCGCTCTGCCCGAGATCTACTCGGGCTGGCACTTCCGCGATGACGCGACCCGCGACATGCAAAAGGATGACTTCGACAATCCGGGCATGGTCTTTGTTGATCTTGGCACAGACAAATGGAACGCCGCGATTGGCAAGAACGGCGAATCCTGCGCCGGTTGCCACAACGGCCCCGAGTCGATGGCTGGCCTGCGGGCCGTGACCCCACGCGTCGACGAAAAGACCGGCAAGCTGATGATCATGGAAGACTACATCAACGGTTGCGTGACCGAGCGGATGGGTCTGGAAGCCTGGGGCACCACCTCGGGCGACATGAAGAACATGCTTGCGCTGATCTCGATGCAGTCGCGTGGAGAGCCTCAAAACGTGGCGATCGACGGTCCTGCTGCGGAATTCTACGCCAAGGGCAAGGAAATCTTCTACACCCGCTACGGTCAACTTGAGATGGCTTGTTCGAATTGCCATGAAGACAACTATGGCAACTTCATTCGCGCCGACCATTTGTCCCAAGGTCAGATCTCCGGTTTCCCGGTCTATCGCCTGAAGGACGCAGGTCTGGTCTCGGCCCAGCAGCGCTTTGTCGGCTGTGTTCGCGATACGCGGGCAGAAACCTTCAAGGCCGGGTCGGATGAGTTCAAGGCTCTGGAACTCTATGTCGCCTCGCGCGGCAACGGTCTGTCGATCGAAGGTGTCGGCGTCCGTCACTAAGACTATCGGCCGCCGTCCCCAGCGGCGGCCACCATTCGTTTGTCAATTTTTTCAAACAAACATGGGCGAACGGCCTGACGTGGGAGTCCGCGAACGGTCGATCTTTGTCCAAGACGAAGGAGTATCGGGATGATCAGCAGGCGCGAATTCCTGCAAGCCTCGGTCGCCGCCTCGGCGATCTATGGCATTTCAGGCTTTGGCAACTGGTCGAAACTGGCCGCACAGCAGGCGCTGACCCAAGAACAGCTTTTGCAGTTCGACGATTTCGGCAATGTCACTCTGATCCACATCACCGACATTCATGCGCAGTTAAAGCCGGTCTGGTTCCGTGAACCGGAATGGAACATCGGCGTGGGCGACGCCAAGGGCGTACCGCCGCATGTCGTCGGCAAAGACTTCATCAAGATGTTCAACCTGACGCCACAATCCCCCGAGGCCTACGCCCTGACCTATGAGGATTTCGTCTCGCTGGGCAAAACCTATGGCAAGATGGGGGGCATGGACCGCGTGGCCACGGTGGTCAAGGCCATCCGCGCTGCCCGCCCCGATGCGCTGCTGCTGGACGGCGGCGACACTTGGCACGGCTCGATGACCAGCTTCCTGACCAAAGGGCAGGACGTTGTGAATGTCATGAACCAACTGGGCGTCGAGGCGATGACCAGCCACTGGGAATGGACCTACGGCACTGAGCGCGTGAAGGAAATCGTTGAAACGCAACTGAATTTCCCCTTCCTCGGCGCGAATATCTTTGATGCGGAATGGGATGAACCCGCCTTTGAGCCCTATCAGTTCTTCGAACGCGGCGGCGTCAAGATCGCGGTGATCGGTCAGGCCTTCCCGTATATGCCCATTGCCAACCCGCGCTGGATGTTCCCGGAATACTCGTTCGGTATCCGCGAAGAGCGTATGCAGGAAATGGTCGATGAGGTGCGCGCCGCCGGGGCCGAGCTCGTCGTTTGCCTCTCGCACAACGGCTTTGACGTTGACCGCAAGATGGTGTCGCGCGTCAAAGGCATCGACGTGATCCTGACCGGCCACACCCATGACGCCGTGCCGGAACCGGTGCTGATCGGCGAAACCATCCTCATCGCCTCCGGCTCCCACGGCAAATTCATCAGCCGCGTTGACCTTGACGTGCGCGATGGCCGGATGATGGGCTTCAAGCACAAGTTGATCCCGATCTTCTCGGACGTGATCGAGCCCGACGCCGAAATGGCCAGCCTGATCGACGCAGAACGCGCCCCGTTCAAGGATCAGCTCGAAGAAAAGATCGGCACCACCGAAAGCCTTCTCTACCGTCGCGGCAATTTCCAGGGCACATGGGACGACCTGATCTGCGACGCCATCCGGACCGAGCGCGACGCACAGATCGCCATGTCGCCGGGCGTGCGTTGGGGAGCGAGCTTGATGCCGGGCGATGCCATCACCCGCGAAGACATCCACAACGTCACCTCGATGACCTATGGCGCCTGCTATCGGACCGAGATGACAGGTGAATTCATCCACACCATTCTTGAAGACGTGGCCGACAACCTCTTCAACACCGACCCCTATTACCAGCAGGGCGGCGATATGGTCCGCGTCGGCGGCCTTGGCTTTGCCATCGACGTGTCGAAACCGATTGGCGAGCGCATCACCGAAATGACGCTTGTCGATACGGGTGAAACCATCGACGCTACCAAATCCTACACGGTTGCTGGTTGGGCATCGGTGAACGAAGGCACCGAAGGCCCGCAGATTTGGGATGTGGTCGAAAGCTACATCAAGAAGCAGGGCACCGTGAAGGTTGACCCGACCAACTCGGTCAAAGTGACCGGCATCTGATAACCCCGAAGGAGAGTTCGCCAAATGACCGACGAACCCGTCAAAGAAGGCACTTCCCGCCGCGCCTTCCTCAGTGGCACCGCAGCCGCTGGGGCAGGGATGCTGGCTGCCACCGCCGCCCGTGCGCAAACCCCCGATCCGCTGATTACTGAAGTTCAGCCTTGGGCCGTTGAATTCGGCGATGCCGTTGATGCCACGCCCTATGGCATGCCGATCAAGTTCGAATCCCATGTCGTGCGACGCAATGTGGAATGGCTGACCGAAAGCACAGCGTCCTCCATCAACTTCACGCCGATCCACGCGCTGGAAGGCACGATCACCCCGCAGGGCTGCGCCTTTGAGCGTCACCACTCGGGCGCGATCGAGTTGTCGAAAGCCGACTACCGGCTGATGATCAACGGCCTTGTCGATAACCCGCTTGTCTTCACCTTCGAAGATCTGCTGCGGTTCCCGCGCCATGTCATGACCGCCTTCTGCGAATGCGCGGCCAATGGCGGCATGGAATGGGGCGGCGCACAGCTGGAAGGCTGCCAGTTCACCCAAGGTATGATCCACAACATGGAATATACCGGCGTGATGCTGCGCGATCTTCTGGCCGAAGCCGGCGTTCAGACCGAAGGCAAGTGGGTCTATGTCGAAGGCGCCGATGCCTCGTCGAACGGCCGCTCGATCCCGATGGAAAAGGCGCTCGACGACGTCATGGTGGCCTTCTACGCCAATGGCGAAGCGCTTCGCAAAGAACATGGCTATCCGGCCCGTCTGGTCGTGCCGGGCTTCGAAGGCAACATGTGGGTCAAATGGGTCCGCCGCATCGGCGTCTATGACCAAGCCGTTGAAAGCCGTGAGGAAACGTCGAAATACACCGACCTCATGCCCGATGGCCGCGCCCGCAAATGGACATGGGTGATGGATGCGAAATCCGTCATCACCTCGCCCAGCCCGCAAGTTCCGATCCGCCACGGCAAAGGCCCGCTGGTCATCACCGGCCTTGCATGGTCAGGCAATGGCCGCGTGACCAAGGTCGACGTCTCGCTTGACGGTGGCCGCAACTGGGTCGAGGCGCGCATCTCGGGCGACGCGAAACCCAAGGCGCTGACCCGCTTCCATCTGGACATCAACTGGAACGGCGAGGAGATGTATCTGCAATCCCGCGCCACCGATGAAACCGGCTATGTCCAGCCCACGAAAGACGCGCTGCGCGAAATCCGTGGCAAGAACAATGTCTACCACAACAACGGCATCCAAACTTGGTGGGTCCACGCCGACGGGGAGGTCGAAAATGTCGAAATCGTCTAATCTTCTGCTGGCAACCGCCCTCGCGAGCCTGATGGCCGCTCCTGCCATGGCGGAAAAGCTGGGCCTTGGCCGCACGGCACTGCCCGAGGAAATCGAAGCTTGGGACGTGGCCGTTCTGCCAGATGGCACCGGCTTGCCCGAAGGCTCGGGCGATGTTGAAACCGGGGATGAGGTCTTTGCCGAAAAATGCGCGACCTGCCACGGCGATTTTGCCGAAGGCATCGACAGCTGGCCGGTTCTGGCCGGCGGGCAGGGCACGCTTCGCGACGTGCGCCCGGTGAAAACCATCGGCAGCTACTGGCCGTATCTCTCGACCGTGTTTGATTACGTTCATCGCTCCATGCCCTTTGGCGGCGCCCAGACCGTGACCAATGACGAAGCCTATGCTATCGCGGCATTCCTTCTTTATTCCAATGGCTTGGTCGAAGATGATTTCGTGCTCTCGAAAGAGAACTTCACTGAAATCACCATGCCGAACGTCGATGGCTTCTACCCGGACGACCGCGCCGAAAGCGAATATCCGCTGTTCTCGGCCGCCGCTTGCATGACGAATTGCGTCGAAGGTCCGGTTCAGGTGACAAAGCGCGCGATCGAGTTGAACGTGACACCGGAAGATCCGGATGGAAAGCCGGCAGGCACCATTCCGCCAATCTTTGAGGTGGCCGAGGCCGCAGCCGAACCGGCCGCCGCAGAACCGGCCGCAACAGAAGTTGCCGCCGCCGAACCCGCAGCAACCGAACCCGCTGCGGCAGAACCCGCCCAAACTGAAGTCGCCGAAGCCGATCACGAACTGATCGAAGATGGCATGAAAGTCTTCAAGAAATGCGCCTCCTGCCACAAAGTGGGTGAGGGCGCGAAGAACGCTTCTGGTCCTCAACTGAATGGCATCGTCGGCCGTCCGGTCGGCGCGTCCGAAGGCTTCAAATATTCCAAAGTCCTGCAAGACCTTGCTGCCGCTGGCACGGTCTGGGACGCGGCGAACCTTGATGCCTTCCTGCTTGACCCAAAGGGCTTTGCCAAAGGCACCAAGATGTCTTTCGCGGGCCTGAAAAAAGAAGAGGATCGCGCGGCGCTGATCGCCTATCTGACCAGCCTCGGCGGCTGACATGACCGGTTGGCGTGCCATCCTCCTCACGCTCACCTTCGCCGCCGTCGGGTCAACCCCGGCGGCGGCTGATCTTATCGGGGACGAAGACCGCGGCGGCGACCTCTTTAACCAGCAATGCGCTGCTTGCCACCGTATCGGCCCCAATGCCGAAGACCGCATCGGCCCCCGCCTGACCGGCATTTTCGGTCGCCGCGCCGGGGCGATCACAGGGTTCAACTATTCCAAATCCATGGCCCGCATGGGCAGCGACGGCCTCACCTGGACGCTGGAAACCCTTGATGCCTACATCGAAAATCCAAAGGCGCTGATTTCAGGCACACGGATGAATTACCCCGGCCTGAAAGACGACCAATCCCGCGCCGACGTTCTGGCCTTTCTTCGTGCCAATTCCGACAAACCGCGTGACATTCCCGAGGCCGAACCCACCGCCCGCAAGACCGACCACGATCTTGACCCCGCGATCCTCGCCCTTCAGGGCGACCCGGAATATGGCGAATACCTCTCGTCCGAATGCACCACCTGCCACCAACGCGACGGATCAGATCAGGGTATTCCCTCCATCACCCAATGGCCCGAAGAGGACTTCGTCGTTGCCATGCACGCCTACAAACAGAAACTCCGTCCGCACCCGGTGATGCAGATGATGGCCGGACGCCTCTCGAATGACGAGATCGCGGCCCTCGCCGCCTACTTTGCGACCCTTGATTAAAAGCAATAGGCACGGCCCGAACCGCGCCAAGTTTCATCAGTAATGGGAGGACTGACAATGACATTGAACAGACGGACATTCCTCGGAAGCGGTGTGGCCACTGGCTTGCTTTTGCACAGCCCCGTGGTTTGGGGACAAGGCAAGCCACGCGTCGTGGTGATTGGCGGCGGGGCAGGGGGCGCGACTGCGGCCCGCTACATCGCCAAGGACAGCAAGGGTGCGATCGACGTGACACTCGTCGAGATGAATCCGATCTACACCACCTGCTTCTTCTCGAACCTCTACCTCGGCGGCTTCCGCGACTTTGAAAGCCTTCAGCACGGCTATTCCAAACTCTCTGACATGGGGATCAACGTGGTGACCGACATGGCCACCGGCGTTGACCGCGCCGCGCGCACCGTCACTTTGGCAGGCGGCACGGTTTTGCCCTATGACCGCCTGATCCTTTCCCCCGGCATCGACTTTGTAGAAGGCTCTGTCCCCGGCTGGTCCTTGGCCGATCAAGAGATCATGCCGCACGCCTACAAGGCCGGACCGCAGACCCAGCTTCTGAAGGCGCAAGTCGAGGCGCTGCCCGAAGGCGGCACCTTTGCGATGATTGCCCCGCCAAACCCCTATCGCTGCCCGCCCGGCCCCTATGAACGCATCAGCATGGTGGCCCATGTGCTCAGCCAAAAGAACCCCACGGCGAAAATCCTTCTGGTGGACCCAAAAGAGAAATTCTCGAAACAGGCGCTCTTCGAGGAAAGCTGGACCAAGCATTACGGCACCATGGTCGAACGCATCGGTCCCGATTTCGGCGGCGACAAGGTCGAAGTGCGCCCTGCAGCAATGGAAATCGTCGTCGATGGCGAAGTGACCAAGGTCGATTGCTGCAACGTCATCCCCGGCCAGATGGCGGGGCAGATCGCGCAGCTTGCAGGCGTCACCGACGACAAGGGCTGGGCCCCGGTCACGGCCGATGCGATGAAATCCAAGGTCGATGAAAATATCTTCGTTCTGGGTGACGCCTCGGCTCAGGGCGACATGCCGAAATCCGGTTTTTCAGCCAACAGTCAGGCCAAGGTCGCCGCCATGGCCATTCGTGGTGAATTGACGGGATCAAAGGTGTTTCCGGCCAAATACTCCAACACCTGCTGGTCTCTCCTCGCCCCTGACGACGGTGTAAAGGTCGGGGCCAGCTATGAACCGACGCCCGAAAAAATCGCCTCGGTCGAAAGCTTTGTTTCCGCCACCGGCGAAGACGCGGCGCTTCGCAAAGCCACTTACGAAGAATCCATCGGCTGGTACCAAGGCATCACCGCCGACATCTTCGGCTAACCAAACTTTGGCGGGCGCGTTCGGTGCCCGCCCTTCCCAACAAGAAGGCCAAGTTCATGCTGACCCGCCGCCATTTCCTGACCGCTTCTGCCGCAACCCTTGCGCTGCCTTTCGCACCGCGTCGACTTTGGGCCGGGGCCAGTGCAACCCTTGGCAACATGCAGATCGACACGCTGTCGGATGGCAACCTGACCCTGCCCGGCGACTTTATCCTTGGCGGTATGCCGCAGGATGAGATGCAGGCCATCGTCACGAAATACGGCCTGCCGACTGACCAGTTGACCCCGCCCTGCAACGTCACCCTTCTGCGCGACGGCATCAACACCGTCCTCTTCGACGTGGGCGCAGGTCCCGATTTCCAACCCTCGGCGGGCAAGTTAATGGAGGCCTTTGACGCCCTTGGCCTGACGGTCGATGACGTCACCCACGTCCTTTTCACCCATGCCCACCCCGATCACATCTGGGGTCTTCTGGATGAATTCGACGAGCCGATGTTCCCCAATGCCGAATACATGATCGGTCAGGCCGAGTTCGATTACTGGATGGACCCGGAAACCGTGAACACCATCGGCGAGGCGCGCACGACCTTTGCCGTTGGTGCCGCCCGCAGGCTTCAGGCGATTGCCGAACAGGTCAAATTTATCGCTGACGGCGAAGAGGTGCTGCCCGGCGTCGCAGCCCATCTGACCGCTGGCCACACGCCCGGTCACATGGCCTTTGAACTGCGGCAGGGAAGTGAGGCCGCAATGGTCGTGGGCGATGCCCTCGGCAACCATCACGTCGCCTTCGAGCGCCCCGATTGGGCCTCGGGTTCCGATCAGGACAAAGAGATGGCGGCGGCCACGCGGGGCAAACTCCTTGACCGTCTGGCCAATGAAAAGATGGCGCTCATTGGCTACCACCTTCCCGGCGGCGGCATCGGTCGCGCCGAAAAATCCGACAGCGGCTATATCTTCGTGGAATCGTGATGCGCGCCCTTATCCTTGCCGCGCTGATCGCCGGCCCCGCCTTCGCCTCGGAAGACATCCCCGACCAATACCCGCAATCGGTGCTTTACTCGAAACCGGTCGAGGTGATCCCGCATGTGTTTTCCGCCATCGGGGCCACCGCGCCACCGACCTATGAAAATGCAGGCCATAACAACAACCTCTCCTTTATCGTGACCGAAGATGGCGTCATCGTCATCAATGGCGGGGCAAGCTGGAAACTGGCCGAGGCGCTGCACGCCGAAATCCGCGCCGTCACCGACCAACCCGTCAAACTGGTCATCAACGAAAACGGGCAGGGCCATTCCATGCTGGGCAACAGCTATTGGGCAGCCCAAAACGTGCCGATCCTCGCGCACGAGGAGGCCGCAGCCGAATTCGCCCATGACGGCGACGCAGCGCTGATCGCCCTGCGCGCCTATGCCCGCGAAAACGCCGAAGGCACCGATCTGGTCACGCCCACGGAAACCTTCACCGACAAGAAGATCATCGAAATGGGCGGAGTCACGGTCGAAGTTCTGCACCTTGGCCCTGCTCACAGCCCCGGCGACACGCAGGTCTGGATCCCGCAATGGTCCATCATGATCACGGGCGACATCGCCTTTCACGAACGCATGCCCCCGATCTTCGAGGGCACCTGCACCTCTTGCTGGATCGACACTTGGGACAATGCGCTTATGCCGCTGAACCCGACCTATGTCATCCCCGGCCACGGCCACCCCACCAACCTTGCCCAAGTCACCCGCTATACCCGCGATTACGTCGCCGACCTGCGCGAAAAAATCGGCGCGCATATCGAAGAGGACGGGGACCTCGCTGGGGCCTATTACGTCGATCAGTCGCAATGGGCGCATCTGGATACGTTTGAGGAACTGGCCACCAAGAACGCCGGCGTGGTTTTTGCGGAAATGGAGTTTGAATAGAGAGAACCGGAGTGCTTTGCCAAACATACCGCGGATCTGGGGGCGTCGCGCTGAAGCTCTAAGCGCTCACTCATACCCTCTGGCCTCCGGCCGCGCAGGTCAACCATTCGACATCTTCAATCGGATTGCGCCGTTTTCGGGGGGGTGACGGGTTACGCGCGGGCGTTTTCTCGGAACGACTGTCAGCCTGATTTTCGGGGGCACTCACATCGGTCCCCCGGGCGGATGGCCCTCGACACACCGTTTCAGAGATATCGAAAGAGATCGCCTTACGTCCCTTTGTCCCCTGCAAGGCCAAGCGAAACCGCATATTTTCCTGCTGGCCCAAGTCGCGCATCTTACATAGCATGCGGATGACGTTTACAGATCAATGGAGCACCTAAATGGCAGATTTTACGATAACTGACTTTCTTGTTTATTCTGCCGGGAGTGTAACCGGGCCCATTCTTTCTGTTGGACACGCGTCATTTTCGTCCACTGTTTACGACGCAAACACCGATGGAAATATCGATTCCACAGACTATTTCTATGATTCGACTCTCCCCTATTCCGGATACACGGTTGTCATAAACGGCAACACCTACGCGGTTTTTGTAGATAACCTCGTTCCAGGGGATTTCTATATTCCATACGACTCATCTTTCGATGACATCTCGTCTTTCACCGATCCCAACCAATGGACCTTCCAGAACACCGGCGACAATGCCGTTGTCGCCAATTGCTTCCTGACGGGCACCGCGATTGCCACGCTATCGGGCGAACGCAAGGTCGAAGATCTGAAAATCGGCGATCTGATCCTGACCGCTGATGGCAGCGCGATCCCGGTGAAATGGGTCGGCCGCCAGACTTTCCGCAATAATATCATCAACTTGCCTCTGGCCGCTGACCGCGCGCCGATCTGCATTGCCAAAGGCGCGCTTGGGTCTGGCCTGCCGAAGGCCGATCTTTACGTCACTGCCGATCATGGCATGATCATCGACGATCTGCTTGTAAACGCTGGCGCACTGGTCAACGGCACCACCATCCGCCGCGTCATGCTGTCGGAAATGTCGGAGACGTTCACCGCCTACCATATCGAAACCGAGCACCACGACGTGATCCTCGCCAATGGCGCCCCGGCGGAAAGCTTCATCGACTATATCGACCGCAAGACGTTCGACAACTATGCCGAATATGCCGCCCTTTACGGCGATGAGCCCGTCATCACCGAAATGCCTTTGCCCCGCATCTCCTCCCGCCGCCAACTGCCTGCCGATATCGCTGCGCGGTTCGGAATTGCTGATTTCGGCGCGGATGTTACGGCAGAGGCGATGGCGTTTCTGGCGCAAAAGCGGGTGGCCTAAGGGCTCATTTGACCCAATAAGTTAAACTTCCGTAAAAACGAAACGATAACCCATTGATTTCAAAAGATCAAAAAAGCGTCCCCGACGGGGACGCTTTTGCGATCCCGGATTCAGGCCATGCGGGCCTGCCGGAAACCGCCCTGATCCAACAGGAAATCGGTGATCGCTGCCCCTAGCCACATGCAGAACAGGGCTAGCCAAGCCGTGGCGACAAAGATCGACCCGCCGGTGACCCCGGCCCCGATCGCGCAGCCCCCCGCCAGCATCGCCCCAAAGCCCATCAAGACCGCGCCAGCCATTGACCGCCGCATCTGGCTCTCTCCCTCGAACCCCTGAAACTGAAACTCGCGGGCAAAGACCGAGGCAAGGAAGGCCCCAAGGAACACCCCCGGCACCAGACCAATATCGAAATCAAGCACTGGGTTTTCGGTCAGAAAGAACATCAGCGTGCTGGCCGACGGACCCGAGAAGGTCGCCGAGGTGACGCTGACCGGATCGAAGGCAACCTGAGAAAGCGCGAAGGTCGTGACCCATCCCAAAGCAACCGCAAATCCCACGCCCGAGGCAAAGACCAGTTTGCGCCACCCTATCTGATGCCGTGCCGAGAGCCACAGCGCCATCGCCGCAAAGACGATGCCGACCGAGATGCCAGCCTCATCCGGCAGCGACAAGGCCGAGATCAGATTGACGTTCTGCCCCCCCGGCGTGACCCACAGGCCGGCAAGATATTGGCGGGCCGGAGAAAGCCATCCATGTAGCGCCATCTGGGCGGTCACGGCGAAGATCAGACCCGACACGACAGATCGCAGGTTCCCGGTCGCGGCCAGTACCAAAAGCCGCCCGGAACAGCCGCGGGCCATCACCATCCCCGCGCCAAACATCAGCCCTCCGATCACAGCACCAGACCATGAACCGGCAACAGCCATCATCCGCGCATCGCTGGCCCGAAACAATCCAAGCAGTTGCGCGCCCTGCACCCAGATCACGGCCGTCGAGAAGGTCAAAAGCCACACAGCAACCTTGGGCCCCATCCTGCCGCGCGCGAATTCCACGGCCGCAGCCCGCAGGCAAAACGAAGACCGCTGGGCTGAAACACCAAAGACGGCACCGGTCATCAGTCCAAACAAGGCCGCCAGCGGGGCTTCGTCGATGAAGTCGAGAACGAAAGTCAGGTCCATGGGCGCGCTCCTGTGGGTCGGGCCATAATAGGCAGCGCTGCTCGATACGCTTTGATCTGCGTCAGACGTATATGATTAAGAGAATGCGATTGATCAGAGACAACCTTGCCTTCCCGGCGTGTCAGACCGCTTCTTGGGCATAAGCCCAAGGAAGAGGACGCTGAAAAGCCGAACCAAAGTCATGTTGAAAAGAGCCTTCGGAAATTCAGGCCCATACGGGATATTCCGAAGGCTGTGCGTTTCAAGCCCCGCTAACGCGCCAGATGATGTCACCGACATCATCGGCCATCAGCAGCGACTTCTTGTCGGGGCCAATCGTGACGCCAACCGGGCGCCCATATGCAAGCTTTTCATCTTCTGACAGAAATCCGGTCAGAATATCCCTCGGTGCCCCGCTTGGCTTGCCATTTTCGAACGGAACAAAGATCAGCTTGTAGCCGCTGAGCTTCGAACGGTTCCATGACCCGTGCTGACCAATGACCATGCCATCGCCAAAGCCCGGCAGAGTGCCTTTGGGCATCCAGCACAGACCCAGAGACGCCGTATGGCCCCCCAAAGCGTAGTCCGGCTGAATGGCGCGCGCGACAAGCGCTTCGTCCTGTGGGACGCGGTCATCGACCGTGCGTCCCCAATAGCAATAGGGCCAGCCGTAGAACCCGCCATCCTGGACCGAAGTCAGATAGTCTGGTGGTGTTTCATCGCCCAAACCATCCCGTTCGTTCACGACGGTCCAGAGAACGCCAGTTGTCGGCTCCCATGCCATGCCGACCGCGTTGCGAAGTCCAGAGGCAAAGATGCGGGCCTTGCCTGTCGTCAGGTCCAGTTCCCAGATTGCCGCACGGCCTTCTTCGGCCTCCATCCCGTGATCGCCAATATTGGAAAGCGAGCCGACCCCCGCGTAGATTTTGGTCTGGTCGGGAGATACGATCAGGCTGCGTGTCCAGTGCCCGTGCGGCTTGAACTCGACCAGACGTGTACCGGTTCCGCCCAAAGTGCCTGTATCCGCGTCATAGTCGAACTCAACGATGCCATCGGTATTACCCAGATAGAATTTGCGGCCCACCAGTGCCATGCCGAAGGGCTGGTTCTGATTTTCGACAAAAACCTTGCGGGTTTCGGCGGTGCCATCGCCATTCTCATCGCGCCACAGGCTGACCCGGTTGGCGCTGACCCCAATCGCCTTAACCCGGCGCATCGTGGCTTGGGCTGCGTGGTCCATGAAGGTCTTTGGCGGGCCAGCTTGCTCTTTCGATTCGGCCACCAAAACGTCGCCGTTTGGCAAGACTTCGATCCAGCGAGGATGGTCCAGACCCGTGGCGAATGCATTCACCTTAAGCCCAGGCGCGCAAGTCGGCAGATGACCGTCCTTCCATCCCTCGGCAGCGGGCATCTTCAGGGTCATGATGCCTTGTTTTTTTGCTTCGGGGATCTGCGGCGTCTGGCCGACGGCCTGATGCGTCGGCGCCCCGATCCGGCGCGTCAGCGCGATTGCACCACCAACCAAGGCCGTAACTTTGGCGATCAACTCCATCTGCGGTCTCCTATCCAATCAGGTCGCAAGGTAGCGGCTAATCCTCTGGAGATACCAGTGCTTTCGTCGCTTTTCCAAGTGTTGTCTGGCCGGGTCATGGCTGGCAGCTGCGACGATGCTATTGTGCAGCGCCCATCATCGTATTGGGCAAAAGCAAAGCTATCTGGGGGAAGAGGATCAACAGCCCAACAAGGGCAAGCATCGACAAGAGGAACGGCCAGACACCCCGGAAGATCTCTGAGAGTTCGACATGTGGTGCAACCGACTTGACGATGAACACGTTGATCCCAACAGGCGGGGTGATCAGACCTGTTTCCAGCATGATCACGACAAGGACGCCAAACCAGATCGGGTCAAAGCCGAGGGAGGTGATGACCGGAAAGAAAATCGGCATGGTTAGCACCAGCATCGCGAACCCTTCCATGAAGCATCCAAGGATCAGGAAGGTCACAAGGATCATCAACAGCACACCATAGGGGCCGACGGGCAGTGCTGTCAGCATACGCCCGACAAGTCCGGGAATGTCACTTAACGCCAGAAACGGTCCCAAAAGATGGGCCGCAATGAGTATCAGCATGACAACAGCGGTGGTCGCGACGCTGTCTTTCAACGCGCGAAGGAAGGCGTCTAGGGTCAGATGGCGGGTGAAGAGGCCGTAGAGGATTGACAGAAACGCCCCGACGGCCGCGGCCTCGGTCACCGAAAAGAAACCGCCATAGATGCCTCCGATCGTCAGTGTAACAAGCACGATCAGCGGCAAGGCGCCAAAGGTTGCAACCCAACGCTCCTTCCACGTCGAAACAGGACCCTTCGGCCCAAGTGCCGGGTTGAGCGTGGTGAGAATGAGGATCGTCGAGATAAAAAGAGCCATCAGCAGCAACCCCGGCAGCACACCGGCCAGGAACAGGCGGCCGATGGATTGCTGGGTCAGGATGGCGTAAAGGACAAAACCTGTTGAGGGCGGGATCAGAATGCCCAACGTTCCGCCCGCAGCTACAGAGCCGCAAGACAAGCGCGGGGAATAGTTGAACCGCTCCATTTCGCCCAGTGAAACCCGGCCCATGGTCAGGGCAGAGGCAACAGAAGACCCCGAAAGTGCCGCAAACCCGCCCGAGCCAATGACAGTTGCAGAGGCAAGGCCGCCGCGCCAATGGCCGATCCAGGCATAGGCGGCCTCGTACAGCTTGCGCGAAAGACCGCTTTCCGTGGCGATATTGCCCATAAGAATGAAAAGCGGGATCACAACGAGTTCGGGGTTCGACGCGAGTGTGAAGCTTTCCGAAGACAAAAGCCCCATCGCTGCATTCCAACCGTTCAGGGCCCAGATGCCGATGAAACCGACAAGGAACATGCAAAAAGCAACGGGAATGCGCAGGAAGAGCATGACCAGAAGAACGGCTATGCCGATCAATCCGTAGCTTGTTGGGGTCAAAGGTCCGTCTCCGTGGAATTGATGCGGATGTCACGGCGATAGACCGCCAGTTCCACGGCCCGCAACAACATGGCAAGACCGGTAAAGGCCGAGATTAGGGCCAGCGCCCATTGGAACCACGCCTTCGGCAAAAGCAGCAGGTTTGTCTTGATGTTCAGCATCACGCTTAGCTTTGCGCTGTCGTAAACGGCCCAAGCGATGAACAGAAAGATCACCCCACCAAGCAGCGCAGTGAAGATGTCGATGGTCCGATTGAACCAAGTTGGGAACTGGCGCTCAAGGATGTCGACCGTGATGTGGCCGCCTTGGCGGTCACAGATCGCCATGCCGCCGAATACCAAAAGCACCATGACCATCGTGATCAAGTCTTGGCTTCCGTAAAGCGGGGCTTTGGCGGCGCGTCCGACCACATCAGTCATGATCACGCAGATCTCGATGAAAAGCGCAATCGCCCCAATAAAAGCGGACAGGCCAATCAGCCTGTCCATCCATTTCCGAAGGGTCGAAACCACTTACTTGCCCTGCATCTTGGCAAGCGTTGCTTCGCCACCCACGCCAGCGACATATTTGTCGGTGACGCTTGCCACCGCATCGGCAAAGGCCTGCGCTTCTTCCGCGCTGAGGTCGATCACCGTGTTGTCACCAGCTGCGCGCGCAGCTTCCAAGGCAGCATTCGCTGTTGCGTTCCACGCATCCTCGGCCGATTTCGACAAAGGTGCACCAGCAACGGCGTCAATGGCGGCCTTCTGGTCGTCGGGCAGCGCATCATATTTGGCTGCGGTCATGACCGTGTAGAAAGACCCGCGACCGATATTGGCACCAAGGGTGTAGCTATTGGCCACTTCGTCCAGTTTGAAGTCCGACAAGGTCGATGCACCCGTGATCACACCGTCGATCAGGCCGGTTTGAAGGGCATTGTAGACTTGGTTGATCGGCATCTGAACGGGGGTCGCCCCCAAGGCTTCGGCAACTTCTGCCATCGTGGTTCCGGCAACGCGGATTTTCAGGCCTGCCAGATCAGCCGGTGAACGGATCTCGCGGTCCTTCATGATGAAAATGTTGGGCTCCGAGGTCCAAATCGCCAGAGGTTTGGTGCCGGGGAATTCGGCCGAAATGTCGTCGATCGAGCGCCAGATCGCCTCATATCCCGGCACATCCAGCGGAATGGCATTCGGAAGTTCCACGATCATGGTTTTGGGGAATTGGGACGACGTATATCCCGGAAGACCCCAAGCGATATCGGCCACGCCTTGCACGACGCGAACGTACTGTTCTGCCGGGCCTGCTCCAAGCTCCCCGCCGTGGTATCCCTTGACGGTCAAAGCGCCGCCGGTGGCCGCGGAAAGATCGGCATTCAGCTTTTCAATGACCGATGCGTTGATGGTGTGGAACGGCGGGGTGAAATTCGCAAACTTCAGCTCTTCTGCCTTGGCGGCCCCAAAGGTTCCGACGGCAATTGCTGCGCTTGCAAGTAAAGTACGGATCATCATGGTCTCCTCCCATTCAAATCACGCCGGTTTTCTACCGGCTGTTTTCAGCTTGGGGGGAGGATATGCATAACCCCCCCCCCCGAGTCTTATCACATTCGCAGGGTAGACTATAAGTAGAGACTATACCTACTTTCTTGTTCTCCAGCTGTCGGCATAATTTTCACGCGCTTCGCGGGCATAAGGGGTTGGCGCCACCCGCACACGGATTTCAGCCTGTTTGTGCGGTTCTGTCGAGGTTTTTCCAGTGGTCTCCGGCTCACCCCATTTCAGGGTCAGCACGTCACCTTCCTGAACATCTTGGGAAACGACACCCAACGACAGAACGCAGCGTTCGTTCCAAGAGTAGCCGTTGAACATGCTCATGCCGACCATTTTTCCGTCTCGAAGCACCATATCCGCGCTGGAGGACGCGTAGTTCGGCTGTGGGAAGTCGATCCACTTGTAGGGTGTTCCGTCTTCAAAGGCCGAGGCGATGACTTTAAGTACATCCTCGCGGTTCCATTCAAAGGTCACCTTCTTGCGGTTCTTCGGGCTGCCCTTCATCGCAGCCAAGGCTTCCTTGCCGATAAAATCAGGCTTCTTCCAGCCGATGTAGAAGTCGTAACCAAGTTCGAACGGGTTGACATAATAGTCTTCGATATTGTCCGAAACAAAGCTGCCGCCGATCGCGCCACCTGCTTCGTAACTGTCAGCACCCAGCCAGTCGCGGTAATCCTGAAGCATTCCGCCGCCGGTGTAGATGCCGGGGAGAGGAGACGGAATCCAGCCCGATTCCAACGTGTTGGTCGAGTAGGCCCGGCTTCCGCACTGGACCAGATTCACACCGGCATCGCGTGCCGCCTGAAGGATGGTCGAGTGGATGTAGTCTTTGTCCTTGTACGGACCCCAGATTTCAAGTCCTGGTGCGCCTGACATGCCATGCCGCAGAGCCTGCACCTTTTTCGACCCGACATTGATCCAGTCGACATGGAAGAATTTGATGTCGGGGATAGGCCCGCCATTCATTTTCTCGAAAATCTTCGGCGCGTCGGGGCCTTGGATCTGATAGCGATAATGTTCGCGCAGAACGCGTTCGCCTTCGGGGCGGCTTGGGCTGCGCGGGTCGTGACGAATGCGGACATTCCACTTGCCCCAAGCAGCGCAGAACAAAAGCCAATTCGACGTCGGCGCGCGCCCGACCAGAATGTACTTGTCTTCACGTTCGCGGAAAATGATGTGGTCGCCGATGACATGGCCCGCAGGGGTGACTGGCACATAGTGCTTTGCTCGGTTCAGGTCGAAATTGGCAAAGCTGTTGATTCCATGATGTGACAGAAATTCGGTTGCTTGCGGGCCTTCGACGATCACCTCATCCATGTGGTGTGATTGATCGAACAGAACCGCAGACTCCCTCCATGCGGCTTGCTCGTTGCGCCAATTCTGAAATTCCGGGGCGACGACCGGATAGACATACATCCCGATCTTTGAGTTGCGAAGCATGGTGACCGGATTGCCGGCCTTGGCCAAGCTGGCCGAAAGGCTGTTTGTGGACATCAGTTCCTCCCTTGATGAATGTATACATTTACGCGTCGATTAAATGTATCTGGCAAGGGAAAAGTAAAGTCCTCCGCATAAAAACGAAGATAAATGTATACAGGTTTGGCTAGGAAGCAATCAGGGCAAGGCTTGATACGCCAATCCGCTGCTTTGGGTCGGCGGCAAATAGGAATTCCACGTTTCGGCGTGCGGCGCGCGCATGTTCGCGGGCAATCGATTCGGCGCGAGCGCCTTCTCTTGCTCGAATCGCTTCGACAATAGATCGGTGCTGTTCCTGCGCTGGGATCAAGGTTCTGCGAAACCGATCTATCTTTAAGTCGTCCGCAAGAAAGGCTGACGGAGAGGCGAATGGAAGCCGCGTGACGCGCTCAATTTCGCGTTGCAAGACGGCGCTGCCGCACAGGCGTGACAGCAGTACGTGAAACTGAGTGTTCAGCATAGCGTAGCGCGAAATATCAATTTCTTCAGTCTTTACAAAGACACATGCATCCAGATCGGCCAGCAGAAACTCAATCTTCGTTAACAGGTCCGGGTCGGCACCACGCTCGGCCGCAAATCTTGCGGCGGTCCCTTCAAGCACGCCGCGCAGTTCAATTGTATCCACCACTTCGGCCAGGGCAAAACTCCGAACCGTAAAGCCGCCGCTTTGTCCGCGCTCAAGAAGGCCCTCTTCGGCGAGTTGGGATAGGGCTGCGCGAACAGGTGTTCTGGAAATCTGCAGCTCTTCAGCGAGGGCGACTTCAAACAGCCTTGTCCCGCCTTGAATTGCGCCACTCAGGATGCGCTGGCGCAAAGAGAAAAGGGCGCGTTGGGCATGCGTTGAGGCTGTGGATGTTTGAGACATCGGAGATGCGGTCCTGAGTTTGCATACATGAACGAACCGGACCAGTTTAGCAGGCTGATTGGAAATGTATACATTGAGTGGAATTTCGTCGACGCCGATAGGTCGAGATCAGGTATTCGCTGCGACTTCCCTGACGGCGGCAAGCATTTCTGATTGCACGCGCGTGGGCACCCAACCTTGCCGCATCAGGATGCCAATGGGACGGGGGGCATCGTTCAGGTGTAACGGCAGGAGAGCCAAGCTGGCGCTGGCCAATTCCGGGGCGACTTGAAGGGCCGAGGCAAAGCCCAGATGATCTGATTGGCGCAAGAGTTCCCGCATCAGGATCAATGACCCCGTTTCAACCAGGCTTTCGGGGCGGGAGCCGTTTTCGAAAAGCGTTTCAAATGTCGCGCGGCCCGGTGCGCCATCGGGGGCGACAACCCAAGGTAGGGATGACATTTCGCGCAGAGAGATAGAGGCCCTTGATGTCAGTGGATGGTCAGGTCGGCAGACCACGGTCATCTGGTCGTTCAGCAAAACTTCCTGATCTAGATCAGGGACTGTTTCGGCGGGGCGCAGGGCGCCGATGATAAAGTCGATCTCGCCGCGGCGCAGGCCAAGAGCAAGATCCGTAAAGGTGCCATCGACGATCTTTATTCTGATCAAAGGTCGTAGGGTTCGGAACCGGGCAATCGCGGGGCCAAGGAGGCATGACCGCGAGAGGGGCAGGCCTCCGATGACGATGCGGCCGACTTCGCGTCCCTTCGTCTCGGCCAGATCGGCCCAGGCCTGATCAAGTTCGGCAAAGCTGAGACGGGCGATCCGCGCCAGCCTTTGGACCGGCTTTGAGGCGATCACACCGCGGGCCGTACGTTCAAACATCCGGCGGCCGAATTCTTGTTCCATTTGTCCGATGGCGCGATGGACGGTGGGTTGAGACAGGCCCAATCTGCGGGCGGCTTCGGAGAAGCTTTCAGTTTCGACCACGGCGATCAGGGCTTGCAATTGCGAGACCGTGACGGTCAGGACAAGGCGGGGGGCAAGTTCGGCCAGGGCTGGGTCGAGAAGCTGGAAGGCTCTGTCGATCCGTTCGATCAACATCCGGCCTTCGTCGGTGGGAAACAGGCCCTGCGGGCGTCTTTCGAACAGGGTGGTTTCAAGCTCTCTTTCCAGCTTGGCGAGGGCTTGGGTGACGGCGGGTTGGGTCAGGTGGGTCTGGACGGCGGCGCGGGAGGCGGAACCGGTTGCCCCGATTTCCCGGATCACGCGCAAGTGGCGCAAGCTGAAGTTCATTTTGGTCCGTCCAAGATCGGGCAAGCCGGGCCACGATAGAGGGGCGGAAAGGGCAAATCCAACGCTTTCTTGGTGGGAGGATAGCCACACCTTATGGGCGTCCCCGACGGGGACGTTTTTTTGAATCAAATAATTCAACGGGTTAGTTGCGCGAATTTACGAAAAATTAAGATGTCCCCGCCGGAACGCGCAAAACCCTATGCCCGAGTCTTCCCAGCCCAGGGATCATTTCTCCCATTCGGCGGCGGCACTGTGCCATTGTTTTTCGGATGCGTCCCAGACACTGGCCGCAATACAGGGCGTTGGATTGATGCCACCGCATTGCGAGCCGTGCACGTCGACCAGCAACACGCGGAAGGGGCCAATCTGCGTCATGTCCCAACCCTGATTAAGAATGCTGGACAGGCTATCCCCAACCAGAAAATGCGACAGGCACCCGCCAGAACCGCAGAACAGAGCCGCCGCAGAAGAGCAACCAAACCCCGCTTCGTCGAAGGCCCAATCTGGTTGCAGATCGCCGTCCAGATCGGTGCGCTGAACCGCCCCCAAGGCAACCGAGAACGTCCCGTTCTCAAATTCCGCGCAGGTCTTTTCAGCAGCAGCGAACTTGTCCTCCAGAGCAGGCGGCAGGTCGCTCAAGTCCTGCGCATAGACAGGAAAAGCCAAAGTCGTGACAGCCAGAGACGCAAGGGCGGTTGCATGGGCCCTTGCAAGAAGATGAATCATTTTATTGCCAAGTTTCAAATTGGGGATGGGCATGACGCTGGCCTTTTGGAGAAATGGAGGGAATTGAAATTCCCTTCATGAAACACGCCATGCCGATGCCGAGTAAGCCGGTGATAACGGGCTGGCCCCTGCGGATTAGAACGGCAGGCCAGTGTAATTTTCCGAAAACAGCCTGCGAGCAGTTGGATTGTGGCGCAGTTGCGAAAGTTCGACCTGCTGCATCCGGCGGTCATAGCCGGTTTGATCTGGAAAACGATGGGTCATCATGGTCATCGACCATGAAAACCGCATGGCCTGCCACACCCGCGCCAAGGCCGTTTGGCCATAGCCTGCCAAAAGATCATCGCGGTTGTCGCGGTAGTGGGCGATCAGGGCTTGCGACAGATAATGAACGTCCGAGGCGGCAAGGTTCAGCCCCTTTGCCCCGGTCGGCGGGACGATGTGCGTGGCATCCCCGCACAGGAACAGGGCGCCATATTGCATTGGTTCGCTGACAAAACTGCGGAGGGGCGCGATGCTTTTTTCGATGCTGGGGCCGGTCACCAAGCTGTCTGAGACAGTGCCGGGCAGGCGGCGTTTGAGTTCCTGCCAAAAGGCCTCGTCCGACCAGTCTTCGACACGATCTGTCAGGGGAACCTGAACGTAATAGCGCGACAACATGGGGTTTCGCATGGAGGCAAGCGCGAAGCCGCGTTCATGGTTTGCGTAAATCAGTTCCTGATGCACGGGTGGCGTCCGCGAAAGAACGCCAAGCCAGCCAAAGGGATAAATCTTTTCAAAGGCACGGCGTTTTTCGACGGGGATCGTGGTGCGGCTGATACCATGAAAGCCATCGCATCCGGCGATGTAGCGGCAATCAATCCGCTTGGTTTCGTCATTGTGGCGGAAGGTGACAGAGGGTGTGTCGGACAGCAGGTCGTGCAAGGCGACCTCTTCGACGCCGTGCAAGATGGTGGCCCCGGCTGCGTCCTGCGCCTGATAAAGGTCACGGGTGACCTCGGTCTGGCCATAGACCATCACGCGCTTGCCGCAGGTTTCCTGAAAGTCGATGTGAAGCAGGTCGTCGTCAGAGGAAAGCGCGCATCCGCTGTGCAGGATGCCTTCGCGGGCCATTCTGTCGCCCACGCCGGCACGGTTGAGAAGTTCGACGGTGCCCCATTCCAGAACGCCCGCCCGGATGCGCGAAAGCACATGGTCACGTGATTGTCGTTCAAGGATGACGGTTGAAATTCCGGCCCGCATCAGGAGTTGCGACAAAAGAAGTCCGGCCGGACCTCCGCCGATAATGGCAACGTCTGTTTTCAACACTGTTCCCCCCGGTTTGCCCCTTCTCGGCTGGGCGATAGGCTAGGGTGGAAGGCCGATTGCGGCTATCTGCCAGCCTATAAGAACACCGAGAAACGGTATAAGTTTTACAGTGCCGACAGGGCGGTCAAAGCCCGTCGGCAAAAGCGCGCGCCTCTGCCGGGGCTTGGCCAAGCCCTGCGGCTGCGACCTCTGTTTGCCAGTTCAGATCAGGAAAGCGGATTTGGGCAAGGTTGTGCAGGGCAAGCCCTTTTGCTTTTGCCTCGGCACAGAGTTCTTTGACCACGGCTTGCGCCTCTGGGCGCGGGAGGCGGGTGGAAAGCGCGAAGCTGAGCGCCTCGGCATGGATGACGCCGTGATCTGTGTTCAGTTGCTGCGCCATGGCTTCGGGATTTGGCGTGAGTTTTTCGGCGCAATCGGCGGCAAGCTGGATCAGGCGGCTGAGCGAGTGGCAGAGTTGTGGAAGGGTCAGCCATTCGGTGAACCATGCCGCGCCGTCGCGTTGCTGGCGGTGAAGCCCTGCGCCCTGCAACATGGCGGCAAGGCCGATGACATGGCGCGACAGCGCGACCATGGCCGAGGGCGCGACGGGGTTTTGCTTTTGCGGCATGGTGGAGGACGCGCCGCCTTGGCCAAGAGAGACCTCGCCCAAGCCGGATTGGGTGAGAAGAAGCAGGTCTTCGCCCATCTTGCCAAGGTTTGCGGCAAGGCTGGCGGCCCAACCGGCAAGGTCAATGATGCCTGTGCGGTCGGAATGCCAGGAATGGCCGGGGTCAGACAGGCCAAGCGCCTTTGCCAAGGCGGCGCGGATGGCGGGGCCTTGGTCGCCCATGGCTGAAAGGGTGCCAGCGGCCCCGGAAAGCGAGACGCGCTGGAGCTGCGGGCGGAGTGAGGCGAGCGCGGCGCGGCGGTCTTGCAGGGGGCGGCCCCAGCCGGCGGCGATGGCGCCAAAGCTGGTGGGGGTTGCGATCTGGCCATAGGTGCGGGCGGCCATGGGCAGGTCGGCATGGGTTCGGGCCAGGTGGCGGAGGGCGGTGAGGGTGGTGGCCAGCCTAGCCTCCCAGATGTCGAAGAGACGGCGCAGAAGCAGGGCTTGGGCCGTGTCCATGATGTCTTGGCTGGTGGCGCCCCAATGCAGGTATTGCATCGGCTCGGGCGCCTCGGCGGCTTTGCGGAAGGCGGCCAGAAGTGCGGGGATCGGGACGCCGTTCTTTGCGGTCTCAGTGGCTAGGGCGGCGGGGTCGATCTGGACCTCGCGGCTGGCGCAGTCGATGAAGGCGGCGGCTTCGGCCGGGATCACGCCGAGTTCGCCCTGAACACGGGCGAGGGCGCCTTCGACCAGAAGCATGGCGCGCAAGGTGGAGGCGTCGCTGAGCAGGCGGGCGCAGTCGTCATCGCCCAGAAGCTGGCGGAAGATGGCGCTGTCGGCAGCGGCTGCGGGCATGGGATTTCCTTTTCTGGGCGAAGAACGGGGCCGGAATCGACAATTTCCGGCCCTGCGTCAACGGTCTTTGCCGGGGGCGTCAGGCAGGGTGGGCGAGCCCCAGAATGCTGCGGGCGGTTTTCCAATCGGCCACTGGGCGGTTGTAGCGGTCGCAAAGATCGGTCACGCGTTTGACAAGGGCCGCGTTCGAGGGCGCAAGGGTGTTGCGGTCGATGCGGACGTTATCCTCGAGCCCGGTGCGGGCATGACCGCCGGAAGACACAGCCCATTCGTTCAGGACGTATTGGTTGGGGCCAATCCCGGCGGCGCACCAGGCGGCATCGTCACCGAAAAGCCGTTTCACGGTGCGGATGTAGTAGTCAAACACATCGCGGTCGGCGGGCATCGCGTTTTTCACGCCCATGACGAACTGCACATAGGGGCGGTCGGTGATCTGGCCCGCTTTCCACATCTGATGGGCTTTCAGGATATGGCTGAGGTCGAAGGCCTCGATTTCCGGCTTTACCCCATATTTGACCATTTCCGACGCCAGCCAATCGACCAGATCCGGCGGGTTTTCATAAACGCGGGTGGGGAAGTTGTTCGACCCGACAGAAAGTGAGGCCATGTCGGGACGCAAGGGCAGCATCCCGCCACGCACCTGACCGGCACCAGAGCGCCCGCCGGTGGAAAGCTGGACGATCATGCCGGGGCAATGCTTTTCCAAGCCTTCTTTCAGCCGCGCAAAACGCTCGGGGTCGCTGGTCGGCTTGCCCTCATCGTCGCGCACATGGCAATGCGCGATGGTTGCGCCAGCCTCAAAGGCCTCTTGCGTGCTTTCCACCTGTTCCGCGATGGTGATCGGCACGGCTGGATTGTTTTCCTTGGTGGGCAAGGATCCGGTGATGGCCACGCAGATGATGCAGGGGCCCATAGCGGTCGTTTCGGTCATCGCTTACACATCCATGAAGACGGTCTCGCCATCGCCTTGCAGGCGGATGTCGAAACGATAGCTGCCGGGGCCGGTCTTGCGGGCCAGAAGCGTGGCGCGGCGGTCGACCTGCTCGATCAGGTTCATCACCGGATCGGCGCTGTTGTCTTCGTCTTCGAAATAGAGGCGGGTGTTTAAGCCGATATTGATGCCGCGGGAGACGAGCCAGAGCGAGATATGCGGCGCCATAATGCGGCCATTGCGGCCCATGACGCAGCCGGGCTTGATGGTCTCAAGGCTCCACAGACCGGTGTCGAAATCGGTGATGATCCGGCCCCAACCGCGAAAACCCTTGGCGACCTGATCAAAGCGCGGGTCTTCGGGATGCGGATATATGCCGTTGGCATCGGCCTGCCATGCCTCGATCAGCACGTCTTTGACCGGGGCGCCGGTGCCATCGTAGACGATGCCTTCGATCCGGATACGTTCGCCGGGGGCATCGGGGCCAGCCAGATCGCGGCCCAGTTCCTGACGGTAGATGTCAAAGCCGGCCGCACCGGGGGCAAGCCCGATATGGACATAAGGCCCAGCCGTTTGCGAAGCGGATTCTTTCAGATAATTCAGCGATTGCGGCATGATCAGTTTCCTTCCAGCCGGTTTTCGAACATCGTCGAGCGGCGACCGCGCAGCACGATGTCGAACTTGTAGGCAAGGCAATCCAGCGGGATCGCCGCGTTCATATCCAAGGGCGCGATCAACTGGTCGATGGCGCGGGGATCGGGGATCGTATTGACGATCGGACATTGCCGGATCAGCGGGTCGCCTTCGAAATACATCTGGGTGATCAGGCGCTGCGAGAAGGCGGAGCCGAAGACCGAAACATGGATATGGGCGGGGCGCCAGTTGTTGACCCAGTTGCGCCAGGGATAGGCCCCGGGTTTGATCGTGCGGAAATAGTAGAACCCGTTTTCATCGGTGAGGGTGCGCCCGCATCCGCCAAAATTGGGGTCAACTGGGGCAAGGTAGGTGTCTTTCTTGTGCCGGTAACGCCCACCTGCATTGGCTTGCCAGATCTCGACCAGCGTTTTCGGCACAGGGCGGCCATTTTCATCCAGCACCCGGCCATGAACGATGATGCGTTCGCCAATCGGATCGCCGGTCTTGGCGTAGTTCTTGATCAGGTCATTGTCGATCGGGTCGATGTCTGAATGGCCAAAGGTTGGGCCGGTGATTTCCGACATGGACCCCTGAAGCGACAGCATCGCAAGACGTGGGCTGCGGGCGACGGTGGTCTTGTAATTCTCTGCATAGGCGGGCGGCTGCCACAGGCGGTCGCGCTGATAAAACTCGGCGGGTTTCATTTTTCCTCCCCGGCGCTTGTGGTCGCCATTTCGGCGAAAGTCTCTTTTGCAATCTTGATGGCATGGTTGGCGCGTGGCACGCCAGCATAGATGGCAACGTGCATCAACGCCTCCATCACATCGGATTCCGTGGCCCCCGTGTTGCGGGTGGCGCGGATATGCATGGCCAGTTCGTGATCGTTCCCCAACCCGGCCAGCAAGGCGATGGTCAACATGCTGCGTTCGCGCAGCGAGATGGTGTCGCGGGCCCAGACATGGCCCCATGCGGCATCTGTGATCAGGGCCTGAAAGGGGGTGTCGAAATCGGTTTTGGCAGCCTCGGCGCGGTTGACATGGGCATCGCCCAAGACGCTGCGGCGGATGGCCATGCCCTTGGTGGCAAAGTCAGACATGGGAGTGAGCCTTCAGGAACGGGGACAGGATGGCCGCATAGGCGGCGGGGGTTTCGACGCAGGGCAGGTGGCCCGCGCCGGGGATGCAATGGTAGGCCGCGCCTTGGATCAGGTCGGCCGTGGCCTTGACGATTTCAGGGGGCGAGGCGCCATCGGCGCTGCCGGCGATGACAAGGGTGGGCAGGGTGAGGTTGCGCGTGGCCTTGGTCTGGTCGGCGGTGGCAAGGGCGGCGCAGGCGGCGGTGTATCCCTTTGCCGGGGTTCGGGTCAGCATGTTGCGCCACAGGGCAAGTTCGGGTGTGGCGCGGAAGGTCGGCGCGAACCAGCGTTCCATGACCGAATCCGCGATATGGGCAAGGCCGTGGTCGACGACGGCGTTGATGCGGTCTTGCCAGCTTTGCGCGGTGCCAAGTTTGGCGGCGGTGTTTGACAGGACAAGGGCGCGCAGAAGATCGGGGCGGCGGGCGGCGACGCATTGGCCGATCATGCCGCCGATGGAGAGGCCGACGAAGGTGACAGGTCCGCGGGCGACATGTTCGATCACGGCGATGGCGTCCTCGGCATGGTCGTTGATCTGGCTGCCGCCGCCAAGGTCAGACAGGCCGTGGCCGCGCTTGTCATAGCGGATGTAGCGCAGGTCTTGGGGAAGAAGCGGCAAAAGCGCATCCCAAAGCCGCAGGTCGGTTCCAAGGGAGTTCGCGAAGACCACGGCGGGGGCCGTTTCGGGGCCATCAACGCGGATGTGAAGCTGGCCGAAGGGGCGTGTCAGGGCTTGCATGGTGTCTCCTCTTTCACATAACTTAATTGATAGGAATTTCGCTGGATAATGCAAAATTGGCCGAAAACGATAATCATATGATTATGCACCAGGCGGTGAAGCTGCGCCATATCCGGGCGTTTCTGGATATTGCGACCGAGGGGTCGCTGACGGCGGTGGCGCGGCGGCATGGGATCACGCAGCCCGCGTTGAGCCGGACCTTGGCGGAATTGGAGGAATTGCTGGGGACGGTTCTGTTTCGGCGCGAAAAGCGGCGACTGATCCTGACCGAAGAGGGGGCCTTGTTCCGGCGCCATGCCAGTGTGGCGCTGCAATCCTTGGATGCCGGGGCGGCGGCCTTGCGTCCGGGGCAGGGGGGTGGGTCGATACAGGTGGGGATCTTGCCAACGGCGGCGTCGCGGCTCTTTCCGGCAGTTGCCTTGCGGTTTCACGAGGTCGCGCCAGAGACTGTGCTGAAGATAGAAACGGGCCCGCATTCCTATTTGCTGCGCTTGCTGCGCGAGGGGGGGATTGATGTGATGATCGGGCGGTTGCCGGCCTCGGAGCATATGGCGGGCCTGTCCTTTGACCACCTTTACGAAGAAGAGGTGGTTCTGGTGGCGCGGGCGGGGCATCCCTTGGCGGCAGAGGAGCCGCGCGTGGTCTTGGCGCAATCGGATGTGATCTTGCCGACAGAGGGCGCGTTGATCCGCCGTAGGGTCGAGGATTATCTGGCAAGCCTTGGTCTGCCCGCGCTGCGCCCGGCGTTCGAGACGGTGGCTTTGGCCGTGGGGCGGGGCATTCTGGCGGGATCGGATGCCGTCTGGTTCATTTCACGCGGGGTGGTGGCCGAGGAATTGGATCGGGGGGCGATGATCGAAATTCCGACAGGCGTGCGGTTTCTATCCGGGGCCGTCGGCATCACGCGGCGCCAATCGGCGCGGCCCGTCGCGGGGTTGGAATTGTTGATGCGCTTGTGTCACGAGGTTCAGGCGCAGGAAGGGACGCCCCGAACTTAATAGCGGGGCATCCCTGCCGGACGGGTTGAGCGTTTCTGTGCAGCGATGCGGAAAGGTGCATTGGGCGCGCCATAGCCCTGATAGTTCGATTGTCGCTGAACGATTTCGAAAAAGATGCCGTCGGCGCGCGGGGCGGAATACAGCTGGAAGAACTGGCCCCCGGCATCTTCGTCATAGAGGACATTCGCGGCCTTCATCCGGGCCACAAGGGCGGGGTCAAGGCCAAAGCGGGCCTCGACATCGGTGTAGTAATTCGCGCCGATTTGCAGGAAGGGGAAGCCTCGCTTAGAAAGCTCAGCAGCGGTTTGAAAGATGTCATCGCTGGCGAAGGCGATATGTTGGACCGAGGCGCCGAAACTTTCTTCGATGAAACGGCCTGCAAGGGTGCGTCGGGCTTCGGCCCCGTTCAGGGTGACGCGCAACCCGCCTGATTGCACGGCTTGGCTGCGGACAAGGCCATCGGGGTCGATCACATCCACCATCGGGGCTTTGGTCGCACCAAAGATGGAGTTGTAGAACAAGGCCCAGCTGAGCATTTCGTCATAGGGCATGGTCTGGCCGATATGGTCGATCCGGGTCAGGCCCGCGCCGGTGGCGGTTGCGCCGCTGCGGAAATCGACGTCCCAGATCTTGCCCAGACCCGCACCGGTGTCGAGCAGACGCAGAACGCTGCCGCCCACACCGCGAATGGCGGGAATCTCCAACTCTTCGGCCCGATGTGCCTGTTGGTGGGGTTGTGCCAAGAGCGCGGTGGCGCGGTCATGTGCAGCCTTGGCATCGGGAACGAGCAGGGCGATTTCGGAAACGGTCGTCCCGTGGGCGACGTAAGAGGTATGGGCAAAGCCTTCGCTGTCGGTATTCACCAACAGGTTTATGCCGCCCTGGCGCCAAAGCGAAACGGGCTTTGACACATGGCCCCCAGCCCGTTCAAAACCCGTGGCCTGCAACAGGATTTCAAGCGAGGGGGCTTCTTGAGGTGCTGTGGCGAATTCGATGAATTCAATGCCCGTGACCGACGTAGGGGCCGGGAAGGCGGGCAGGTCTACGGACAGGTTCGGCTCGGTCCGGCGGACCTGATCCATCAGAGCAATCAGGCTGCGGTGGCCGTCGCGGGCGACCAGCCGGGGCAGGCCTGCGCGGAACTGGTCATTGAAAATCTCAAGGCTGAGCGGGCCGGAATATCCGGTCGCGGCAACTGCGCGCATGAAACCCGTGACATCAAGATCGCCTTCGCCGGGCATGTTGCGGAAGTGGCGCGACCAATAGAGCAGGTCCATCTCGATGGCGGGCGCGTCGGCCAGTTGAACGAAAAAGATCTTGTCGCCCGGAATCCGGCGGATGGTTTCAGGGTCAATCTTGCGGCCCAGCGTGTGAAAGCTGTCAAGGATCAGGCCGACATTGTCATGGTCGGCGCGGCGCACGACTTCCCACGCGTCGCGGTGATCGTTCACATGGCGACCCCAGCACAGCGCCTCGAACCCCACGCGCACGCCATGAGATTTCGCCAGATCGCCGAGTTCGTTGAAATCTGCCGCCATGCGGTCGATGCCGCCCATGGCGGCGGGATGGACAGACGAGCAGACCAGAACCAGATCGGTGCCAAGCTGGTTCATCAGGTCGAACTTGCGGGCGGCACGGGCAAAGGCGCGGCTGCGGTGGGGTTCTGGCAGTCCCTCGAAATCGCGGAAGGGCTGGAAAAGGGTGATGGTCAGGCCGGCATCGCGGACCATCTGGCCCACCTCTTGCGGGGTGAAATCCGAGGCGAGGAAATCTTGTTCGAAAATCTCGATGCCATCAAAGCCTGCCGCGGCAATCGCTTCGAGCTTTTGCGTGAAGGTTCCCGAGATCGAGACTGTGGCAATCGAGGTTTTCATCAGACGTCCTTTCCATCGGCAAGGTCGCGGCGCATTTGGTCGGTATCCAGCGGCAGGCCAGAGAAGATGGCCCAAGCATCGACGCCTTGACCGAAGAACAGTTCGTAGCCGGTGATGATCTGCAGGCCTTCGGCACCGGCATCTTGCAGGAACTGGGTGTCGATTGGGGTATAGACTGCGTCAAAACACCATTTCGCGCCAGTCATATGCGGGCGGGCCAAGGGGGTGCCGTCATAGCCGACCATACCGACGGGGGTGCAGTTGATCAGGCCATCGGCACCTTTGGCCAATTGGGCGGCGTTAGTCCCGGTGGTGACGGTCAGCCCCGGTTTCACGGCGCGAAGGGCCTGAGCCAGTGCCTCGGCCTTGGGCAGGTCACGTTCGGCGATGCGCAAGTCCGTCAGGCCAAGGGCGACAAGCCCGAAGGCAACGGCTTTGCCCACACCGCCCGCGCCGATCATCAGGACAGGGCCGGGGTTGGCCGCGCCACGGATATGGCGGTAGGCGGCGACAAACCCCGAGTAATCGGTGTTGAACCCGTGCGGGCCGCCGTCGTCAAAGATGACCGTGTTCACCGCCCCGATGGCCCGCACCAAGGGATCGTCCACCTTGACCTTGGCTGCGGCGCGTTCCTTGTAGGGGTAGGTCACATTCACGCCGCGATAGCCATCGGGGCCAAGGCGGGCAAAAAGCGCATCAAAGTCCTCTTTCAGGTCCGCCGGAACAAGGCGGTCATAGACCACCTTCTTTCTGTTCTGCGCGCCCGCAAGTCGGTGAAAGCGCGGGGCCTGCGATTTGGCGATATTGTCGCCGATCAGGCCAAGGTGGATGTCGGCGGTCATCAGGCGCTCCTTTTGCGGAAGATCATGGACCACAGGGGGGTCTTGGACAGGAAGATCAGGACGACCGTGGTGAACAGCACCAAGGATAGCGGGCTTGCGACGATGCCTTTGAACAGCATCCACAGGCTTTCCTGATCCGAGATGATGGCGCGCCGCCAGTTGTCATCCAGAAGGCGCGACAGGATCACGCCAAGGATCACGGGGCCAAGCGGGTAGCCGTAGAGTTTCATGAAGTAGCCAAAGACGCCGAAGCCCAGCATCCAATAGACATCCGACAGGCTGTTGTTCACAGCAAAGGCGCCGACGATGGACAGAAGCAGGATGACGGGCAGAAGAACGGTGCGGGGCAGTTCGACGATTTTGACGAAGAATTTGATGCCGGTCAGGCCGAAGATCAGCATGAAGACATTGGCCAGCATCAGCGACGAGACGATGAACCAGAACATGTCAGGCTGGCTGGTCATCAAAAGCGGGCCGGGGTTCAGGCCGTGGATGAACAGCGCACCGATCATGATGGCGGTGACGGCATCGCCCGGAATGCCAAGGGTCAGCATCGGGATGAAAGCCCCGCCGACGGCGGCGTTATTGGCGGTTTCGGGGGCGACAAGTCCCTCGATCGCGCCTTTGCCAAAGGGAACCTCGGGTTCCTTGGTCACGCGGCGGGCGTGGTCATAGGCGATCAGCGCGGCGATATCACCACCGGTGCCGGGCAGGGCGCCGATCACTGTGCCGATGGAGGAGGTCTGCAGTCCCAAGGGCAGGTGTTTGCGAACCGAGGCCCAGGACGGCACGATGCGGCTAATGGTTTGCTTGACCGCCGCGGAATTGACGGTGTGCAACTGCATCAGGCCTTCCGAGATGCCGAACATCCCGATCATTACGGCGACGAACGAGACGCCCGAGCGCAGGCCGGGGATGTCGAAGGTGAAGCGTTCGGTGAAGGTCAGCGGGTCCATGCCGACCGCGCCGATGCCAATGCCAAGCGCACCCGAGAAGATGCCTTTGACAAGGCTTTCACCGGACAGCGAGCCAACCAGCAGGATGCCCAGAAGGCCCAGCATCATGTAATCGCGTGGCTGAAAGCGGATGGCGAAATCAGACAGCGTGGGGGCAAAGGCCGCAAGGGCGAAGATGCCGATGAAGCCACCGATGAAGGACACGACGGTCACGATGCCAATAGCCTCGCCCGCGCGGCCCTGCTGGGCCATCGGGTAGCCATCCAGCGCGGTGGCGATGGCGGCAGGCGCGCCGGGGATATTCAGAAGGATCGCGGTGCGCGAGCCGCCATAGACCCCGCCCATATAGATCCCGATCATCAGGGCAAGGGCCGGGTAGACGTCCCATGAGAAGGTGAAGGAAATCAGGATCGACACGGCCATGGTGACCGAAAGGCCGGGAATGGCGCCGACATAGATGCCGGCAAAGGTTCCGGCGGCGATCAATCCCAAAAGTTTCAGATCCAGCACCGGGATCAGAAGGTTGTTGATCACGTCCATCTCAGTTCCCCTTTGTCGCGAACAGACCCTTGACCCAGGCGATGATCTCGCCTTCGGGCACGATGCCGGGTGGCATCAGGACGGTAAAGATCAGGCGGAAGATCAGGTAGATCACGGCCACAGTGGCGATGGCGACCAAGGCCGACCAAAGAAGGCTGCGGCGGCTGAGGTATTTGATCATGCCCCAGAGAAAGAGAAACGAGGTTGGCAGAAAGCCAAGAGGTTTCAACAGCAGGGCATAGGCGCCAATCGCAAGGATGGTCAGAATGACGGGAAGTGGCAGAATATCGCGCTCCAGCTTTTCGCTGGTCACGGCGCTTTTCTGAAGAGTCTCACGCAGGACCAGAACCGCGCAGACCAGCATGACGGCGGTGGTGGCCATCGGGACCGATCCGGCCCCTGAAAGGGCCTCGAACCCGGAAATGCCGTAGGCGGAATAGAGCAGGAACAGGCTGCCTGCGACCATTGCCGCGTTGAAGACCAATTCGCCCGGTCGTCTGGGGTGTTTCCCTTGCATCGGCCCTCTCCCTTTCCGATGGTTTTCCCTGCTTCGGCAGTCGATTTGCCTTGGCGTAGGAATGAAAACACCGCCCCGCTTGCGGAAGAAAGGGGGCGGTGTCAGATCATGTCAGATTACAGGCGATCAGGGCTTCGGAATACCGAACTCTTCCGGGGACGCCTTGGTCAGGCCTGCGCCATGCACCAGCCATGCGGTGTCAGACTGCCATTTGGCAAGAAACGCTTCGGCTTCGGCGCCCGACAGCGACAGCATCTTGAAGCCGCGACCGTCGATCAGAGCGGTGAATTCCGGGTTCTTTGCTGCCTCGGCGTAGGCGGCGACCAGCTTGGCCACGATATCATCCGGTGTGCCTTTCTTGACGAAGACGCCGAAGAACGGCCCCCAAGGCAGGTATTTGGCAAATTCCGGATTGGTCGAGACGATGGTTGCGGCTTCCGGCAGTTGCGGGGCCGGTTCGGTGTCAAACACTGCGATGGCCTTCATCTTGCCACCCTTGATGCCTTCGATCGCGGCGCCCAGAACGGCAGGCATCACGTCGATGGCACCGCCTTGCAGGCCGGTGAGGGCAGGGCCGTCGCCGTCATAGGGGACGAAGGTCACGTCAAGCGGGGTTTCCGAATTGATCATCGCAGTGACGACCGAAGGCAGGCCGCCAGGACCGGTCGAGCCGAACTTCACGGCTTTCGGGTTCGCTTTGATGTAATCCACCATCTCGGGGAAGGTGTTGAACGGTGCATCGGGACGCGCAACCAGCATCGGCACGCCACGGGCGATCACGTTGATCGGGGTGAAGTCGCTATAGTCTTTGTCGCCAAGCCCCATGACTTTGTAGAGCAACGGGTTTTCTGCACCGAACAGCAGGGTGTAGCCATCGGCTTCACCATCCGCGACTTGGTTCAGCGCGATGGCACCGACGCCACCGGTCAGGTTCTGCATCACCACAGTGCCACCAAGGACAGCTTCGGCATGGGGCGTGATCGCACGGGACACGGTGTCGGTCGAACCGCCGGCGCCCCACTGGATGATGCCCTGAATTTCTTTTTCGGGATATTCGGCGAATACGGGCAGTGCGCCCAGTCCCAGTGCGACAACCGCACCGATAACGGATTTCAACATGGGGGTCCTCCCTGACCTATGTGACCGCGCCCTGAGCCCAAGGCGGGATAAAGAACCTTTACCGCGAATCTATCTTTAACGGCAAATACCGATAAAACGCTTGGCATAACACGATGTTAATTTCGTGTTTGTGGATCCCATGAGGTTCGTGCCGTAGCGGCCTGCAGTTCATGACGAAACCGCTCGATCGTGTATTCGGCAAAGCTGGACAGGATACGCCCACGTTTTTGCACACACCATGCGGTGATGCTGGCATCTTCTTTCAGCGGGCGGCGGACTAGGCCCGGCATATAAACCTCGGCGACCGAGAATTCGTCGATGATGGCCACGCCAAGACCGTGTCGCACCAGTGAAACAGTCGTCTGGGCAAAGCGACCGCGCATGGTGTGGCGCGGCTCTAACCCTGCCTCGCGAAAGGGGCGGGCTAGGATTTCGCCGTAGGGGTCGTTTATGTCGACGCCGATAAAGGGGAAGTGCATCAGGTCATGGACAGACACGACCTCTTGCTGGGCCAGTTCGTGGCCTTCGGGCACGATGGCCACGATCCGGCCTTTGGCAAGCGGTGTGGATTCCAGCGCCGAGGTGTCGAAAGGCGAGGACATGAACACCATCTCGCCCCGTTCAAGCAAAAGATAGTCCGAGGTTTCTTCGATTTTCAGGATGTTCAGGTCGATCATCAGATCGGGAAAGCGGCTGCGGACAGAACGAATGGCTCGTGCGGCAATGAACTGCGCGATGGAGGGGGCTGAGGCGAAAGAGAGGTGAACGTCCTCTCCCTTTTTCAGAGAAGAGACGGCGCTGTTAAGGTTTTCAACCTCGCGATAGACCTTGTTGATCATTTCGAAAATGGAATGGGCCTCGGGGGCGGGGACGAAAACTCCGGCCCGCCGGTCAAAGAGGCGGATGCCGAGCGCCTCCTCGGTATGCTTGATCAGGCGACTGATGCCGGGGGCCGAGACTGCCAGCAAGTCAGCCGCACCCTGAATGCTGCCCGCGATCATCACCGCGCGCACCACTTCGACCTGTCTCAGCGTCAGTTCCTTCATGGGCAGACAGTGGCGCAGTGCCGCAAAGCGAACAAGAGGGTTGATCCGTCATCGGATCGCAAATATTGGAATGACATTCCAAAATGGGAATCGGAAATGACAGCCGCCCTGGATCGCACCTTTGCCGTACTTGAACTTCTGGCCCAGCACCCGAACGGATTGTCGGTTCAATCGGTGGCCGAAACCTTGTCGCTGGCGCCATCCGCGACGCATCGTTTGTTGAATGATCTGGTCCGGCTGGGCTATGCCGCGCAGCCGCAGACAAACCGGGACTATGTGCTGACGCTGCGCTTTGCGGCCTTGGGCTTGGGTTATCTGGGCCGGCTTGGGGTGGGCGATGTGATCCAGCCAGTGTTGGAGGCTCTTGCCGCAGAAAGCCGGGAACTGGTGCGCCTGTCCTTGGTGGATGGTGATCAGCTGGTCTGGGTGGCTGTGGCGCAGGGGGCGACGTCAGGTCTGCGTTATGATCCGGCCAGAGAGCAGGGCGTTGTTGTCCCTTTGGCCTACAGCGCCGGGGGGCGGGCTTGGGCTGCCAGTCTTGATCCATTGCGGGCGCGGGACTTGATCTTGCAGCAGGGGGTGACGCCGCCTGCCGGGGCCGTCGAAGGCTGCACGCTAAGGATTGAAGAGATTGAGGCTATGCTGGTTCGCGATCGCGCCTTGGGGTTTTCGGAAGCGGTCGATTGTTTCGAGGCCGGGATGGCCGCCCTTGCGGTGGTGGTGCGGCGGCCCGAGGGTCAGGTCATTGGTTGTTTGTCGATTGCCGGGCCATCGGTGCGATTGACGTCCGACCGCAGGCGGGCGCTGCTGCCCGCTCTGCAACAGGCTGCACAAACGGTTGGTGAATTGCTGCCCGCCTCTCCCTTGCTGTGCTGGAGCAAGCCATGACAGTGGAATGTGACCTGCTGGTCGTCGGATCGGGCGCGGCAGGGTTGGCTGCCGCTGTTACCGCCGCGCATCACGGCCTACGGGTGATTGTGGCGGAAAAGGCCGATGTCCTCGGCGGAACAACCGCGTGGTCTGGCGGTTGGATCTGGGCCCCCGGCAATCCGGTCTGCGCGCGTGCAGGCACCAAAGACAATCGCGAGGCGGCCGAGGCCTATTTGCAGGCGGTTCTGGGCAATCACTTCAAGGCGCCTTTGGTCCAAAGCTTTCTGGAAAATGCGCCCCAGATGGTTGCCTTCTTTGAAACCAAGACAGCGCTGCGCTTTGAGCCGGGCAGCCATATTCCCGATACCTATGGCCATCTTCCCGGCGCCGGAACTGGGGGGCGTTCGGTCATTGCGCAGCCCTACGATGGCCGCGCCTTGGGGGATGCGTTCCGGTTGCTGCGCCGGCCTTTGCGCGAGACCGCCTTTTGGGGGCTTACGATTCAGGCAGGTGCCGATTTGCGGGCCTTTATGACCATGACCCGCAATCTGCCGGCCTTTGTTCATGTGACGCGGCGCATGGGACGGCATCTGTGGGATCTGGCGCGCTATGGGCGGGCCACACAATTGCGCAACGGCAACGCCTTGGTGGCGCGTCTGATGCGCTCGGCCTTGGATGCCGGGGTGGAATTGTGGCCGGGACACGCGGCTCAGCAAGTGCTGCGGGATGAAAGGGGAAGGGTCACGGGCGCAGTGCTGGTCTCAAAGGGTGCGGAACTTCGGGTATCGGCGCGCTGCGGTGTGGTTCTGGCAAGTGGCGGTTTTGCCCATGATCCCGTGCGCCGCGCCGCGCAGTTTCCGGCAGCCGAAAGCCACCGCACCTTGGCGGTTGAAACGGCGACAGGGGACGGCCTGCATCTGGGAGAGGCGGTGGGGGCGCAACAGGCCAAGGACTTGGCCAGCCCCGGCGCCTGGTGCCCGGTCAGCCTAGTGCGCTGGCCCGATGGGCGCGAGGCCCCCTTTCCCCATATCATTGAGCGCGGCAAACCCGGCCTGATTGCAGTTCTGCCAAATGGTCAGCGGTTCTGTAATGAAGGCTTGGGCTACCATGATTTCGTGACGGCCCTGCTGGCGGCGACGCCCGCAGACAAGACGCCCGAGGCTTGGCTGATTGCCACCCGCGCTTTTCAGCGGCGCTACGGGCTGGGGATTTCGCGGCCCTTTCCGCTGCCGCTGCGGCCTTGGTTGCGGAACGGCTATCTGGTTTCGGCCCGGTCCCCGCGCGATCTGGCGCAGCGCTGCGGGATTGATCCTGCTGGGTTGGAGGCCACTTTGGCGGATTGGAACCGCCATGCGGTTTCGGGCGATGATCCGGCTTTCCATCGGGGAACGACCCCTTACATGCGCCTTCAGGGCGATGCCACGCATGGTCCGAACCCCTGTGTCGCCCCGATCGACCGCCCGCCCTATCTGGCGCTGCGGGTGATCCCCGGCAGTTTCGGCACTTTTGCGGGGCTGCAGACAGATGCCGAGGCGCGGGTGCTGGGATCCGATGGCACCCCCATCCCCGGCCTTTATGCGGCCGGCGGGGATATGGCCAGCGTGATGGGCGGCTTTTACCCGGCAGGCGGTATCAACCTTGGCCCCGCCCTGACCTTCGGCTTTGTCGCAGGACGGCAGGCTGCACGATCTTTGGAGGAAGGGAAATGACCCATCCGATTTCGCTGGCGCATTTGACCGTGATCGACCTGCCCCCGCCCGAGATGATCCGCCTTGCGGCGGGTTTGGGTTATGACGCTGTCGGGCTGCGGTTGATCCGGGTGACAGACACGACGCCGGGCTATCCGCTGCATCTGGATGCGGGGCTGCTGCGGCAGACTGTTCGGGCGGTGCAGGACAGTGGGATCAAAGTGCAGGACATTGAATTCGTCCGCATGACCCCAGAGTTTCGCGGAGAGGATTACGCGGCCTTTCTGGATGCCGGGGCCGCGCTGGGGGCGAGGCAGGTGATCTGCGCGCCTTATGATCCCGATCTTTCGCGCTTGTCGCACAATCTTGCGGCCTTTCACGAGGCGGCCCGGAGGCGCGGGTTGTCTTGTGTGCTGGAGTTTTTCCCTTGGACCAATGTGCCCGATCTGGCCACCGCCTTGCGGGTTGTGGAGGCCAGCGGCGCGCCGGATTTGGGGGTGCTGGTCGACACCCTTCATTTCAACCGGTCGGGCAGTTCGCTGGACGATCTGTCCCGGCTGGCCCCGCGACGGATGCCCTTTCTGCATCTTTGCGACGCCCCGGTTTGCCCGCCCTACACGACCGAGGATCTGTTCCACGCCGGGCGGGCGGAACGGTTGCCGCCGGGGGAGGGGGAGATTGATCTGACAGCTATTCTTGCCCGGCTTCCCGCAGACCTTCCCTTGTCGCTGGAGGTGCCGATGACCGCGCTTTCCCGCGAAAAAGGCCCGGCCGAGGTGGCCGCAAGGGTCTTGGCGGCGACACGGCGGCTTTTGGGGCAGGTGGCGGCCTGAACCCGGGGCCGCAAAAGCGTCCCCGTCGGGGACGCTTTTTTGATCCTTTGAAATCAATGGGTTATCGTTTCGTTTTTACGGAAATTTAACCCTTTGGGTCAAACGAGCGCTTAGGCCACCCGCTTTTGCGCCAAGAACGCCATCACTTCTGCCGTCACATCCGCGCCGAAATCAGCAATTCCGAACCGCGCAGCGATATCGGCAGGCAGTTGGCGGCGGGAGGAGATGCGGGGCAAGGGCATTTCGGTGATGAGAGGTTCATCGCCGTAAAGCGCCGCATATTCCGCGTAATTGTCGAAGGTTTTACGGTCGATATAATCGATGAAACTTTCCGCCTGCGCGCCATTGGCAAGGATCACGTCGTGGTGTTCGGTCTCGATATGGTAGACGGTGAAGGTCG